>JANXDJ010000046.1 GCA_025059545.1 Archaeoglobaceae archaeon
AGGAAAGAAGCAAAGAAAGATCCCGAAGGGGGAAATAGTATACACAGACGCCATTCGTCTTGAGAGACCTCTCTTCTCTAAAAAACTCCAGATTGTAGGAAAACCAGATTTTGTGATAGTGAGGGGAAGGGATTATATCCCTATAGAATTTAAAAGCTCAAAAAGTCCAATGAAACCCTACAGAGGTCATGTTCTACAGTTAGCTGCTTATTGTTGGCTTTTAGAAGAGAAAACTGGAAGCAAAGTAAAGCATGGCGTTATAGTTTATGGAGACGGAAAAAAGTTTAGAATAAACTACGACGAAAGACTCAGAAGCGATCTGATCTACACTGTGAGCGAGATGAGAGAGCTTTTGAAAGCAGATCTAAACTATGCTCTGAAATTCGCCGCCAATAATGGTAGAAAGTGCAAATCCTGCAATATAAGAGAGAGATGCGAAGAAATAAGGAAAAGAGCAGCTCAGTGATTTACTTCTCTAAAATAGCACCAGCAGACTCTTTTCAGCTTTTTGGGTTCTTCTCTTTCTACAAACTTTTCTTGCAAAACAGCAATCGGCAAGATCTCTTTAGCTTTTTTGAGTAAGCCATCTATTCCTTCTTTTCTATAAGCATCCTGCAAAGTCCTGACAACAGTTGCTTGGTTCGTAACTTTTCTGAACATCGCAGCCAATCTTTCGCCCTCTTCACCTGAAAGAGACAACGCATCGTAGAGCTCTCTGATTAATTTATCAGCTCTTGGTCCCCTAGTCCTTTCCATTAGGATCTTTTTCTCAATTTCTTTTTTCATTTCATCTTTTACTTGCCTCAACAGGTTTACGAGCTCCTCATAGGGTATGCTTTCACCCTTCTGCTCTCTATCCCCCTCGAGAAGGAGATCAACGATTTCATTCGGAGAACTTATAATCTTGTCATTTGAGAAATCGTGAAGCCTCCAGAAGAAGTCTTTTCCATCTGTGAAAAGAACAAACAAGCCCTTAAAGTTTGCATCTTTTATAGCACCAATACCTGAAGGAATTTTTTGCACCCAATCAAGCCCTTTCTCACCGAGGATCTTGACAAGTATGTCTATCGGATCTCTAATGAACTGCTCCATCTGTTTTTCAAGGACCTCAAGCACTTTGCTATCGTTTTTAGCGAGCCTTAACTGCAGGCTAAAATCCTTGGGTGCCGCTTCTTCACCAAGAGTTGAGGCTTCAAGCCCGATTGTTTCACGGATCATTTCAAGTCTCTGATAAAGCCTTCCAATCAAGTTTAAGAAGTATTCTAAGCTCTCAGGATCATCGGGATCCCCATTCTTTGGAAGTAAGTTCAATATGTAAACTTCAGAGTATGGTGAGCCAATTCTGTCTATTCTCCCTATTCTTTGGATTATCACTACAGGATTCCATGGAAAATCGTAGTTCATGATAAACTGAGCATTCTGAAGATTCTGCCCTGCTGAAAGAACGTCAGTGCTTACAAGGATTCCACCATTCCTCCTGAAATACTCTACCGCTTCGCTCTCATCCCTAGCCTTACCCTCTACAATTGCCCCACTCCCCGTTACCAAGGTAACTCTGCCAAGATCTTTTAGCTTAGAATACAAATAATGAGCGGTATCAGCGAATTGGGTGAAGATGATCAGTCCTTGTGAATCTGTTAGCTGTTCGAAAATTTCCTCAATCCTTTTTTCAGCGAGCTCGAATTTCTTGTCTTCCACTTCCACTTTCTTAATCAGCTCTCTGTAGATCTCTATGTCTGATTCACAAGCTTTGATGAATTCTTTTTTCTCCTCATCGTCCAACTTGCATTTCTCCTTCAATCTTGGATCCTTCTTAAATAGCTCTTCTGGAGATGGTAGCTCGAAAAAGGACTCATCGTCGAGCTCCCCATTGAAAATCTTGAGAATGTCTCCCTTCAGTCTTGGAGGAATGAAAATACCGTGATTTTCCGCATAAAGCTTTGCCACTTCAGCATACTTCATTGTCCTTTCAACTGTCTTTCGAAAAGCTTCAAAGCTGCTTTCAAGCCTCTTGAATAGGCTTATCTTGAATATCGTCTTTACGAGGTTTTTGAGATTCTCAATCAGTTTTGGATCGACTTCTGACAATTTTTTCCCATCGGGGAGCATGAAGTTTGCAGAGAGCTTCTCAATCGATAGATCATAGTATGGCATTTTTAGCTTTTCCAGGGCTTCATCGATCTCTTGAAGGCTTACTGGAATCGAATATCTCTCCAATTTTTCATCGAACAATCTCTTTGGGAACCTTATTTTCCCCTCTCTATCGAGTATTTTTGCAAGATCTCTCGAGTGCCTTACCATGAATCTGCGGAGAACTTCATCCATGTCGATTGGCTTTCCCTCTAGCCAGTTTTTCTGCATCAAGACAAAGTAGTTTCTCAAAGAAGGATAGCCCATGTCCGCTATTGCGTCATCTGGGAGATACAGGCTGAAAAGAGAGTAAAGATCCATTAGCTTCGTGTTAATAGGAGTTGCTGTCATTAGGACAACTTTAGCTTTATTTTTCAGGATCAAGTTTTGCAGTGCTAGGTATCTGTTAGTTGAAGCCCTTCTGAAGTAATGGGCCTCATCCACTATTATCAACTTTGGACCATTCTCTCCAATGAAATTCTCAACGATCTCTGGATTCTGAGAGAGCATCTCCATGCTTATGGTTTCAACTCTCACAAGGGTGCTTCTCATTTCACCTTCCCAAGTGGTGTCAAGAATCGCTTTTGGAGCAATTAGGAGTGGTCTTATCCCTTGTCTGATGAACTCATGGGCTATTGCTAGAGCCACTCTTGATTTACCCAATCCAGTGGAGTCCGCTATGACTACTCCTCCATATTTCTCGAGTTTCGCCATGGCATCTATGTATGTGAGCTGTTGGTGTGGAAAGAGGTTTTTAAGCAACTTCTCTTCCTTTTGCATCAGGCTTCCCTTGTATGCTTCGTAGAGGGCTTTAGCTGCTACTTCATAGGGGCTCCACGTTGTTGAGTAGTTGCTCAGGAGAGAAATGAACTCGTCTTTGTATTCTCTCCCACTCTCCCATTGCTCTTCAAACCACTCGCAAAGCTCCTGAACGACTTCTCTGTCAGTGTTAAGCATGTTAAGCTCCCTGTTGGTAACAAGACCCCCATAGGTGAAATTGCTACTTCCAACGATTCCTATCCCTCTCTTTACATTCTTGATCGACGGAGATACACCGATGTAGGCTTTTCCATGGAAAAATCTTCCTTCAATCAATCTTACCTCTCTTTTTTCACTTTTAAAGTATTGAATTGCTTTTTGAAGCGTTTTAAAGTATTCCGGATCATCTTCAAACTCCTCAAGTTCTCTTAAAATCTCATCTTCCCATTTTATTCTTTCTGTTGGCTCTCTACCGAGAAGAAGTTTCATCTGCTTGTCTCCAAGCCCTTCAGAGATAGCTCTATAACCCATGATGTTGAAGTATGCGGTTGCAATTGCTATCTCGTTTTGATCTGGAAACTCTCTGTTGAGAACTTCTGCAAGCGTGATCTTCTTGTTGTCTATGATCTTCATGCTCTCGCCCTTCTCTTTCTTTTCTTTTTCTCAGCTTCTTCCTCTTCCACGGTTTCAGTCGGGAGTGGTCTATCCGCTTTGATAAGCCTGTCTTCAACTACTTCAACGAAGGCTTTGTGAAGCTCTTCAACGAGTTTATCAAGCTCCTTCTCTGGAAAACCCATTGCTTTTAGAACAGCTTTATCTAGCTCTTTTCTATCAGGCTGTTTTATTTCCTCATAGTATGGCAGAGGTTTTCTTTTCATTAGCTTTTCCGCATCAAAGTCTATCTTAAGCGTTGAGAGGTCTGGGACTGGAATGTTTTCGAAAAAGTTAGTCAGCATTTGAAGAACTCCACCTCCTCCACCCATTCTCATTCCATACATCTCTTTTGTTAAGTAGAAGACCGTTGAATTCAAGTATAGCCAGAGGTTGGTGTAGTTTCTCAAATTGCCATCTTTTCTCAGGTATAGAAGATCACAAGTGTGATCTGCCAATATTGGACTCAAAGATAGCAATTCAAAGTGTCTCTCTTGATTGAATTTGATTAGAATAAGATTGGTTGGCTTGAGAGTTCCAGTTAGCGAATACCATGGGGATCTGTTCCTCAGGGTTTCGAGTTTGTGATAGCCTACAACTTTCTTGCCTTTATTCACTCCTTTCTTTATTTCAATCTCCTTACTCTCCCCCCATTGTATGTATTTTTTGGTAAAAAGCCCCGGGTTATCTGTGTAGAGAACCAAGGTTGTAGGACTCTCGATCACCCAGCTTTCAACATCTCTAGGCGACCTAAAAACTGGAAGAACATCTTTCCTATTTATTACAAATCTCTCCCCACCTTCATTCTCAATGTAAATCAAGCTCTGTTCTTCAAGCTCTCTTCTATTTTTTGCTTTAACCCCCCATTCCTCAAACTTCTTTGGATTTACGAGATAATCGCTCTCATAGAGATGTGTAATATCTTTCATGTAGAAGAACTCATTTGCTCCTGTAGTGAACCCCCTCTTTATCTCTGCGAAATCTCCGAGCTTTTCTGTTAATTTCGGCTTGATTAACTCTTCAAAGATCCTTGGGGCTCTAAGATAATACCACTTTCCTGGCTGAAGCTCTTTGCGTGGGATCTTCTTGTAATTTATCACTTTCTCTTCTCCGTATTTTTCCAAGTAGATGAACTCAATTGGACTATCTTCTGCCAATCTTTCTCTTTTCAAAGCAGATATGACGGTGTTTATGTCTGCTCCAAAGCTCCTTGTCTTTTGCCCATAAACTGCAATTAGATGTGGTTTTAGCTTTTTTTGCAATTCTTCACCATAACCAACTTCGAGCCATTTATCTGAAGTTATCGCTACCGCCACCCCATTTTTGGTAAGGAGTCTTAGGATCCTCACCATGAAATAAGCATAGAGATCCGATTTTTTATCGAGCCCGTACAGAGCAGAGTATTCCTCTTTTCTCTCCTTTTGGATCGACTCCTGCCTAACATAGGGCGGGTTCATCACGATGACATCTGCGAGAGTCGGCATGTAGAACTCAATTGGTGGAGCAGCTCTGAACTCCATTCCAGTTTTTCGTCGAAATTCAATCTGCTTTTCCTCAATTTTCTTTCTCAAAGCATTTTTCATTTCTGGATCGTGCTCGTTCAAGTATTTTGCTTTGAGGTTTTCGATCTCCTCAGCAAAAATCCGATATTCTGAATCTTCCACCCACCTATGGATAAGCTCCTGAACCCCTTTGGGAGTCTGTAAAGAATCCCCAATGGTTACGATGTTCAGGTCGAGATTTGGAAGTGGTTCAGGTTTTTTCTGAGCAACGATAAGAGAAAGCCAAATTCTGAGTCTCGCAATCTCTACAGCTTCAGGCTCTATGTCGAAACCATATAGATTTGGAATGATCGTCCTTTTGTATAGCTCAACATCCGTTTTCCATCCGCAAGCTTCCTCCACTTCTTGGATTAGCTGGAGAATTGTTTGCATCATTACTACGAGAAAACCTCCCGAACCTACAGCAGGATCGAGAACTTTCAAATTTAACAACTTTTTCCGAAAATCCCTGACTTTGCTCTCATCTTTTTCTTTTTTCAATTTGTTTACGTATTCATCGAGAGCATCGATGAACACATAGCCACTACCAGTTTCTTCAACCCTGTCTTTGAGCCCGAGCCAATTGGCTATTGCCCTTTTGCAGATGAAGCTTATTTCATTAATTGGAGTATAGAAAGTCCCTTTAGCACCTCTCTCATGCTCTGGAAGCATGTTCTCGAGAACAGTTCCAAGGAGGAGAGGATCTATACTTACTTCCACTTCTAGAGGTGAAGTTTCGTCGACTGTAAAGTTGTATTTATTGAAAGTTTCTCTTGCTTTAAGGAAGATCTCATTCATGATTGGATAAAGTTTTTTCTCGAGCTCAGGAGTCAGATATTTTTCTCTATCAAAAAGAGAGCCATTTAGAAATGGAATCCCTTCTTCACCGTTTTTCTTATTTAGGGCTTCGTAGAACAACTTGTTCAACTCGTAATAATCCTTTACTTTGTCTATGAATCTCTTGTCTCCTTTTAACCAGCCTTTTCTCTGCAAGAAGTATAGAAACATGAGCCTACCAAGAAATCTTTGAGCATAACCACTTGTCTCTTCCTTGAGAATTTTCTCTGTTTGCTTGACAATTTCCTGATACAAATCCCTGTAATCATTAAAGAATTCCTCTCTAACTTTTTCGTAGGGTAGAAAGTATTTATCGTAGCATTCTTTCAATCTCTCCTGATCTCCCGGGAAAGCCATGGAGATTATCGCTTCAGCATCAGTTCTGTAAAGGGTTTCATGGAGATATAGCACCCTTGCTTCTCCACCAGTGCTTTTGCCGAGTATTATGACTACGTAGCTTTCCTCACCATCTGTGAAGATCATAAGTGGTCTAATCAGTCTCTTCTCTTTCCACTTTCTAGCACATCTTATACAAATACCTCTCGTTAAGCTTCTTTTAACCTCTATAAGAGCGAACTCAATATAATCGTCTATGTATAATCTCCATGCTTTCACCGCTTCCATTTCTTTCGGGATGACCTTTTCAACATCTCTCAATTGCTCCAATGACAACTCCTCAAGCTTGACAGGATACCCAATCTTTTTACTAATTTGGACCCAAAACTCTCTGTTGAATTGAATCTTTTGATTTATCAGACGGTTCACTTCCTGCAAAAGGGCTGGACTCAGATTCACAAAATAATCACGTAAACGTCAAATATATATTTTTCCATGTTGAAAAAGCTTTAGAAAGAGAGCCTGAGACTTCTTATTGCTTTAAAAAGAATAAAATGCCTTTTCGCTGGATTAGCTTTTAAATTTCAAGATTTCGTAAACTCTGATAGCTTCTTTCTTCAATTATAACTTGTAAAATTTTCACTTATAAGAGAATCAATTATAAAGTGGAATTCAAATACAGGATGGAAAAAATAATAAAAACCAAAAGAATACAAAGTAGCATGATAGTTGGAGTTAGCTTCCCAATCCCAAAGCGATTTGCACAGCGTTTCTTCGAAGGCAAAACCGTTTTCGTTAAACCCGCTACAACTTTCAAGGAGCTAAAAGCTGGAATGAGGTTCGTGATCTACCAGTCGAGAGAAGACACTGGTTTTATTGGAGAGGGAAAGATCAAGCAAATCGTCTTCGCAGATGATCCGATGAAGTTTTACGAGATCTTTGGAGACAAGATCTTCTTGAGTAAGGAGGAGATGAGAGACTACATAAAGTCGCAGGAAAGATGGGATAAAGCGAAAAGGTTGAAAGGAAAGAGAAATAAAAAGAAATGGATGGCAATAGAGCTGGAGGAGATCAAGAGATATCCGAAAACTCTGAAACCCCCTAGCTACATACCTGTTGGAGGTATGTATCTAACTGAGAAAGATCTAAAGGTATAACTGATAACTGAAAAGTTTTAAGTGATAAGGTGGTCCAATGGGGGAAACGATTCTGGAGAGAGAAATAAAATTCTTGGACAAAAGCACTGGTGAAACAAAAATCGCTTTTGTCAAGATCTACCCAGACAAGGTTGTGATTAAAAAAGGTGACGAAATCGTTAGTATACTCATTCCCTACATCAATGTGTTAGTATACCGCTATTATCAGGCTTTGAACTATTTGATTGCTGCGATTGCGACTTTCGTTTTCGCTCTCATAATGTATCTCATGATGCCTGCCTCTTTGCTCCCTGAGATTCCGATCAAAGAAATTGTGGTTTTATTCAGTTTTCTTATCGCAATAGCTTTACTGATAGCATGGTTCTACTATCAGAGCCATTTTATTTCAATAAACTCCTTTGGCTATAACGTAGAAATTTGGAGTAACAAAGAGACAGAGATAAAGGAGATATTTGAAACTCTTGAGAAGCTGAGATCCCAAAGAGTTGGTGAAAACTTACAACTTAAAAGAGAATAACTGAGAAGATGATCATTTATATACCTCTAATTTATACGTGAGGTGATGTGGTTGAAAAGGCTTCTCGTGTTGGTGCTTTTGCTCTCTCCAACTTTAGCTTGGGATTGGGATACACATCGCTGGTTTGCTGAAAAAGTCTGCGATGAATTCAACTGCAACTGCTATTTGGAAATAAAAAATGGCTCCATTGCTCCAGATAGAGATTTCAAAGACACAAACCTTCATCACTGCTATGATCCGAGCACTTGCATTGAAGGAGATGAATGGAAATGCCCTACAATCAAGAGATGCCCTGCTATGGATAAAGCTGAAGAGTGGCTCGAAAAAGCCAAGGTAGAGACTGGATGCAATAAATGGTATGCCTTAGGGGTGGCTTCGCATTATTGGTTAGATAGCAAATGCTTCTGGCACCAAGTGCAGGATGAGAATTACACTGTTTGCCATAAACCCTTCGAAGACAAGGTCGGGGATCGATTCTACAAGGGACAAACCGCTTGGGAAGTTTGCCAATGCGATGTTTGCGTTAGCTATTCCAATTTCGAATCGTGGCTTTCTGAATTCAAAGGGCTTGTTTTAAGCTCTCAAACTCCCGATATTACCCAAGCTACTCCTACACCAACCACAACTCCTACAACTCCTGAAACCATTAAAACTCCCAAAACTGATGTCATAAGCACACCCGTTCAGAGTAAAGACCTGAAGAAAATTGAAGGCTTCGAAATACTCTTAGCACTTTCAGCCATGGCTCTTCTGGGATTGAGATGGCGAAAGAACTAAAGTTCATCCTTGGGACTACTCTTGTTATTCTATTTGGGATTTTTTTCGGAATCTTTCTTTACAAAGTTCTTGGAGAGAGCAGTTTTCCGCTATATCTTATCATTACCACTTTTTTTGGCTTACAGGTTTTCCGAAAACTTGGAATCGTTTAAGTTAAGAAAAAAACAACTTCGGGAATCTACCCTTTCACTCTCGATCACATTTTCACCGTTACAAATAGTTTTAACGAATAAAAAACAAGACAAAAAACCGTTTCATGGGGGCAAAGGACTGCAAAGAATAACACCGATTAACACTCAATCCGTAACCAGTATGCTAACCCACTATGGATCAAGTTCAGACCCCCATTTCTCCTGCCATGAATTCGCAGAAGGGGCTTTATTCACATATTTTTTGGAATAATTGAGCAACTCGATTACATAGCCTGTTTTTATATTTATTACTATTCAACTGTTGCAATGAGTGTTACCATTCTTCAAAAAGGAGCCTTTAGATTGCTGTAAATGTGGACTGAGTGAGAAGGAAAAAAGCGGTATATTGTTTTTTTATTAAATAATAGACATTAAAAGTTTCATGCGGAGCTCTACTGGGATTTTTTCTATCTTCTCTCTGAGCGCTCTTGCAATTTGTTTAAAATCCTCTTCTTCCAGTTTTTCAAAGTCCTCTGAATACAGCAGTAGAGTCTCATTTGGGTGCTCCATGAACAGCTCTACGAAGTCAAGGTATTGTCTGTGTTCTGGATTTTCTGGATTTAGGATCATTGTAGGAAACAAGGGATTTGGAGCATTGGATTCATATAAGAAAACTTCTTCTAAACTCATTTTTGGGACTCCACACTTTACATAACCAAATTCTCTTAACATTTTTGTTGCAAATTCCTCATTTTCAGTTCTCAGTTTCTCTATTGTTGGAATTTCTCCATAGCGTCTTCTAAAAATTTCTCGAAACAGTTTTCCTATATCTTTATCATTCATTTTGCTATTATAAGCATCAAATTCAACTAATTTTGAATCCAAGCTTTTGTAGACTGAAATCTGCGTTTTTGTGATGTTTGAACTAAAGATCGCATGATACAAGCCATGCTTTTCAGCAAAATATTTGGAGAGTTCGATAGATGTCATAAGTATTGGTCTGGGATTTTCATTTAGCGCATCTTTAAGCGAGAAAACCCTTTCTCCATCTGTTAACAATACGAGTTTCTCAAATAGCTCTTGATACTCCTTTTCAGAAACAAGAAAATCGAAAAGCAATGGGCTCATTTTTTTAGCAGTGTCTTTTGAGATAACTAAAACATTGCTGAAGAGAGGATTAGTTACAGTGTCCCTTATACGCTTTGAGAAGACGATGAAGCGATATTTTATCAGGTTATGCGGACTCAAGGAGATTCTGGAAATGCTCGGCTCTCCATCGTTGAACCACTTTCTTCTAAAAGAATAAGCTGTAACCATCTCGTAGAAAAACATTTTTTCTGAAAGTATGATCACTTCAATCACCTCCAGCTATCTTTAACCTCTCAATTGGGTCTGGAGGTAGATCGATCTCGAGCTCTTTTGGCAATTCAAATTTTTTTAATTCTGGAAAAAGATCTGTTGAAACCAATGGATTTGCAACAACAAAATTCCCCATTTTTAGCAAGGGCATTATTTTTCTCTCTTTCAATTTTTCAAGGGCTTTTCTTCTAGCTCTTTCCAATAGCTCTTCATATCTTAAACCCCTTCTCAATCCAGAAATCTCTTCAAGTAGCTCTAAAGCCACTTCCTCAGTTTCATCCAGTGCTGGATCTCTTTTAGCAAAATAGAGCATTGAAAGCTTGGCAAAATCTGTAGAAAGCTCCAAGGGTGAAGGAGATGTTTTATGCTTAAATAGAGGGCCAGCAAAGGCTCCAAGGTATGGTTTGAAAAACGGGGCAAATTCAGTCCTTGGTCTCTTGTTCTCCCTTATGATCACACTTCTCAGCTCAACTCCCGCTTCCGATAGCGTGAAAACATCACTTCCATTTGTGAGGAAAACCATGTTCTTCAGAGCCATTAGAAGATCTCCTTCAGTCATTACGATCTCTCCAAGTTTTATTCCCCTTACATTTCTACTGCTACAGAAGATCGTTCTCGGGACAATTGTTGATTGCTTGTAAAGTCTAGAGGTTGCAACGATTATGCATCCATTTCTCATCGCCTCTTTTTTCAATTCCTCTTCTCCCA
>JANXDJ010000047.1 GCA_025059545.1 Archaeoglobaceae archaeon
CGCTCTTTGTATACCTAAATGCAATGGAACACCTTAAGAAGTTCATGAAGCAAAAAGAAATTCCAGTGAATGCGAGAATGAGAATTTACAGCATTCTTGGCTCGAGTTCGGAGCTTATGGAGATCGCAGAGAAAGGAGACATTGAAGAGGCTAAGAAATTCGTTGAAAGGATTGCAGAAGAAAAGGCTAAAGATTTTAGAGGGGTTGAAGATGGATTCTGAGCTTTTAATGGCGGTTCAATATCATTTACCACTTTCAACCACGCCTTTAGTTGATTTAGCTGAAAAAATTGGCAGAGATTACGAAAACGTTGAGAAAAAGCTTCAAGAGTATCTTTTGGCAGGAATAATGAAGAGATACGGTGCAAATTTGAATTATAGAGCTTTTCCAAACCATAGACAATCCTCTCTTGTGGGTTTTAAGGTTAATGAAGCTGTGGCAAAAAAGATCAACGAACTTGGAGAAAGGGTTAAGCACAATTATCTGAGAGACGCGTATTTCAATGTTTGGTTCACACTCAAAGCCCGAAATATTTCGGAGATTGAGGAAATCGTCTCGAGACTTGCTAAGGAACTTGGAGTGGATGATTATGTAATACTACCGACTAAGAAGGTTTACAAGATGGACGTGAAGTATGATCTTCACAGAGGCATCTCTTGGAGCTATGGAGTTGAGCCAGAGAAAGTTGCCACAATTAACGAGCTTGGCTTAACGGAGGAAATAAAAAGACTTGAATCTTTGCCAATAGCTAAAAGACCTTTTCTTGAAATTGGAATGGATGAGGAAGAGGCGGTTAGCTTAATCGAAGAATTGATAAAGAAAGGCGTGGTTAGAGACTTCAGCGGAGTGCTTAGCGAGTCAAAAATAGGTTTTAAGTTCAATGGAATGAACGTGATTAGCACAGATCATCCAGAGAAGCTTGCTAAGAGACTTTTGGAGTTCCATCAAATCACACATCTCATAGAGAGGATTCCTAACGAGAAGTGGAATTATTCAGTCTATTTCATGGTTCATGCAGTTGAAAAAGAGACGATAGAGAGATTTAAGAGTGAATTTGCGACGCTTGAAGGTGTTAGAGATATAAAAGTTGTTTACAGTAGGGCAAATCTCAAACCATGAAGTGTTCCTATTGTAACAGAGAAGCGGTTTACTACCAGAGATATTCTGGAAAGCACCTCTGTAGAAAGCATTTTACTGATTTTTTTGAGAAGAAGATCAGAACGGTTGTTAAGAAATACAAGATGATCGAAACGGGCGATAGAATCGCAATAGCCTTGAGTGGAGGAAAGGACAGCACAACACTTACTAAGGTTTTGCTTGAAATCTACGGGGATCGAAGAGATCTCGAATTTCTGGCTATAACCATAGATGAGGGCATAGAAGGATACAGAGAGGAAACTCTGAAAATAGCCAAGGAGGTAACGAGATCAGTTGGGATAGAGCACTACATAGCGAGATTTGAGGATAACTTTTCAGCAAAGCTCGACGAAATTGTAAAGATAGGAGAAAAGCTACCTTGCTCTTATTGCGGAGTTTTTCGCAAATATCTACTCAATAAGTCTGCAAGAGAGCTTTCTGCAAATAAGCTTGCAACCGCACACAATCTTGACGACGAGTCTCAGACGATCTTGATGAATTTCATCAATGCGGACATCGATCGACTTGCAAGATTGATCCCGCAGAAGGATCAAGAAGGACTAATTAGAAGAGTAAAACCTTTCATGGAGTTGTATGAAAAGGAAATAGTAATTTATGGCTTCCTTAAAGGTTATCCAATGACTTTCGACGAGTGTCCGTATAGCTATTACCCTGTCAGAGCTGTGGTGAGGGACTTCATTTATGAATTCGAAAGAAAGTATCCGGGAAGGAAGATCTCAATTCTAAGAAGTCTTGAAAAGCTTTCAGAATGTCTTAAGATGACTAATCCTCAGATTGAGCTAAACAGTTGTAAGATCTGTGGAGAACCAACTTCGCAAGATCTTTGCCAAGCCTGCAAGCTCATAAACGAACTTAAAGGTAAGATCAGCATAAGACATAACGATGAGCTTTTGTTGATAAAAAGCTAAATGATTTTTGACTCTCCAAGATTTTTTAATCTGAGAAGCAAAGTATGATTGTGGACGTTTTAGTCGCTGGCGTTGGTATTGCTGGAGCATTTGCTCTTCGAAGTATCTCCAAAGACTTGGAAGTTGTGGGAATTGATAAAAGGGAAAAGCTTGGGTTTCCTGTGAAGTGCGGGGAGATCATTCCGACAAGAAAGGAAATGGAATCTCTTCTTCCAAAGCTCGAGGACTATTCTCTTTTCGATATTCCAAAACGATTTGAGAGCAACAGAACTAAGAAAGTATATTTCAACACAGGAAAAAAGGAGTTTTGGATCGATTTTGAGTTTCATGTGGTCAGGAGAGATGAGATGATCCAAAGAATTGCTATGGAATCGGGACATAGATTGGAATTGAAGACAGTAATCAGGGGTTTTAAAGACGGAAAGATCATAACAAACAAAGGAGAGCATGAGCCAAAAGTCGTGATCGCATGCGATGGCGCCAATTCGAGAATTGCGAAGGATCTGGATCTTTGGAATTATGAACGATCTTCAGCAAAGCAGTATTTGATGAGAAATGTAGAGTGCGATGAAGACACAGTTTACATGTTTCTTGGAAAGGAAATAGCTCCCGGAGCTTATGCTTGGATCATACCGAAAGGAGACGGCTATGCAAACGTCGGAGTTGGCTTTAGAAAGGAATTTTCAAATGAGAGTGTTCACAGAGTTCTCGATAGATTTGTTAAGGAGTATCCTCCCTCTTCTCGCTACCTGAAAAGAGCGGAAATTGTGAGCAAAGTAGGAGCAATTGTTCCGATCGACAAGCCAATTAAAAAAGCAGTTTATGATAACGTGATCTTCGCTGGCGACTCTGCGAGTATGATCATAAGCCACACTGGCGGTGGAATTCCGATCTCGATGGTCGCTGGCGATCTGGCTGGAAAAGTAGTGAATAGGTATTTTGAAGGAGGTAGCCTTGAAGAATACGATCTTCTTTGGAAAAAGTATCTTTTGAGACCATTAATGACTTCTTATAGGATCAAAAAGGCATGGGATGCTCTTGCAAGAAATGAAAGAATTTCAGGTTTAATAAACACCGCAAGCAAGGAAGATCTTGAGAAGGTATTTCACTGCCAGATTCCTTGGAAGCTGAAACTTCTCTATCCGTTCTTGAGACTATGAAGATCGTTTTTGTGATGGACATAATGAATGGAGTCGTCGTTCTTGCGGAAAGGGGAGAGAGGCATAGATATAGGCCAGTGGCTGAAAAGAGTCTAATCATTAAAAAAAGCAGTCCTTTAGAAGTTTTGGAAGAGATAAAGCCCAGATTTCTATACGTTGCTGATTTAGACAAGATTCTCGGAGTTGGCAGTAACATGGCAATTTTAAACTCAATTTCGTCTAAGGTAGAAGAAATGATGGCGGATTGTGGATTCAGGAACTTGGAGGAATTAAAAGATCTAAGCTTTATCCCAGTTCTGGGCACAGAGACCTTCGATCTTACAAAAATTGATAAAATTGGCAGAGAATGCTATGTAAGTCTCGATTTTCGTGATGAGCGATTTCTTGACTCTTCAGGTAGATTTGAAGACTTCAAAAGCGCTCTTGAGTTTTTGAACTCTTTTTCACTCAAGGGTATAATAGTTTTGAACATTAGCCGTGTTGGCTCAGGTAATCCTGATTTCGAGCTTATTTCGAATGTTTTAAGTCTTTCCACAAATCCAGTCTATTTAGGAGGAGGAGTGAGTGGATTGGAAGATCTTGAAAAGCTTAAAGATTTAGGATGTGATGGCGTTCTTATCTCTTCTGCTATTCACAAAAAAGCAATTTCTTTGGATTTAATTCGTAAAGGGATTATATAAAATCTACGCACCTTATTTTATTTGCCCTAATTCTTTCAATTTTTGATGCTCCTATCATTTCAAGGACTTCAGCATTTATTTCCGACACCTTACACTTCTCTCCAATTCTAATGCTCTTAGCATTTACTTTTTCACCTACACAGCAGTTTAAAAGTCTGACTTCGTTTGCTTGAATCGATTTAAAAGAAGAGAACGCACCTAAAATGATTTGATCGCAAAAAACATTTCCTATGGAGCACCCTTTTCCCACTAATATCTCCTTTGCATTGACGTCCCTGGTTTCACACCCAATTCCAATCGCTATGCAACCATCAAATTGTAAGTTCTTTTTTACTTTTGAAAAGCTCTCCAAAACCATTATGTTCTTCTTTTTGTCAACTTTCATTCTGATCCCTGTCTCGTCTTAACAGCAACCCCCTTCTTAATTTCGAGCATCTCGGATGCAGAGAGCAGTGCTTTGCCTGTAGCGAGCAGTTCATCTCTTTCGTTTACAACGAGAACTTCATCATTTGCTCTTATTCTATCATCAACCAAAACGACATGCCTTGCAAAAACGCTTTTTCCATCAGCGATGAACTCCGAAACTTCGTTTAGGACAACAACTCTGAGTTTTGGAAAAGGAAAAATCTTTTGAAGCCTACTTGCGCCTTCGATACTTAACGTCAAAAGCCCCGAGTCCGCTTTTAGGGTTGCAATTCTTCTGTCTCCATCTAAAATCTGCCTTATTTTACCATTTTTAGATAAGAGGAATCTGCAAGTATCTGGAAAAAGTGCATTTCCAGCGCCTTTACCAAATTGGTAGTCTGCAATAACTCTAACCACTCTCAAGTTATCTACCATACCTTCTCTCCCTCCGCTGAAACTCTCTTAGGATCCTCAGAAAGTCCACGTATCTCACGGTTCTCCAGTCTATGTCTGTGAAGTAAAGTTCGCTGTAAATACTTTGCCAGAGCAAGAATTCTGGGACTTCTGAACCAGCTTTTATGATCATGTCTGGCTGAGACTTAAGCTTAAGTGCAGATTCAAACACTTTTTCATCGATTTTTTCAACATCTAACTCTCCTTCAAGGACTTTTTTTGCAATCTCTCTTATAGCGGTCACGATCTCTTCTCGTCCAAGATCTCTAACAACGTTTATCGTAATGTCTCCATTTCCAACGCTGTAAAAATTTTTCTTATCTATAAAATTCAGTTTAACTTTTTCGAGTTGAACTTGAAAAGAATTCGTGCAGATCGTAATTTCACGAATTCCAAATTTTCTGCACCAATTCAAAAACTTTTTGAAGTTCTCATTAACTTCGGAGCAAATTATCATTAGATGCTTTGGCACCGTCTTAATTTTCCTTTCAAGCATCAACTGGTAGATCTTTAGAAGCACGTCAAAATTTAAATGTCCGAATACTTAACTCTTTTCAATGTTTCCCGCTGCGATCGCTTTACTTATAGCACTCATCGGCATCTCGCCTTATCCAGTAGCGGATCCAAGACTGATTTTTGCGATCATGTTCATATTTACTGCGATCTATGTTCGACAAAAGAATGGTGAATATTTTCAATTCCTGCTTACTGCAACGCTTTTGTCTGGTCTTGCATGCTTTATGCAAAAAGATGTAGTGTATGCTGCGATCTTCGTTTCCTTTTTCCACGAATTACGAAGAAGCCCGATTTGGGATATACCAATTTATTCATTTGCTGGAGCTATCTTTTTTTCAATTTACAGCCTTCTAAACAACTTAATACTGCCTCTTCAATATATTCTGTTCATTGCAATTGCAGGTGGCTTATCAGGAGCTTTGATAGAAAGTATAAAAACCGAGACAGACAAAAGAGTTTTGGTTTTGCTTGCTTTGGCAACTGTTTTTGCAATCTTTAAGATCTACATACCTTCCGCCTCATTAGAATCACTGGCAATTGCATTTACAATTTCTTTTATTTTGAGCCTGATGGCTTTGAAAGCAGGAATTGCTGACGAGAGCGGGTTGATGAGTGCGACGCTCATAGGGACAGTGACAATTTTGTTCACGAACTTGAAGTTCTTTGCAATCCTTCTCTTCTTTTATCTTCTTGGTTCAGGAATTACGAAGTATAAGTATTCACTGAAAGATAGCTTAGGTATCGCTGAACCTGCTGGTGGTGCAAGGGGTTTCTCTAATGTTTTTGGAAATAGCTTAGCTCCACTATTTTTTGCGATGAACTATGGAGTAACCAAAGAAGAGATCTTTGCATTTGCATTCATAGCTTCTGTCGCAACTGCTCTTGGAGACACTATGGCAAGTGAGATTGGAAAAACTGCAAAGAATGTCTATCTGATAACAAATTTCCAAAAAGTTAAGCCCGGCACAAACGGAGGGATTTCAATAATAGGAGAAATAGGAGCACTTTCGGGTTGTTTTTTAGTCTCTCTTCTTGCATTTTCACTTGGAATTCTTCCAATTCAATACCTCTTACCAGTAATCGTTTCAGGATTTATTGCAATTCACATAGACAGCCTTTTAGGAGCAACGCTCGAGATCAAAGGTTATCTTACAAACTCTGGAGTTAATTTTCTCGCAACTCTTTTTGGCGGGTTCATTTGTTTCTTTTTCTTCTTGCATTGAGGAAGATCAAAGCCATTGCACAAATTGCAAGCACACCCTCGAAGCCGGGCGTCTTCAGGAGATCCCTTATCGCAGACTTCGGTTGAGTTGTTGGGATCTCTGAGAACTCCGCATGTGTGAGCTCTTTTTCTTCGCTTGATTCTGCTACGATCGTTATGAACTTCGCAATTCTTTCTGCAAGTGAATAATACATTAGCTTTACATAGTTGTTCTCAGCGGTTTCAGCGAACTCGAAATAAGCTGCAGGAAGAACTGGATAACTTACTTCTTCTGCTTCGGATAGAGCAATCTTTGCATTTTCTCTTCTTTCATCTAATTTTAAAGAAATGTTTCCATAACCTGCTTCTATCGAAAGACTCGCTTCTGTTATAGCGTCTAAAGCAACAAAAACAGCTCCCGCATATTGTTCATCGCTGTAAAGCTTTTTTGCGATTTCGAGCGATCCATAAGCACTCTCTATCAAATCAGGGTAAGCATTGAGAGATGACGCATATACTATGACAGAATTAGCTTGATTTATGTAAAATTCAGCCCTCTTCTTTATTTCAGTAGCATTTAGCTGGTAATCTTCCTTGAAATTGGGTAAGATCGAGAGCCAGACTTTTGCACTTTCGAGCCTTTCTTTTGCATAAGCTAAATTTTGCAGAGCATCGCTGTAGCTTTTTGAATTGAGAGCGTTTTCAAGGGAATTATCCGCTTCTGCAACTCTTTCTTGTGCTGCGGCGATGATCTGGATAGAGTTAACACCTATCGGTTCATTCTTCAGATAGTCTCGAAGATTCGAGATCTCTTCACTTATTTTTTCTACTTCTTCGTCGAACTGCTGGGTGGTGAGAAGTGTTTTCTTATATAGCTCATATCTCATTAAGATCTTTGCATTGAAGAACTTGCTCGTGGCACTGTAGTAATTTCCAGCCTTATAATCATTTTCTGCTCTGCTCAATATTGTATTTACATCTGAAGTAGCGTATTTGTCCAGTTCTTTAACTTTTTCTCTCATCTTGTCTGCAAGTATTTTTAAAATTTCAGAATATTCTGTGATCACGAAACTTATCTCTTTTCTCTTTATCTCGTAGCCTGTGAAGTATTTTAGAGCGTCGTTAATCGTTGTAACCTCATATACATCGACTCCAAGCTGTTTTCCGTATTCTACGAGGTCAACTTCCTTGTAATTCGTGGTGACAATGTTAATCATTCCAACCTTTCTCACAACTTTCTCTTCCACAATCACAACTCTCTGTCCATGCGGAACGAGGAATATTTTTCCACCATTTTTTGCAACCGCTTCAAGTTTGTAATTTAAACCTCCCACTGGTCCAATAAAGCCATCAGGGTAGATCATCCCGCTCATGTAAACGTCATCTCTTAGACTCAGATTTTTTAATGCAGAGATCGTTGCAATTGTCATAACCGCTCCAGCTGAAGGACCGCCAACGATGGGTGCATCCGCCTCTATTATGTAGAAGAAGTTGTATTTCGTGAAGTCAATTCCGAGTAGATCGCATGCGGTCAGAGCAGAGAGCTGTGCACTTCCTTGCATGTCGATCTCGGTGAAGGGAGTTGTGGATACAAAAACTCTACCACTTCCATGACTGAGCGAGACTGTGATATTTATAACTACTCCTTCTGGATCCTCTCCACTTGTTACAGCTACTGCGCTAATGGTTTTCTGAACTTCAAACGCTAATGCTGGCTGAGTCAGGAGATAGGAGACCATAAACAGAAACATGATTGCTAAGCGCATAGCAAAAGTAGCTCAGAATAGATATAAATTTTTTGGAAGTCCAATCCACGAAAACTTTGAATATGCATGAATTTTTTCGATTTAAAGTTAGCACGAAAAAGATTTTAAATCCTCAGCATAGTATGGCTTAAGGGCTCGTAGCTCAGCCAGGTAGAGCGACGGGCTTTTAACCCGTCGGTCGCGGGTTCAAATCCCGTCGAGCCCGCTTTTTCTCGGGAATTGGAGACGTCAGAATGGTCAGAATTTGGTTTTATCTTCTCAGAATTGTCCAAATCTCGTTTATTTTTGCTCGAATTTTTATTTTCATTTTCGATTTTAGAGTTGCCAACTTCAGCCATAGAGTTGCCAACTTGTGGAATCCTCACAAAAAAGCCATCTTTAACTCGATAGATCTCCGCTTCAAATCCGACCAAATCGATAAATTCCGTAGGAAGCCTTAAAATTTGGTCTTAAAAGCCTTCTTTTTTCGAATTAAAACTTTTTATATCATTTCTAAGTTGGTGGACTTCATGTTCTATCTTTGGAGTTTTAAAAATCTAACTTTAGTAAATACTAAAGAAATAGCTCTCCTTCATGTTTTGAGCACTATTTGCTGTTGTTTGTGATTAATAAGAGCTTTCAATACCCGTTTTCAGGGTTCTTCGATTGCTACTGAAAGCCGCAGTAAAGTGCATTACGTATACCCACAGGTCTTTCAATACCCGTTTTCAGGGTTTCGAGATTGCTACAGAGGAGGGATATAGGATATGGAGTTCAAGAAGTGTTTTCTTTCAATACCCGTTTTCAGGGTTTCGAGATTGCTACTTCTTATAACCACACTCTTTTGCGACGCTTGAAAGCTTAGCCTTTCAATACCCGTTTTCAGGGTTTCGAGATTGCTACTTTATAAACGTTTTGCAATTCATTTTGAAACTTTTAAAGTTAACTTTCAATACCCGTTTTCAGGGTTTCGAGATTGCTACTTTGGTCGGTATTATTTTTGAATATTAAAAGTAATCCTTTCAATACCCGTTTTCAGGGTTTCGAGATTGCTACTTTTGCTCGACCGGCGAGTAGGGTTCATAGAGTTCCACAACTTTCAATACCCGTTTTCAGGGTTCTTCGATTGTTACATTCATTACAATTGTTCAGTCCCATCTCTTTATATACTTCTTTCAATACCCGTTTTCAGGGTTCTTCGATTGTTACGAAGCAAAAAGTTGCGTGTGAGTTGTTAGAGCTTGCGAACTTTCAATACCCGTTTTCAGGGTTCTTCGATTGTTACAACCATACTAAAAGATACACCTACAGGATCGAAAGCTTACTTTCAATACCCGTTTTCAGGGTTCTTCGATTGTTACATTAGCCCAAAAATCAGTTGTAAAGACGGAAAGACAGTCTTTCAATACCCATTTTCAGGGTTCTTCGATTGTTACTGAAATAGTGATAACGAGTGATGAAGCACTTAAAATCATCTTTCAATACCCGTTTTCAGGGTTCTTCGATTGTTACAGATATACGGCTTGAGAATCGATGACGCCAAAGCGTTCGTCTTTCAATACCCGTTTTCAGGGTTCTTCGATTGTTACTTGATTAGAACTTTGTTAAGGCATTATTATTTTGGCCTTTCAATACCCGTTTTCAGGGTTCTTCGATTGTTACAAGATTCATTATCCAAAGCTTTTAAGTGTGTTAAAAGGCTTTCAATACCCGTTTTCAGGGTTCTTCGATTGTTACGAAACTTGAAAGTGGGTGAGGATGGGAGATAAGAAGCCTTTCAATACCCGTTTTCAGGGTTCTTCGATTGTTACACATCTACCAAGTCGGGCTCTATTCCTCTCTTCTTACTTTCAATACCCGTTTTCAGGGTTCTTCGATTGTTACGATGGATATATAATAGTGTATTCGCTATACGGTTTCAGCTTTCAATACCCGTTTTCAGGGTTCTTCGATTGTTACAACAAAGCAAACCGAAGGTTTTCGTTGCTGTAGATACAAGCCTTTCAATACCCGTTTTCAGGGTTCTTCGATTGTTACAACGAAATAAGAGATTGGTTGGGTGTTATTGATAGTGCTTTCAATACCCGTTTTCAGGGTTCTTCGATTGTTACCAGTGTCAGAGTCATAGGTAAAGAGTATTACAAAAGTCTTTCAATACCCGTTTTCAGGGTTCTTCGATTGTTACATAACGCTGAAAATTTAACTGGCTTAAAACTCCACATACTTTCAATACCCGTTTTCAGGGTTCTTCGATTGTTACCCAATACAAGACCACATCACGCAAGTATTCGGCACTTATATCTTTCAATACCCGTTTTCAGGGTTCTTCGATTGTTACCCTAATCTGAGCTTTTTTCTCACACTCTTCTAATTGTCTTTCAATACCCGTTTTCAGGGTTCTTCGATTGTTACCAGGGCATCAAGAGTTAGATACTCTACCCGCAGGATCTCTTTCAATACCCGTTTTCAGGGTTCTTCGATTGTTACTCCGAGAGTTAATGATATGATTGTTGTGAG
>JANXDJ010000048.1 GCA_025059545.1 Archaeoglobaceae archaeon
TGATATGAATCTTGTTTCCCGATTTCTTTCCCTTATTTGGTTTACATGGCAGTCTTTTTTTCCACAAGCGGAAATCAAAACCGTTAAGTCCAGTCAGATAATGCTCTTCTTCGAGATAATTGAAGAAGTTTCTAATAGCGGAGTTTAGACTTTGACTTTTATATGCGATAGGATCAAGGTCTTTAGGCTCTTTTATACCTTCGAACAAATTTCTATCTATTGCGTTTAAGTAGTCTTTTCTCGTCTTCTCTGTTTTCACTCTTTTTTCAAGTCGTTTTATTTTCACTCGTTTCCTTGAAATTTTTATTCTCTTCACTAATGCTTTTAGAGGGACTTTAATTTATAGCAAAAAGAAATGTTTTAAATCTTGCTTTAACATGTGAACCTCATGAACCTAATTCTTCTTGGAGCCCCTGGAGCTGGAAAAGGAACTCAGGCAAAAATTATAGCGGAGAAATACAAAATTCCACAGGTCTCTACTGGCGATATGCTAAGAGAAGCTGTTGCTAAAGGAACTGAGCTTGGTAGAAAAGCCAAAGAATTCATGAGTCAAGGAAAGCTTGTGCCGGATGAGGTTGTCATAGGAATAGTAAAGGAAAGACTCAATCAGAAAGATTGCGAGAAAGGGTTCATTTTGGACGGTTTTCCAAGAACGATAGCACAAGCAGAAGCTCTTGATAGGATCATGAGAGAAATGGGCAGAAAGATCGATGCGGTGATCAACATAAATGTTCCGGAAGAGGAAATTGTTAAGAGGATCGTGAACAGGAGAATTTGTAGAAAATGCGGATCCATATACCACCTGATCTATGATCCGCCAAAAAAAGAGGGGATCTGCGACAAATGCGGAGGAGAACTTTACCAAAGAGATGATGACAGAGAATCGATCGTAAGAGAAAGATTTAAGGTTTATCAAAAAAACACAGAGCCTTTAATTGATTATTATAAGAATAAAAGAATTTTATACGATGTTGACGGCACCAAAGACATTGAGAAAGTAAACGCTGAAGTTTTAGGAATCCTTAAGAAAATTAAAGAATGATTTCAAACTCTTTATCCTTTATTCTTCCCGAAATCCAATCTGCTACGATCCCCATAACTTTAAAGTTTCTTCTGAGAAAATGATCTCCATTTACGACTTTAAGGAAAGCCTTTGGTTCTTCTGCATTCTGATATATGGCTTCACCACAGTCAAAAGGAACAATTTCATCTCTTGTGCCATGAACGATCAGCTTTGGAGCTTTAATCTTTTTTATATACTTCCTCGGATCCATTTCATAGACAGACTCCATTTCTTTACGGAAATCCTCGAAACTTCTTATTCGCATAATTCTATTAGCATTTTCGAACATCAATGCAAGTCTTTCCTCGCTGAAAATATCTGGAATTGGTGTCGACACTGCTATGATCTTTTCCAAATTTTCTAACTCAGCACTTGCTCTGATTGCAATCAAACCACCCATGCTGTAACCAATTAGCGAGACTTTTTCGAATTTTTCAGCAATACCCTTGAGATCCTCGACCCAATATTTAACGCTAAAGAACCCTCTACTGTTTCCACAGCCGGAAAAATCAAAAACCATTGTTGGAGCAATTATTGAGAAAAATTTAGCCAAATCGCCGTATCCTTTATTCAATACCGATCCCGCTTCATAAGGAAATCCGTGACAGACTAATATAGCTTTGCTTATATATATTCTACCAAAATTCCTTCCAAAAATTGTATCAAAAAACATTACTTGGTTGAAACGAACTTCTCGAGCTCTTCCAGATCTTTTTCTATTTTCTTTATCTCTTCTCTTTTCTTCTGGATTATTTCCAGTGCAATATCTCTGAGTTCTCTCGTCATCTTGTAGCTCTTTAGCGGTCTGCCCTTCCCTTTCTTCTTAAGTTCTCTCTCTTTCACCCATCCCCATTCCTTGAGTTCTTTCATTGCAAGACTAACTTCAGGCTGTCTTAGATTTGCTGCTCTCTCTATATCTCTTGAAACCGCTTCCCCTACTTTTGATAAGAACACAACTACTCTTGCAATATTCCTATTCAAACCTGCTTCAGCAAGTAGAAAGACAACTCTATCTTCTGTTTGAGAGATCTCCTCCACCATTGTGTTCACCTCGGATAGATAGTAGATATACTATTGAGTATATAAATTTTTTTGCATTTAGTCATTTATTTAAAACCAATGTTTTTAAGAGAGAAAGAGACATTTCACTTTATTATTAAAAATAGCCATCATAAGATTTTTAAACTTTCAAATCTTTGGGATATAGAATGAAAACTTCCAAGATCCAGAGGATAAGAGAATACCTCTCAAAAAGGAAAACTTCATCGGCGAAAAAGATCGGTGTTCTTGTAGATGGACCTAACATGCTTAGAAAGGAGTTTAACACAAATTTGAGGGAAATAAGGGAGTTATTGAATGGATACGGCGAAATAAAGATTGCGAAAGTTTTTATAAATCAATATGCTACCGACAAACTTGTTGAGGCAATCGAAAATCAGGGTTTCGAGCCAGTAGTTACTTCCGGAGACGTTGACGTAAGAATGGCAGTCGAAGCGATGGAGCTGATCTACAACGAATCAATCGATGTTATAGCCCTTGTTACAAGGGATGCAGATTTTAAAGCTGTTTTAATGAAAGCGATGGAAATGGGAAAAGAAACGATTATCGTTGGAGCTGAGCCGGGATTTTCAACAGCTTTAAAGAACTCTGCAGACATAGCGATCGTTTTAAATGAAGAAGAAGAGGAAGAAAAAGATCTCCTTGAGGTATGAAACTGTTCTTGTTCGAATTCGCTACCTGTGGTGAAAAAGTAGCTGACTCTATAGCAGTTGAAGGTTTAGCGATGTTCAAAACTCTCTACTATGGTTTTAAGAGGCATTGTGAAGTCTACGCTTTTGTTAGAGAGGAATTCGATTCTCTTGGACTACCTGTTGGAAAATTAGAAGAAATTGAAAGTTGGCTTGAAAAATGCGATTTCTTTTTACTCGTAGCCCCCGAGGATGATTTTACTCTGCTAAATCTGACTAAAAAGGCAGAAAAATACTGCGAGAACCTCGGTTCTTCGAGCAGAGCAATTGCAATAACTTCAGACAAGTGGAAGCTCTACAAGAGACTAAAAGGAAGGGTTTTAATGCCTAAAACATCAAAAAGACCGCTTAGCGAGAGGTTCATTGTAAAGCCAAGGGTCTCATGTGCTGGAGAGGGCATTGGTTTTGCAGAAGAAGTAAAAAATGGCTTTATTGCCCAGGAATTTATTCCAGGAGCACCTTTAAGCGTTAGTTTAATTGTTCGGGATGAAATTGAGGCTTTAAGTGTAAACGAGCAAATTCTTGATAATTTTAGATATAGAGGAGCAGTTGTTCCTGCAAGAATTGATCAAAAAACTGCTATGGAGATTTGCGAAGAAGCAATAAAAGCGGTCGAATCTGTTCCGGGTTTAAACGGCTATGTTGGCGTTGATATCGTTTATGCAGACCAACCTTACATTATAGAGATCAATGCCCGCATTACTACGCCAGTAATAGCATTTGAGCGTGCCTACGGAGCTAACGTTGCGGATATGATCATTGGGGATTTCGAATATTCTTGGCTAAAAAGGCAGAAAATTGAGAAAGGAGAATTTAAAGATCATTTCGCTAAGGTTGGGAACGTTGCTCTTAGGATTTGCGACCTTTGAAAAGTCTACGCAGAATTCCCCCTCTTTCAGGTTCTTTTTCGGGTTTCTTCTCCAGTTCTAACTCTACTGGTTCAACCTCTTTCTCCTCCTCAAGAACGCTCGCTGCCTCTCTGTGTTGACTCTTCCTTAATCTAACCCTTACTATTACTGGGACTTCTAAATCTGGACTTACAACTACCGCACTGCCCATTGGAAGTCTTTTAATCTCTTCAACCATTTCCGCTGTTACTCCTTCAATCCCCTTCTTTATCGCATTTATGTCGTTCGGATTCGTTACACGAAGGATGATCTGAGTGTTGCACTGGCTTATTACATTCTTATCAACTCTCGCAGGTCTTTGGCTAATCACCATCAATCCAAGTCCAAATTTTCTTCCTTCGCTCGCAACAGTTCTAAGAACATTGCTTGAAACCGTTTTCTCTCTTTCAGGAGCAAAGTTATGTGCTTCTTCAACAACGATCATTCCTGGTTCAACTTCTCCTCTTTTCCTCAGCTCAAATAACTTCGATATAACTCTTGAGACGATTAAGTTCTGATAAGCGGGCTCTATACCACGTAGATCTATTAAGCTCGCTTTTCCACGAAGCAGTAAGGTTCTAAGATCTGTAGGCTTTTGTTTGAAAAGCCCTGACTTTTCGATCTTCGAAAGTGCCCCAATTAGAGTCCACTTCCCGCTATGCCTTATGCTTTCAACTTCTTCAATTATGTCTGCAATAGTGTAATTTTTTAGTTTCCTAAGAGCCTGATAGAGCAGTGCTTGAGCAGTTGGGCTTCTTAAACCGCTCAATTCGATGAGCTCTTCTGCTGTCAGATCAACCCCTTCAAGAGACAATTCTCTGTCCGCTGAGCCTATGAATGGCGATGTTGGGGGAGCATAAACGACGATCTTATCCGCATAACCTCTTGGCTCTACATCGAATTCGTTGCTCTTGATCTTTCCCTGCTTCTTCATGGAGATATATTCTCCATGGGGATCTATGATCAAAAGCGGGACATTTCTCTCCAGCAGTTCCTCAATTATCACTCCTGCGGTGTAGCTTTTGCCACTACCAGTTTTTGCGAGAATGCAAACATGCTTTTGAACAAGAGCGTTTGGATTCAATCTAACTTTGACACTCGTATCTCCAAGAAGACCTATGTAGACGCCGTCTTCAGAGAAGCCGAGAGTTTCAGCAACCAAGCTATCTTCTGCAGTGTAAACGTTATCTCCTGGGATAAAAGGGCTTGTTGGCATTTTCAGCTTTCCAGATTCTCTCTTTCCTAATACTCTCGCTTTTGCAATTAGAACTTCTTTGGATTTATACATCTCGGACAGCTTTGGATTGTCCACTGCGATTATGTCTGAAACTTGCCCAACAACCCAACCATCTTTGTCATTCCAAACCTTTATGTAATCCCCTCTCTTTACAGACTTTGAATTTGTAACCACGAAATCGAATTCGAAAGAAGATGCAGAGCCGTGAATTTTACCTATCACATTTCTCATCAGTTTTAGTTTTCAGAAGAATATTTTTATTTTTCGCTCTCTCGAAATACCGCAATTCGAAAAAAATTTAAGCTACAAGTCCTAAGATTTTCAAGCGCGGATAGTCTAGTGGTAGGACAACGGCTTTCCGAGCCGTTAGCCCGGGTTCAAATCCCGGTCCGCGCATTTCTTCTTTTTTTGTGGTCTTATTGAAGAGTAAATAAACAGATCTGCTTTTTAGTGGTTAGGTTGCGGAAATGGCTTGAAAAATTTAAAGCACAATAAATTTTATTTAGTTTCCGTTAATTTAAATTTTAATGATTAGAAGGCGTTTGAAAGCGATTAAAAGCACAAAGTCCAAGAAGGAGAAACTTAAAAGTAATCAAATCGTTTTTAGGGGCTTCAAAAAATGAAAATCTAAAGCGGCAGTTAGATTAAAAATACAAAATTATATTTAGTAATGATATATAACTGATACCGTAAGGGAAGTTTCTCCCACTGAATTTGCATTACCAACTTTTATTTCGAGGTTGGAAGTTGGTAAAACAGGAAATACTGCTGTTCCAGCAAGTCCAATCGTTATGGTGTTCTCATAGTTAACACCATAAGATGACCATTTGACCCTCGCATAAGTAGTGTTAGTTGTTGATGAATGAACCACAACAGAAACGTAGCCTCCATACTTTGGTGAGAAAGTCCATGATATGTATGAATTGGGGGATTGAGTTATGGTATATTTGTTAATCCAAACTTCCGACTTTTCTAAATTTACTATGCTGTTTAGTTCTTTTGTCTGATTTTCTAAATCTGCTATTTTATTTTGCAATGAAGCAATCGTGTTATTCTTTTCATTCAATTGACCTTCAAGAGCCGAAATTTTGATTTGGAAAGAGTTGGTAATGTTTCTTTCAACCTCGATGATCTCTGAGTGTAAAGAGGTAATCGTGTTATTCTTTTCATTTAGCTGGTTTTTGAGATCTTCGATCTGGAGGCTCAACAAAGAATTAATGCCAAGCAATATTATTACTAAGATCACAGAGATTGCGACAATTAAAACAGTAGCAAATTTACTTTTACCCCCACCCAGATCTCTATAACCTCTACTCATGGCTATTTTCAAGCTGTAATCGCTTAAAAATTTTTCTAAATTTTTAGATCTTTATTTTGTCTCTATTCACGTCTTTTGGTTTTTAAATTGAAAATGTGTAAATATAAAACGAATTTTCATAGTCTTCCAAGTTAAGTAGGATTCGAGAAAGTATTAGAAAGTTATCTAGCCCGCGGAAGCCCAACAAGAGTCAATATAATAATTATAATTGTTATATACTTTATCAGAGTAAAACTTATATGTATTTAGTATAGAGATACAATATGTATAGACTCGTGTTGTTGTTTGTTTGCGCATTTCTATTAGTTCAAACAGCGACAGCAGAAGATTTTAGACCAATGATATTTGTGCATGGTCTCGCCGGTTCTGGAGCGCAGTTCGAAAGTCAGGCATTGCGTTTTACCTCGAATGGATATCCAGAAAACTACATCTTGGTTTTTGAATACGATACCATCGTCTGGGCTCTCGTGGTTGAGACGGATCTGCTGATGTCTGGACTTGGTGGTGAACTTGGAATAAATCTCACTCAGCTTATCGATCCAGAAATGCTGAGTGAAATTCTCAAGAAGCCGAGAGAGAAAGTTATAGGCGAAGTTTTTGGTAGACTGGATGAGCTTATAAACAAAACAATTGCAGAAACTGGAAAGAAGAAAGTCGATCTTGTTGGGCACTCAATGGGCACATCCTTGCTGATGAGATACGTAACTTCTTCTCCAGAAAGAGCTTCGAAAGTAGCTCATCTGATCTTATTAGATGGCGTTTTTGGTATTAACGCTCCTGAAGGCATTCCTACACTTGCAATCTTTGGAAATCCAAAGAGTCTTTCTTTTGGAGTTCCACAAGGACAAAAAGAAGTCTACGGAGCTAAGAACGTTTACTTCAACAACATGACGCACGTGCAAGTTTGCACAGCTCCTGAGACTTTTGTGGAAATTTTCGAGTTCGTCAATGATTATAAGCCTGCAACTACTGGAATATTGCCTCAGAATGGAAATTATGTCAAGATAGCTGGAAAGTTTCTGGCTTTTGCGACAAATGGAAAAGTTTCAGGTTGGCTTGCAGTGTATCCAATCGATGACACTGGAAAAAGACTCACGAGTTCGCCAATAAAATTCGTTAGATTAGACAATGGAGCATTTGGACCTTTTAATCTAAAGAAGGGGCAGAAATACGAGTTTGTTCTATACAAGGACTTAAGCTATGTTACCTACCACTACTATAGGGCGGAATTCATTAGGAACGACACTTGGGTTAGATTCTTGGCATCTGTTCTGCCATTGGACATAGAACTTCTAATATTGCCTGAAAGACTTTCATCTAAGGCTAAGGAAACCTCTGGACTACTTTTAGTGAGATATAAAGAGATTATCGGCGAGTTCGACAAAGAAATTGGCGGAGTGGATAAAGTGCTCGTTAATGGTGTAAACGTCTCCACAGAGAAAATCTGTCCGATTGCAAAAGCGGTGAATGGCTTATGGGTTTTCGACAGAGGAGCTGACGGAAAGAGTGAGCTTGAAAAAGAAGTAACGAGGTTCTCAATAATCCCATTCATGTCCGCAGCAGATCTCGTTGTGCCCGCTAAGGGAACGATTAACGTCAGCGTAAGCTCCAGAACAGGTGGAACTGAAAAATTTATAGTGCCGGCTTGGTCTGCGGATAAGCATTCGATCATCATCCAGCTTTCGGATTATATTTAAATATTTTTATTTTAATAAATTTCAATCTTGGCTCCTACTTTCCTGAGATCATCGAAGAACCCTGGATAGGAGACTGAAACAGCGTCTGCATTTCTACATTTAACTTCCCCAAGCAACCCGAGCAAAGAGAAAGCTAAAGCCATCCTATGATCACCAAATGAATCGACAGTGCCAAAAAATTCCTTCTTTCCTCCCTTTATTCTCATTCCATCTTTTCTTTCTTCTGCCTCAACTCCTAAAGCTCTTAGATTTTTGCAAATTCCAGCAATTCTATCGATCTCCTTTATTCGCAAGTGTTCCGCATTATAGATCTCGCTCACTCCATTCGCAACTGCACAGAGCACCGCAATTGCTGGCACCAGATCTGGCGTGTCTCCAGCATCGAAGCTTATTGCAGATAAATTAGACTTTTTTGCAACGATCAAGCCTTTTTCATTGTCCCAACGAACGTCTGCCCCCATCTCTCTGCAGATCTCTACAATCTTTTTGTCTCCCTGCATCGAATCGAAAGCGTTCGTTATTCTCACCTCTCCAGCGATAATTCCTGCTGAAATCAGATAGCTCGCTGAAGAAAAGTCTGCAGGAACTTCAAACTTCCTTAAGTTGAAATTCTGCTCTCCAGGGATAAAGTAGCCGTCTTCTGTTTTTTCAACTTTTACACCAGCTTTTTCAAGCACATCGGTCGTTAGATCGATGTATGGACGGGATTTAGTTGCGATTATTTTCAAATAGCTATCCCCTTTAGCCAGACTAAGAGAGAAAAGAAGAGAAGAAATGAATTGCGAACTTTCAGCCTTTATTTCAACTTCTCCCCCTTTTATAGCACCTTTTATTCTGAAGGGGGCCCTAAAAAGTTCATCCCCTTTCGCACTTGCTCCGAGTTTTTTGAGAGCAAGAACGAGATCTTTGTTTGGTCTCGTTCTTAGTGAAGCGTCACCATCAAGTGTGCTGAATTCTGGGCAAAGAGAGAGCAGACCAGTGAAGATTCTCAATGTAGTGCCAGAATTCTCGAAGTTGAAATAGCCACCACCTTTGATCTCATCTACTCCTGAGAACTCGAAGCAATAACTTCGACGAGAAAATCCAGCTCCAATCTTTTCACATGCTTTAAGCGTCGCTAAGGTGTCTCCAGAAATCAAAGGGTTGATAACAATACTTCTTTTTGACAGTGAAGCAGAAATGAAAGCTCTATGTGTATAGCTCTTCGAAGGGGGAGCCTTTAAATCTCCACAAACTTCGCTTTTCCGCACAACCGCATCCATGATCCTTGAAAGAGCTATGATTAAATAATCTTTTTGGGTTCCGAATTCTCTTTAGCTCAAAAAATTTTCGATACGGATTTAATTTATACTCTGAGCACTTAAAACATTCATGGTCGGATGTTGTGGTAGAGTGGGAAACTTTCTGCTTATCACCTGGCGCAGACTCATGGTGGATGGAGAAACTTGTCAGAGATGTTCAGAGACTGAGAAAGAGCTTGAAAAAGCGATTTCTGTATTGAAAATGACATTAGAACCGTTTGGGATTCAGGTTTATCTTGAAAAGGAGGAGATCAGCCTTGAGGAGTTCAAAAAAGATCCCTTAGCTTCTAACCAGATCTTAGTCAATGGTATACCGATCGAGAAGATCTTAGGCGCTAAAGCTGGAAAAAGCGAGTGCTGTGACGTTTGCGCCCCATACGAGTGCAGAACAATCGAACTCAGTGGAGAGGTTTACGAAGTTCCTAGTTCCGAAATGATCGTTAAAGCTAGTATGATAGCGGTTCGCGGACTGCTGGGCTCATGTTGTTGATTAGATTAAAGTCTGAAACGCCATTCTCTGCTAATTTCTGGAAAATCAGCGAATGCATTTCTACTTAGGAGCATAACTTCTTCTAATTCGAGATCTTTCATAACTTTTTCCAGATTCTTCAGAAAACAGCCCGGAATTCGAACATTCGTGAGCTTTGATAGCTTCTCAGTTGTTTTTAGGAATTCCCCTATGCTTTCCGCTCTACTTAGATCGATCTTTTCCAGCACTTCTACGTTTTCCTTATAAAGCGAAACTGGTTGAAGAAAGAGCTCTTCAGCAACTTTTGCAATTTCAGCAATTCTCTCAAGTTCCAAATCATTTATCCCGGGCATGAAAACCGTTCTGACACTTGTATAAGTGATTTCAGAGCTCATCTTTATGTTTTCAACGACTCTCTCAAAGAAGTCTTTTTTCGTGATCCTTTTGTAGCCTTCTCTGCTTCCCGCATCAAGACT
>JANXDJ010000049.1 GCA_025059545.1 Archaeoglobaceae archaeon
TATGCAAATGTCCGTCCCGTTTACCATATCAAGGGTATTCCGAGCCCAATAAAAAATCCTGAAAAGGTTAACTTTGTCATATTCAGAGAGGCGACTGAAGACTTATACGCAGGAATAGAATGGCAAAAAGGGAGCAAAGAAGTTTTAAAGCTGATAGAATTGCTCGAAAAGGAATTTGGAACCAAGATAAGGAAAGATTCTGGTGTGGGGATAAAGCCAATAAGTGAATTTGGAACTAAAAGACTCGTAAGGATGGCTATAAGATATGCAATTGAGAATAAGAGGAAAAGTGTCACACTCGTGCATAAGGGAAACATTATGAAATACACAGAAGGTGCTTTTAGAGATTGGGGATACGAAGTTGCAAAGCAAGAATTTGGAGATTGGTGTATAACTGAAGATGAACTCGATAACAAGTTCAACGGAAAACAGCCTGAAGGCAAGGTGGTTGTGAAGGATAGAATAGCGGACAACATGTTCCAGCAAATATTGCTTAGAAGCGAAGAATACGACGTTATAGCTTTGCCAAATCTTAATGGAGACTATCTAAGCGAGACCGCTGCAGCACTTGTCGGTGGAGTCGGCATTGCACCCGGAAGCAATATAGGAGACGGAATTGCTGTTTTCGAACCAATTCACGGCTCCGCTCCAAAATATGCGGGACAAAATAAGGTTAATCCAACAGCCCAAATATTATCAGGAGCTTTGATGTTCGAATATCTTGGCTGGAAAAAGGCGAGCGATATGATAAAGAAAGCCGTTGCAACTACGATTGAAGAGGGAATAGTAACATACGATCTCCATCGTCAAATCGGAGGGAAGCTTGTTGGAACAAGAGAATTTGCGGATGCTGTTATAGATAACTTGCTTACCCTATGATCCAGATCTACGGCGCAGGAATGGCTGGGACTTATCTTTACAGTTTACTGACAAAAAATGGGATAAAGGCAAATATATTCGACTTAAGAAAAACTCCTGATTGCAGATGTGCTTGGGGATTCGCCTATAGCGAGGCAAAAGAGCTTTATTCGAAAATAGAAGTAAATCTCGATGACTACGTCCTTGTTAGACCAAAAAATATAGTCGTGAATAGGCTACAGCTAAAAAATAGAGATGTTGTTATTGTTAACAAGCTAAAACTGCTTGAAGATCTCTGGAAAAGCATCGAGTTCAGAGAATCGGATGCTGAAATAGTAGTAGATGCAACAGGAGCAAAAAGAGCCTTTCTGCCGAAGATAGAGAAAGATCGCTTTATCTACACTATTCAATTTATTGAGGAACATGAAAGAGAAGAGGATATTTTCATAAACTTTGAAAGACATGGATATGCTTGGGCATTCCCTCTTGGTGGAGAATGGCATATTGGTGCGGGAAGTGCTTACGAAGAAAAAGTTGAGAAGCTTATACAAAAACTCAGAGAAAGGTATGATTTCCGAGAAAAAGAGAAGAAATGTAATTGTAAAGCGGAACTTAGAATGCTTCCTCCCTCAAAATGTAGACCTTTTGTTCATGGAAAAGTCGTTGGAGTTGGTGAAGCTATAGGTTGTGTCAGTGGAGCGGGAGAAGGAAACGTTCCCGCTTTAAAATCTGCATTAATACTTTTTGAATGTCTGAACAAACTTGAAATGTATGAAAAAAGAATAATGAAAGAATTTAGTTGGATTGAAAGAGAGCAGAGATTTGTAGACAGTGCTCTCAAAGGATTGCCAGCATTCCACTTATTGCCAAAGATAATAGCTTTCGAGCGAAAGAGGCTTGTAGAACACTCTCTCATCGACTTTCTGAGAATATTCATATGAAAAGGTTCAAGAGATTTAAATTCTCTTATGGAGAAACAAACACCACGATTTTAACCGAAAGTGACGAGTTCTACAAAATAGCCATAAAGGCAATATTAGAGGCGAGAAGTGAAATAGAAGAACATATAAAACTAAAACCCGAGTTCTTAATAAGCTATGAACCCCTAAATTGCCAAAAATGTTCTGGAAAAAGAGTAACCAAGGAAATGTGCCACTCTGCAAGGATTGCAAAAGTTGGACCCATGGCTTCAGTTGCTGGAGCGATTGCACAGTTTGCAGTAGATAAAATGGTTGAAGCGGGAGCAAATGTTGCAGTAGTTGACAACGGTGGAGATATAGCAATTCATTCTGATGAAGAGCTAAAAGTAGCAATATATCCATCAAAAATCGCCCTTTTGATTCCTCCTACAGACAAAATAGCGATTTGCACCTCAAGTGGAAAAATTGGGCATTCTGTGAGCTTTGGATGGGCAGATTCGGCAACTATTATTGCTGAAAATGCCTGCATTGCGGATGCTTTTGCCACAGCATTGGGAAATGCCATAAAAGAATTCAGTGGGGATGAGATAAAGAGAACGTTGAGTGACTTCTATTTCGAAAATCAAGATTTTATTAAAGGTGCAATTGTCGTTAAAGACAATATTATAGCCTTTGCTGGAAAGATTCCAGAGATTTTAAGTGCAGAATACAGTGAAGAACTGATAACAAAACCTCCATAGTAAATCCCAAAAGCGCAAAATTTAAATTTGGATAGAAAGCTAAGTTTATTCTATGGCGGTAAAAATCATTTTCTGTCCTTCTTGTGGGGAAGAAGTTGAGATTGCGGACTTATATGAGGGTGTAGAGATCAACTGCAAGTCCTGCGGATGTTTGATGATCTATCAAGAGGGGAAACTGCTCCTATTAGACACAAACGAGGAGTTCAATCTCGAAGATCTTGAAAGTTACGAAGAGGAAGAGGAAATAGAAGAAGAGGAGGAAGAGGAGGAATACTACTACGACGAAGAATACTGATGTATTTTTTTAATATATTTGGCAGGTATTTCCTTTGCGAGAGCTATCGAGTCATTTGCCTTTAAAATTCTAATACCATCCGTTCTCGCTTTCTTTGCATCGATCTCAAAGACAATAGGCTTCTTTGTCCTCAGACTTGCTACTTCGAGGCTTCTTTCGATCGTCGTAGATAGATGAACATAAGCTTGATTTACTGGTTTTATACCGATCTCGAGCATTCTATTCGCCTCCTCTTCACTTGTTCCATAGTAAAGCGTGTCTTCTTCAGCTTCTGGCATGTCAGTCAGTTTAAGATCTATACTATGACCGTATCTCGCCCTGATCTTATCTCTTCTTATCTCATATCTCTTCTTTTCATCGCTGTAAACCATTGCCTTCAGCACCCATCTATTTGCCCAGCGATATTTTCTGCTAACTATTCTTACCAACGCTTCAAAGTTGACCCAACCGTTTTCGTCTATTTCCAAATCAAATTTTTGCGGAAAGTGTCTTAATACCCCTGAGACGAATTTACCAAGCTTTTCAACCTTTTCTTTGCTGAGCACAATTTCTCCTTTTGCACCACAAGAACACGTTTCTCCTCGATAAAACCCATGAGACGGACAAAACCTTATCTCCTCCATTTTACCACTGCCTCTTTCTAATTTTTATCCTCTTACCTGAAACTCGAGCTATTTCTGCCTTTTCCAGCGATCTCACGATTAAGTGAAAGATCTCTTCACAACTTATTAATATTTCTTCATTTTCCACTTTGATCAATTCACCGCTCGATAATCTAATTCGCTTCGAGAAAGAAAAAATGATATAGCAGATCAAACGAGGGCTTTCATGTTCGAGCTCTCGGAAAGAATGAAGAAGATTCCACCTTATCTCTTTGCAGAAATAGATGCGATGAAGAGAAGGAAGATCTCAGAGGGGGTCAAGCTCATAGATCTTGGAATCGGAGATCCAGATCTTCCAACGCCTGAGCACATCGTTTTAGCAATGCAGAAAGCGATAGAAAAAGTTGAGAGGCAAAAATATCCAAGCTATGAAGGCATGTTGGAGTTCCGAGAAGGCGTTGCAGAGTTTTATAAGCGGAGAAAGGGGGTTAGATTAGATCCGCAAAGAGAAGTGATCACGCTTATTGGTTCAAAAGAAGGTATTGCCCACCTTCCACTCGCTTTTGTCAACGAAGGTGATTACGTGCTCGTCCCAGATCCCGGATATCCAGTTTATTATGCTTCAACAGTTATGGCTGGGGGCAGAGCGTTTCATATGCCTTTGAAGGCGGAAAATAACTTTTTACCAGATCTCGAGGCCATTCCTAATGAAGTGGTGAAAAAGACGAAAATACTATTTCTGAATTACCCAAACAACCCCACTTCTGCAGTTGCAGAAGGAGGTTTCATAAAGTCTGCCATAGACTTCTGCATCGATAATAAGATCATATTAGCACATGATTATGCCTACGGCGAGATCGGACTAGATGGATATCGTCCAAAGAGCTTTTTGGAATTTGAAAATGCTTTTGAAGTAACGATAGAGTTCAATTCTCTCTCTAAGACTTACAACATGACTGGCTGGCGTATCGGCTTTGCTTGTGGAAATGAAGAGATCCTTAAAGGTTTACTTAAAGTAAAGACTAATGTTGATAGCGGTGTTTTCGAAGCGGTTCAGGAAGCAGGAATTACTGCTTTAAGAGGAGAGGACAGATTTATCGAAGAGAATTGCAAGATCTACGCTGAGCGAAGAAATGTGCTTGTAGAAGGATTGGAAAGACTCGGTTTTGAAGTTAAAAAGCCAAAAGCAACTTTTTACGTTTGGTGTAAGGTTGGAGGAAGTAGCATTGATTTCGTAAAAAGAGTTATTGACGTTGCAGGAATTGTAGCAACTCCTGGCATCGGCTTTGGTAGTCAAGGAGAAGGTTATGTTAGATTTGCGTTAACAAGAAGCAAGGAAATGATTTTGGAGGCAATAAAAAGATTGGAAAAATTATTTTAAAATGAATTATATACTATAATAAATTTTATAAATCCTACTATCTTCGAAAGTTAAAGCCACTGAATCAGGTGAGAGCAAATTGGAAGAGGAACTTAAGGTTGAACAAGTCTTGGACAAAGTGTTAGACGCTGTTCTTCTGGTTGACAGGGATGCGAAAATAGTATACGCAAATCCAGCGGTTCGTCTTTTTGGTTATTCTCAGTCGGACTTGATTGGAAAGAGAATATTGGATTTCGTTCCTAAAAAATATCAAGAGCAAGTCTTAGAGCTTATAAAAAGCTATATCGAAGGAAAAATGGAGTTTTCCAGAGTTGAAATTGAAATTCCTGAGAAAAATGGTGAGCTTAGGTGGACAGATGTAGTGATTTCTAAGATCGACGATTTTAGAGCAGTAATGCAAATGAGAGACATCACAGATCTCAAAAAGATCATGAGGGAACTCGAAGAAAGCAGAGAAACTTACAAGACCATTTTCGAAGCTTATCCAGACTTCATGAGCGTTTTGGACTCTGAAGGTAAGATTCTCAGTGTGAATAAGAACTTTCTCAAAAGATATGGACTTGAAGAGAAAAAGATAATAGGATCTCCTATTATATCTTTCGTTCATCCTGAAGAGTTAGATAAAGCTCTTAATTTGCTTAAAAAAGCTTTGGATCATAAAAATATTGTGCGAGACACTCTGAGAGTAATCGTCGCGGGCGAAAAACTCATCGTAGACATATCAATGCGATTCTTAAAGATTGGAGATAAAGTATTTGGGATCATCGTTGGTAAAGACATAACAGAGAAGGCAAAGCTGGAAGAGGAGATAAAAAGGAGAGAAGAACTCTACAGAAACATAATCGATAGCAACATAGCGGGTTTTTTGCTTGTAGAAAATTCTAAGATTTTGTTTGCAAACAAAACCGTGACAAAAATTACAGGTTATTCAGAGGAAGAAATCTTGAATAAACCCGTAGAAGTCTTCTTTGAAGAGGAAGACAAGGAGAATTTTAGACGAGTGGTAAACGATATTCTAAAAGGAAAGGAGATAGAAATTATATCGAGATTTCGCAGAAAAGATGGAAATAGAGGTTATGCAAGAATTCTTGCTAATCTGATGGAATACAAAGGACGAAAGTTGATCTTAGTTAGTTTTGAAGACATTACAGAAAAAAGAGAGATCGAAAGAAAACTGGAAGAGAGAAACATTCTCTACAAAACGCTTGTTGAGAGCAGTCATACAGGAATATTCATCATTCAGAACAATAAAATTGTTTACGCAAATGAAGTCATTGGTCGCATTCTTGGATATACTATAGAGGAGATCAATAACCTTCCACATCCCTACATCATAGTGGCACCTGAATTCAGAAATATAGCTATGGAGAGATACAGAGCAAGAGAGAAAGGCTTAGAGGTCCCAGATAGTTATGAAGTAAAAATAATCACCAAAGAGGGTAAAGAGAGATGGTTAAGCGTTTTGGCTAAGGGAATAAAGTATAAAGGTGCTCCCGCAGTTATGGTAAACGTTGCGGACATAACCAAACTTAAGGAGAACGAAGAAGCGCTGAAGAGAATGAATGCACTTTTGAGGGTTGCGGGAGAAATAAAAGGAATGCTGATTCAAGAGAATTCCGAATTAGGTGTTTTTTCGAACCTCAAATCCAGTTTAGAGAAACTGAATGCAGATGTTGGAGTTTATTTTGTGGAAAAAAATTTCATAAGAGCCGCAATTTCTCTAAAACATCCCTATTTAGATTTTCTTTCTGATAAAATAAACATAAAAGAAGTCACTCAGGAACTTGTGGGTGATAACTGGCTGACATTTATTCCAATACTCAACGATGGTCTCCATAGCATAGTCGTCATATCAAGAAAGGATAAATTTAGTGAGGAGGAATTAAGGGTTATCTCCACGATTTCTCAAGATGTTTCAATGCGATTAAGAGCTTTGAAAGTTGAGAAAGAGAAAGAAAAGGCTTTAAAACTGATCATGGAAAACTTAGAACACTTTGAAGAGCTGGCGGATAAGCTTAGAAACCCTCTTGCAGTCATTAAGGGCTACTTAGAAATCCGAGATGAAGTTCCGGAGAAGGATTTCATAAGGAATATAAGCGAACATGCTGATCGAATTGAGAAAATACTCGATGAGTTGAGATTCAAAGAGTTTGCAACCTATCAAATGAAAAAAGTTCTTGAAACTCGTGCAGAATAGCTATAAAAATAGAGCCTCCAAAGATTCTAAAACGTAATCTGGCTTTATACTAGCCTTTTCTAAATCTTCTCTCTTTGTTACTCCAGTTAGAACAAGAAGCGTCTCCGCTCCGATGTTCTTTCCCGCAACCACATCTACTTCGATCTGATCCCCGACGACTACAACGTCTTCAGCTCTGAGATTTAACCTTTCGAGAGCTTCGAGCATTATCACCTTTGAAGGTTTTCCAACGATCACGTCGGGCATTCTACCAGTCATCCAGTATAGAGCACCAATTATAAGCCCAGTTCCAGGAGTTGGACCGTCTTCTGAAGGAAAGATTTTGTCTGGATTCGTTGCGATGTATCTAACTCCCCGAAGACAACATCTTAGAGCTTTGGTCATCAAATCGTAGTTCAAATTCCTGTTAGAGCCGACAACAAGGTATTCAGCTTCTTTGTAATCTACAATCTCCAGCCCAGCCTTTATCAATTCCTCTTTTAGCCCCTCTTCGCCTGTGGTGAAAACCTTCGCGCTCTCTTTTTCTCTTGCAATAAAGCTTGCGGTTGCATGCGTCGCTGAAACTATTTCCTTCTCACTCACAGAAATTCCGAAAGATCTAAGCCTTTCAAGTAAGATCTTTCTACTCCTTGTAGAATTGTTTGAGACAAAAACAACTTTTTTGCCAAGAGCGAGTAATTTATGAACTCCTCTAACACCTTCCACAATGGGTTCAACGCTTCTTCCGACAACTCCGTCTATGTCTATGATAAATCCCTTTTTCTTAAGCAAAGAATGCATCACATCAGTCCAAGCATCTTTAGCTCGTTAGAGATCTTCTCAACTGCTTTTTTTGCATCCTCAGGACTTTTTCCACCAGTCACAACCATCTTTCCAGATCCGAATATGAGCACAACGACTCTTGGATCTGTAAGCCTATAAACAAGCCCTGGAAACTGCTCAGGTTCGTATTCAACATTTTCAAGTCCTAAACCTACTGCTATTGCATTCAAATTCAGATCTGTGCCGAGATCTGCGGAAGCAACAATATTCTGAACCTTAACGTCTGGCTCATCAATAACAGAGATCCCAATACCTTTAAGCATTTTTACGATCTGCTTAACCGCTCTCCTCGCATCTTCTACGGATTTTGAACCTGTGCAGACGATTTTACCACTTCTAAAAACAAGTGCCGCAGCTTTAGGCTCACCCGTCCTTAAAACAAGTCCTGGAAATTGTTTTGGTTTATATTCTGAGTCTTTAATTTCTTTTGCGATCTTAACAAGATCTATGTTTTCTCCAATCTGCGTCGATGCGACAACATTTTCGATCTTTATTGTGTATTCCATAATAAACCCCTGTGTCTGGTAGTATATAAAGTATATAAATGCTTCTACCCATGAACTTAGATCCCAAGCCAAGAGTAAATTTCTTAAATGAGAGAATTGATACTAATAAACATGAATGAGGAACCATTTGTTTTGTTCGCGAGCAAGAAGTTCTTAGACAAAGCTTCGAAAGTTTTTGGACTTGGCTTTTTAGTTAGAAAGCCCGCATTGGAGATCTTCAAAAAACTTGGAATTCCACTTACAGAATTAGATAGAGAGCAAGCTAAAAATGCGATCGAGAAAGTTGGAGAATCAAAAGGGATGAACATTTCAATGGCCCAGCTTATAAAAGGTTTAGCATTAGCCTTTTTCCTGCCTACAGGTATACTTCTTGCAACCTTGAAGAAGGTTCACTATCGCTCTGGATTTGAAACGAACGAATTCATTTTCGTTGAGCTTCTTATTGAGATTCCCAGACTATTTAAAACGACGCTATTCTATGATCTCTGGCTTGTTGTGCCTAAGAACGAAAAGGGAGGAGAAAGAGCAAGAGAATTGATCAAGGGAATCGTTGAAAAAGTTGGCGAGACACCTTTGAGCGAAGAAGACTGGGAAAATTTGAGACAAATCAGAGAGAAGCTTTCTGGAAAACTTGAAGTGAAAGGAATTGCAGAAAACTATTGGAAGTCATTTTAAAACTTTTTTCTTCTAAGCAATCTTTCTGCTTCCCTTAGATCTTCGATTTTTTCAAAATAAAGAGTTTTAACTCCAAAAATTCCTTTCTTTTCCAGCTTTATGATCAAATTTCTCTCTTCCACCTCGTATCCAGTAATATCGCTAAGCTTAGTCTTAAATGGCTTGTAAACTATTTGATCCTCATCGAAGAAGTAGTATCTTGGCTTTCCAAGGGCGATTATTGCGTAGAGAAATATAAACAGAGAGAAAATTGTCAGAAGCAATAACACTCTAATCGCGTTCTCCCCTAGCATTATTCTGTAAATTCCATAGCCAAAAACGAAAATTATGAGAATTGAGATAAAATAGAGCCATTTTCTTCTTGCAATAGGATTCTTCACAGCTCTGTAGCTCCAGATCATGTCCCGCTCCTCCAGTCGCTCAAATACCTTACCTGTTCCTCGGTGAGCGTGTCGATCTTGACACCCATAGTTTCAAGCTTAAGCCTTGCAACCTTTCTGTCAAGCTCATCAGGCAGTCTGTAAACCTTGTTCTCAAGTTTTTCCCAGTTTTCCGCAATGTATTTCACCGCAAGAGCCTGATCTGAGAAGCTCATGTCCATAACTTCTATCGGATGCCCATCTCCAGCAACGAGATTTACAAGTCTGCCTTCAGCAAGCACATAAACCTTCTTATCCCCGAGATCGTATTCCTTCACGTTCTTCCTCACTTCTCTAACATTTTTTGCAACTTTTTCAAGTGTGGTTACATCAACTTCAACGTTGAAGTGTCCAGCGTTTGCCAAAATGGCTCCATCTTTCATCTTCCTAATATGCTCAATTCTCACAACATCCCTGTTTCCAGTTGCTGTTATGAAGACATCGCCAATCTCACTTGCTGAATTCATATCCATCACAGTAAAGCCATCCATGAGTGCTTCGAGTGCTCTAATTTCATCTACTTCGGTAACAATAACGTTAGCTCCCATTCCTCTGCAACGCATTGCAATTCCACGACCACACCAACCATAGCCTGCAACTACAACTTTTTTCCCGGCTAAGAGCATGTTCGTAGCTCTCATTATCCCATCAACAGTCGACTGCCCAGTGCCATAGCGATTGTCGAATAGAAACTTCGTTAAAGCATCGTTTACCGCAATAACTGGAAATTGCAATACCCTTTCTTTTTCCATCGCCTTCAGCCTTAAAACTCCAGTCGTTG
>JANXDJ010000004.1:0-2294 GCA_025059545.1 Archaeoglobaceae archaeon
TGTTGGCAGAGTCTTGAAATTGGATGCCTTTGTTTACCCTGTGAAGAAGTGTGAAATGGAAAAATACTGCATTTACTGCTCAAACTACGTTGAAAAGTTCAGAATTGAGCCTTTAAGTCTTGAAGAGTTTTTTAAAGCAATAGATTTTATCAAAGACTGTGGAATGAGAAGAGTTACGCTTGAAGGTGGATATAACAAAGATAACAGCAGAATTCCTGAGTTTGTGAAGATCTCAAGAAAGGCTAAACTGGAGACGATTTTAGACATTTATCCAATAAGCCTTGAAGAATTACGAGTTTTCAAAGACTTAGGGGTTTCTGAAATCTACTCTTCGATTGAAATTGCTGATGAAAAGCTTTTCAGCTACTTTAAGCCTAATGAGAAGCTTGAAGACCGTTTAAAGCTTGCTAAGGATATTTGCGAGCATAAAATTGGGCTTTCAAGCACGATAATGATAGGCTTGCCAAATATGGGCTATGAAACTTGGATTAAAGGGCTTCTAATGCTAAGAAATTTCGATTTTTTGAAGCACATAGCAATCTCAAGCTTCAATCCTGTCTACGGAACACCCTTGGAAAATGCTGAGCCATTATCACCTGTGAGCGTAGCGAAATTCGTTGCTTTAGCAAGAATTCTCTTTCCTGAAAAAGACATCTCTGCTGGTGGTTCAGTTGGCTTACAATCTTTACCCTTAATGCTCCTTGCTGGAGAGAATAGAGCTTATCTTGGATCCTATGTTTGTAAAGTGAGAACTCAGAAGGGTTTTGCAGATGAGATGGGAGATATCTTTAAGCCAGAATTTGAGGCAAAGGTTAGAAACGGATTGGTATTTGCAAATCCATCTAAAGCAGTGGAGAAAATCTGCATCGATCTCGGATTTGAGGTTGATTAAAAAATAGAAATTAAAAGCCTTTATAAAAATCCTTTTCAATCTAGAGTCTCTCTTTTTCTGTTAAACTTTCTCAGTTCTTTTTTAACCGAACCTAGATCATCCAAAACTATTTTAGGAACTTTCAATATGGCTAAAACAGAAGGAGGTGAAAACTCGTCGTACAGCTTCATCGCCGGTATTAAAATTAGAGAAATCGCTGAAGAAAGAATGAAAAGCATTCTATATGCTAGCTCCCCATATTCATAAAACATTGTTATTAAAAATCCTGCAAAAACACAGCCAAAAGCCGAGAAAGCATCAATGGTCCAGTTGCTCAGCGCGTAGTAAGGAGCAGAATGTCTTCTGTAGGTTAGATCAGCTATTGCATTTGCCATTGCAATCGTTGGGGCAGAAGTATAGAATCCGTGCAAAATGTAGACAAGGATCAGTATTAGGAAAGCATCTTTTATCGGGATCGAGAACAGTATTGCTGAAACAGAGAAAGTGAGGAAAGAGAGTAAGAATAGAGGTTTATTTCCAAGTCTATCCGAAAAAACCCCAGATATCCTAAAAGAGTAGATAGAACTCAGATGAGCTAGTAGGGCAAAGAAGAGAACTATTGAAAGTGAATAGTTTAAAATCTCGAGAATGTATACAGCAAAAAAGGTTTTTGCAGAGCTCATTGCAAAATGAAATATAGAAACTATGATTGTTATCTTCATAAAATTCGTGTTTTTCAGTGGTTCAATCAACCTCGCCTCGCTTATACGATTAGATTTCACGTTCTCGATCTTTCTGAGAAAATAAACACCAAGGAGTCCAAAGATTGCAGAGATTAGGAAAAGGGCTGAAAAGGCTGTTTTTCCGATATGCTCGAAAATCGCTATTTGTGGTATGATTGCAAAGGTTGCAAATATTTTTCCATAGACTGATCTCTTTGAAATTATCTCTCCTCTCTTTCCTCCGGGAATAAGATCTCGAGTCCAGGAGTTCCAGGTAACTGTGTATATGTCTTCACAGATGTTGAAGACCAGGAAGAGTATTGCGAAGAAAAAGATCTCGTGTTCACCTCCAATAAAAGATATCACAGCTATTCCTAGTAGAGAAATCTTGGCTATTGAACTAGCCATATTTGATATCTTTTTCCTGTTTCTGGTCTCGATGAACTTTGCTGAAACTATCTGTGCAAGGGTTGTTAGATGTGGAATGGAAACAAGGATGCTTATCACAAGTGGAGTAGCTTTAGCAGCTGCTAGATATGAGCTTATTATTGTTACCGTGATCAAAGAATAGGTTATTTGGGAGAATATACCTTCGAGAAGAAAATTTCTCAAACTCCTTTCCATATCATGAGCTTCGACGTTTATTCGCATCAGTCAGTCAAGAATAGATGAGTTATTTAAGGATTTTTCCTTATATGGCT
>JANXDJ010000004.1:2303-53755 GCA_025059545.1 Archaeoglobaceae archaeon
TATCATGAGCTTCGACGTTTATTCGCATCAGTCAGTCAAGAATAGATGAGTTATTTAAGGATTTTTCCTTATATGGCTGATTGCCCTAGATCAAGAGTATAAAAAGAAAAATTAATATTAATTAATTATATAAGTTCAAAATGAACTACTGTTATGAAATCTGAGTCATCTATTTCGCCATATATCTTCTTCAAAGCATTTAAAAGCTCTTCTTTATCTCTGAAACCATCCAACTTCGCATCCATATCGCTCAGTTCTGATATTCTCTTCACTATTACCTTTTTAACCCTTGCAAATGCAAAGGTTTTGCTATCCACTGTCAGTTCTACGACCCTTCCTACTGGATAACTTCTTATCCCCTTTCTTATTGTAGTCTTTTTAATCCCCTTCAATATTGGCTGAATGAACTCAGATTCGAAGTTTATTCTTTCCATTTTTCCATTACAACGACTGCGTTTGGATTCTTGATCCTCAAGTCAAGTGCCTCCATTGCTATGAAGGATATTTTATCTCCTTCTGGTCCAAGTTCTTTTATTTCTAGTTCTTGACCGATAACGATGTCCAAAACGCTTGGATTATTTGCGAAAACTATTACCCTATCTTCCATAGAGGGAGTTACTATTATACCTCCTCCAAAGATCTCTCTCAAGATCTCTATAAGCATCTTCCCTCCCATCTCATGAACTTTTAACAGTTTTGAGAACCTTTCTGGACTAAGGATCATTGCAAAAGGACCAGATGAAAATTTTGAAACCTCTCTCATTGCCTTTAGAATTTCATCAATACATTCATCGCTTTTCTCCCAATTACCGAGCTTCATCCTTTTTCCAATAAGGAAAGCATTTATCATTTGTTTCTCTTCTGCTTTGACCAGCATTTCTCCAGCTTTTACTGCGACCGCTGGATCAAAACTACCATCGCTTAGCTCTCTTAGCCCTAAGAGAAACTTCTGAGTAATCAAAGGAATCGCTCTGAACTCCTGCTTAACAACCTTTACCTCTCCATCTTCACCTATAAAATCAATTCTGTAAGATTGAGCAGAGATCCTGGTCTTTGGTAAGAAATTGAATATCTTCCTGCTCCTAGTAACTCCATCCAAGAAAGCACTTGTTAGAACAGCAAGATATCCTTGCTCACCACCATCAAGAGCAGTTTTTATTCCAGTCTTTTCTTCAACCTCTTTGAACCCATCTTTTAATTCTTTTACCTGTTCTTGATCTAAACTCAACAAAAGGGCTGTGAACTCACCAACATGTGTTTTTTCTTCCCTTGCAACATCTATGAATATTTTTTTACAATTCTCATCAGGGCTAAACCTCGCCATCTGTTCGTATAAGCTAATTGCGTCGAGTTCAGCAGATATTGCAAGTCGAAGAGCTTCCATCAGTTCTTCTCTGTTGTATGGTTTTTCTCTAACAACCAAAGTTGGATTGATTGCGAGCATACTCATTTTTTGAGTTATAACTTTATAAAATTTTTCCTGTAAAGATTCTTGAGATCTCAAAAATCATCCTTTAGATCTGATCGAAAGTCATGATCCTCACTGAAGTCGGTAGTTTTACAACGTTTCCAAGCTTTACACCTATTATGTAGTTTATTTCCTTCTTTGCTGCAACATCCACGAGTCTCTGGGTTATAACACCGTCGAAGATTATTATCGATCCCTTTATGTTACCGTTCTTGAGCGTTTTGACGAGATCTCTTACAGGAACTTCCTTTACGAGATTTAGATTTTTGTCAAGTATTCTTGCGAGCAGTTTTCCTTCTACTCTCTCTTTGTGACTTCTCAAACTCTCAGATGACTGCTCTTTACTCTCTCTCTTTAGAACATGAACTTGTTCAATTGGTACTTTGTTTCTCAAAACCTTTAGAATTTCTTTTAGAGTCAGATCTTCTACTTCTTTTCCTTCAGGAGCCCTAGCAACGAAGTCTACGTCTGCAACCTGTAACAATTCCTTTAGAACAAGTTCTCCACCTCGATCTCCATCTAAGAGGGCTGTGACAGTCTTTTTCTTACTTAGCTCTATTATTGTCTTTGGAATATTCGTCCCCTCTACAGCGATCACGTTTCTTATTCCATGTCTCAGCAAGTTTATGACATCAGCTCTGCCCTCGACTATTATTATTGCATCCGAATCATCTATTCCTGGTCCTGCTGGTAGTCTCTCTTCTCCATATTCGATCACTTCATCTATACGTAAAGATTGCTTTACAAGTTCTGAAATCTTCTCTGATTCAATTTCAGGCTCTTCAAAAAGTTCTTTTAGAATTTCCATTGATCTTTCTACTATTTTTTTTCTCTTGCTCGTCCTTATGTCCTCTATTTTTTTCACTTCTATCTTAGCTGAGCATGGACCAACTCTCTCAATCGTTTCAAGAGCTGCAGCTATTACTGCAGTTTCTACCTTGTCTAGGCTAGAAGGTATCTTTATCTCTCCATAGCTCTTACCTCCTCTGCTCTCAACTCTCACTTCAATCCTTCCAATCCTTCCAGTTTTCTGAAGTTCTCTTAGATCTAAGTCGCTGCCGAGAAGCCCCTCTGTTTGGCCAAATATAGCTCCTACTACATCAGGTCGCTCTATAACCCCATCTGCCACTATTTCAGCGTGAATAAGATACTTCGTAGTATCGGGAACTTTCATCATAGAACCATCCTCGAGATCCATCTGATCTACCTATTTACTCCCAATTTAAATAACTTTTCAGCTCTTCGTGATCTCCTCGATCACTTTTATTACTTCTTTCCTCGTGAATGGCTTCCTCAAAATCAATTTTACTCCAGCTTCAAGTGCTTTATCTCCCTTTGAACTCGCATAGGCTGTGATGGCAACGATCTTGGCATCGGGATCTATCTTTCTTATTTCCTTTATTGCATCGATTCCACTCATAACAGGCATCATGATGTCCATTAAAACGATGTCCGGTCTCTCTCTTCTGTAGATTTCAACAGCTTCTTTACCGTTTGAAGCTTCCAAGATCCGATAACCTTTCAGCATGAGCTTAAGTATTTCTCGCATTGCAGTCTCATCATCTACAATCATAATGCTCCTCATAACAGCAAAATTCGTTACCAATTTAAAAAGGTTTGTCTTAGCTATAGAAAAATTTCTTCGAGTCACTATAAAAAATGTTAAAAAGGTTAAAGCAATTTAGTAAAGCTTATCAATAATACACTCAGCGAAATTCATGGATCTTCAAAACTTGCTGATTTCATTGCTTGGTTTCTTAGCTCTCGCATCAGCAATTGGTGCATGGCTCACTAGAGACAACTTCTATTCAGCGCTTTACATGTCTGTTGCAATGCTTTTCGTTGCTGGAATCTATGCGGCATTCAACTTGCAAGCAGCGGTTGTGTTGATAACTCTTGTCTTTGTTGGTGCTGTGGGTATAGTAACAATAGCAGTCGCAGCAACTTACAGAGCAAAGACTTCGCGAAAAATCGACCTCTTCTGGACAATACCAATAGTCGTCGTTATGGCAATACTTGGCTATGCTTATGGTAAACCAGAAAGCATCGCTGTTATTGCTAGTGGAATGGATTTCTTGAGAGAGTATCTGCTCGCAATCGTTTTTCTGTTCTCGATGATGGTTTTGATCATGCTTTCTGCTATAAGAATTCTCAGGAGGGTTGGAATGTGATAGTCGCCATAGCTATCTCTATTTTGATTATAGCTTATCTAATGGCTATCTCATCAAAAGACTTGGTTAGACTTTTGATAAGTCTTGAACTGATGTTTTCTGCAGTTTTCCTTGCGATAATTCCACTCTTTTCGACAGCTCCTTCTATGGCTTTCACCATTCTCGTAGTAGCAATATTCACGAGCAGTGCTGAACTTCTGGTTCTTATAACAGCTATTGTAATCACTGACAAAATCAGAAAAGGAGTTGAAATAGAAAAAGTTTCGGTTGGAGGTGATACCCTTTGATCCCGTTTACTCCATTTCTTTTATTTCTCTTGATTCCCCTTGTAGTAACCTTCATAGCTCCCGCTTTTAAAAGAAGAGCTGCAACTTGGATTTCTACTATAGCTTTTCTTTTACCGATGTTTTCAGCTCTATACGGGCTTCTAAAGATGCATGAAGGTGAAGAAGTTCTTTTCTATTTGCCTCCACCAATTGGTGACTTTTACCTTCTTTACGATCCAGTCAGTCATGCTTTTGGATTCACGATCTCTCTCGTTTCTGCAATGGTGGCTCTTTACTCTCTACCCTATATGGCTCACAGATTCGAGGAAATGCATGTGAACGCTGAGAAGGAATTCAGAAAGTACTGGTTCCTCTACAATCTCTATGCTGTCGCAATGCTATGGCTTGTATATAGTGGAAACTTCCTTCTCCTTTACATTTTCCTCGAAATCTCTCTGCTCTCTTCATTTCTGCTTATCTACCTATACGGCTATGGAAATAGACAATGGGTTGGCATTCTCTATTTCATCTGGACACATATTGCTGGAGTTTTAGCCCTTCTAGGATTTTTGATGATCGCATTCGAAAATCAGAGTCTTTCTTTTAATGCAGTAAAATTCGTAGGATTTTTACCATGGGTTCTAATATTCATCGGAATGGTTGTAAAACTCCCAGGCCTTGGACCACATATATGGCTACCATGGGCACATGCTGAAGCTCCAACTCCAGTTAGTGCTTTGCTAAGCCCTCTTACAGTTGGTTTAGCAGGTTATGTTCTTCTGAGAGTATATATGATTGACAGCTCATTCGTGATAGACTTCAGAGATATCATAATTGCCTATGCCTTAGTTTCGAGCGTTTATGCTGGTCTTTCGGTTTTCAAACAGAGAGACTACAAGAGACTTCTGGCTTATTCCACTGTTTCGCAGATGGGTTATGTGCTGATAGCTTTATGTCTTGGTTCCTATGGCTTAATTGGTCTTGTAGTGCAGTATATGAGCCACGCATTTGGTAAAGCGATCCTCTTCATGACAGCTGGAGCCATAATCGCAACTTTCCATGGATTGAGAAGTCTCGACAAAATGCGTGGAATGCATGAGTTCATACCAACCATTGCAAATGCAGCCCTAATCGGTTTCATGACTCTTAGCGGAATAATAACTATTGGAATGTTCGCGGAATTCTACATTCTCGTAGGCTTAACCCAGATCTATGGTTTGAACTTGTATCTGATATTAGCTATAGTTCTGGTTTTCATAATCTCAGGGCTTTACAGTTTTTACACGATGCGTTCGATCTACTATGGCACTCCTCTAAAATATGAAAAGCCGAGGTTTAGTAGGTTGCTAGACTTACCATTATACGCTATTGCCTTTTTCAGCGTCGCATTCATATTTCCACCACTTGCTCCTGCACTTCTTGATGGAATCAAAATCGTAGTAGGAGGGATACCATGATCGAGATTCTCGTCGCTATGTTTTTAGCTCCAATAATTGGAAGTTTGCCAGTCGCATTTGCATGGCTTTTGGATCCAAAACCAGAGTGGGCTAGAAGACTTCCAATATTTGCAGTTCTTGGGTTATTTGTTTCTCTTTTTTGTGCTTTACAAATCCTTTTCAGTTCACCCATCGACAAAACCATAAAGATCTCCGTATCTTGGCTACCTGAGTTCAACATAAACTTCGTTTTCATTTTTGACTATTTGAGCAAGATAATGGGCGTTCTAACAGCTTTGATCGCTTTTCTCATTGGTGTCTATGGACTTGAGTACATGAAAAAGGATTACAGGCTTGGTTGGTACTGGTTCTTCTTCAACCTCTTCACAGCTTCAATGCTCTTGGTAGTTTACAGCGACAATCTTCTATTGCTTTTGATTGGTTGGGAAGGCCTTGGTCTTGCCTCTTGGGGACTCATAGGACATTGGTTTAGAGATGACGATGAGATGAGCTTTGTAGGAAATGTTGGAAGAAAAATCGCTGGAATGAACTATTTCTGGCCTCCAAGTCTTGGAGGATGGAGAGCGATATCAACGATTCGCGTTGGCGACATGCCGATGTTTTTTGCAATAGCTGCAATATTCTTCTTTACTGGAACCCTCAACATAAGCGAAATCCATTGGGAAGATTTTGCTAAGGAAGTCGGATCTTTTGGTGTCTTTATAATCATTTTCCTATTCCTTCTCGGCCCATTCACAAAGTCCGCACAGCTTCCCTTCAGCGAATGGCTCATGACTGCGATGACAGGTCCAACTACTGTCAGCGCTTTGCTACATTCTGCAACAATGGTTGCAGCTGGTACTTATCTTTTCATGCGTCTGAGCTGGTATATAGAGCCTTGGAATATACATTCCGAAGGTATTGAAGCTATTTACATAATTGCTCTGTTCTTGGGATTGATTTCAGCTTTATATGGTGCATCCGTTGCACTCGGATGTCTTGAGAGAAAAGTTCTGCTCGCAGCATCTACGATGTCAAGCCTTGGTCTTATGTTTGCAACTACAGCAGCGAGTGCTTGGGTTGGAAAAATAGCGGTATTAGTCGGCTTTTGGTATCTTGTAACTCATGCCTTCGCTAAGGCAACTCTGTTTCTCGTAGCTGGTCACTTGATCCACGAAACCCACGATCGTTTCTGTGTTGGAGGAAAGGAGATTGCAAAGAAGCTAAAGCTTGCATTCACCGCAACTATAATCGCCACACTTTGTTTGAGTGGCATTCCACCTCTAACTGCTTACTGGGTAAAATCTGCTATGGACGGTGTTATGCACGGAATCGAGCATCACTTTGGCTATACTCCACTAGTCCTACTAGTGCTAACTTCAGCTGTTTACTCCGCTTTTCTAGCAAAATTCCTGAGTCTAAACTTTTTGAAGGGTAAAGAAGTCGAAATACATCCTCATGGTGGTAGATTGATGAGTTTAGCATATATGATTATGGCTCTGATGCTCTTCTTCCTCCTCTACCTATACTTGGCCGAACACGGATTTACCAAGTATCATGAGTTCACTCACTTCTTAGAAGAGGGTTTCCTCATGAGTTCATTTGCTGTTGGCATAATAGTTCTCATATCTTACGTTGTAACTCTGTACAAACCAAGACTCGAGTCACCGATAAGTAAGGCTTTCGGGGATAGACTTTACATACCATTCCTAAACGATTTCATTATTCCAAAAATTGGATGGGCCTTTGCAAAGTTTGTGGATTATTGCAACAGACTTATAGACCTAATCTGCCACCAGGCGGTTCCGTATCTCTTTAGGATATCTTCGCTTGGAGTGAGAAGCATTCAGAGTGGCAGTGTTGAGAGATACGTAAAAATAGTAGTAGCTATAGTTTTGCTGATCTTTTTAATTTCTGCAGGATTTGGGGTGATTTTATGATGCACTTCATAGTAGCATTGATCATTCTCGCGTTTGCTGCGGTTGCAAGTCATTGGAATCCGAGATTTTCAGCAATTCTAAGTGTTCTTGCCACTGTAGTAGCTTTACCTTTCTCTCCATTCGCTCCATTGATCTTTGTAGTTGCTATGTTGAACTTAGTCTCACTTTTGGCGATTAGAAAGAATCAGATCGCAGGGGTTGATTACGCAATGATAGCCTTGATGGCAATTGCGACTGTTTATGCTTTCCTAACTTCAGATCTTGGGGAATTACTGCTCCTCTTCGTCGTCGTATCGACCCCAACTTACTTGCTTGTTATGATAAGTGAGGACAGGCTAAACGTAGAAGTAGGAATAAAGTATGTGACATTCATGGTTCTTGCAACCGTTCTCTTCATCGTTGGGGCAGTGATCGTATACAATGCAAATTCAACACAAAATCTTTTGATTTATGCGATTGGTTTTACAGCTTTGATCTTAGGTCTAGCACTTGAAGTTGGAATCGCTCCATTGCACGAATGGGTTCCAGATGTATTCGAATCCGCAAATCCGATCGCTGTCTCTATAATTGCATCTCTTGCCAAGTTCGTACCATTCATAGTGGCCTATAAGATATTGCTTGCAACTTCATCTCTTGCAACGATCCAAATATTGTTCATCCTCGCAATCATCTCTGCAATCTCTATGTTCATCGGAAACATAGGAGCTCTAACAGCAAAGACTGCAAGCAGAGTCTTAGCTTACTCAACGATTGCGAACATGGGCTATATACTAGCTACCTTTGCAGCCATCACAGCTCCAAAAGAATTCGTTTACTATGCAATCGCAGGAGGATTGTTACAGCTATTCGTAAACGCATTTGGAAAAATAGGCTTCTTCAACGCGATTAAAGATGGATCTTCGAGCTTTAACGCATATCTGTTGAGTTTTTCCTTTATCGGACTTCCACCGCTCATGGGGTTCTGGAGCAAACTTTTCATAATTTATGCTCTCGTATTCTCGAACTTTTTCTGGCTTGCAGTATTGCTCGTAATCAACTCTGCAATATCTGTGCCTTACTATCTTAGACTCGTAGGGCTCGTTGGTAGAGGTTGGAAATTCACGATAACGAACGCTGTTACACTCCTATGTGCCCTTGTAATGCTTATTACTATAGTTCCGCCATCTTGGTTTGTCGACATCGTTGTGGGGGGATTTAGATGATCGAGAGTGCGTTGATAATTGCAATTGTGATCGCAGTTGCCCTTATAACCGATGTGGCTATTCTAATTCTTATAAAGATTCTTCCGAAATACAGACCAACAGAAGTCAAGCTCCAGCGATTTGAAGCGGGAAATATTCCAATCGGAATCCCAAAGTGGACACTTCCAATGCAATATCTAGGCTTCGTCATAATATTCATGTGCTTTGAACCAATTATAGTTCTTTTACTTCTCATATCCGCATTACCAATTTTCGAGGGCTATTTTATAACTCTCATCGCTCTCATCCTGCTCCTTCCAGCACTTTACGTCGGATACAATTACTCCCTTGAAATTGCTAATTTGAGGAGGTGAAAAGATGGAAGATTTCACGAAGTTCGTTAGAGGTGGAATTCTTGGTCCAATAAAGAAGTGGGGGACAAAATGGAGTCTTTGGCCTGTTCATCTTGTCACAGCTTGCTGTGGAGCTGAACTGGCACATGCTTTTGCTTCTGGTTATGATGGTGAAAGAATTGGAGCCCTCAACTACGGCATCGCAAGACAGACAAATCTGATAATCGTCGAAGGAGCAATCACGAGAAAGATGGCAAGGGTACTAAAGGTTACTTGGGAACAAATGCCAGATCCAAAATTTGTCATCGTCATGGGAGCGTGTGGACTAAATGGAGGCTTATTCTGGAACAGTTATCATCTAGTAAAGCCTTCTGAGGTTGTTCCAGTTGAATTCTTCATTCCAGGTTGTCCTCCAACTCCTGAAGCATTGCTGAGGGGTATAAGGCAGTTGCAGGAGAAGCTTGATAGAGGAATTCCAGAAAATTCGGTTAATTTAATGGAAGTAACTTTTGAAAAAGGGGAGAAACCCAATGTTTTACCGAAGAGTCCAAAGAAAATCTCTAAAGCTCCAGGCATTATAGTCAGTGCAGAGAAGAAATTAGACTGGGAATTTGGAAAGAAGCTATGTGATAATTTGAAAGAGATTGGAAAAGCAGCAATAACTGCTAAAAACAGAATAGCTTTGAAGGTTAATCCCGAGAATCTGAGAAATTCTGCTATGAAACTAAAGGAGTTGGGTTTTGACCATGTTAAATCGGTTAACGTGATCGATGTTCCAAACGAGGGAAAGTTCATAGTAGAGTATCTTCTATCGAGCTATAGCGTTAAGGAACTTATGCCAGTCCTCTTAAATCTTCATACGGACATCTCGAGGAGAAGACCAGAGGTTAGCAGTATTGCAGATATTTTCCCAAGTGCTGATTACCTAGAGAGAGAGATGCAGGACTTTTTCGGAGTTAAATTCAAAGGAAATCCCTGGAAAGAAAAATTCCTTCTAGCTCCTGATACTCCAGAGTTCCCACTTAGAAAAGACTTCAAGCTTGAAGAAGAAGTTTACGTGGGTGATTGAAATGAAAGAGTTCTCTCTTGAAATCCCAGTAGAACCTCCAAAGGAGTTCGAGACTTTATTCCTACCCTTACCTAAAGAATACGTTGAGGATGTTTATAGAAAAGATGAATTTCTTGTTCTCGTCGGTCCACAGCATCCTGGAAGCGGACACATGAGACTGATAGTTAGAGTTAAAGGAGACATAATACAAGATGTAATTCCTGATCCAGGATATGTGCACAGATCTATGGAAAAACTAGCTGAAAACAAGCTCTACATTCAAAACATCCCTCTAATAGAAAGACCTGCTATAATGGATTCTGCAAACTTCAATCTTGGATACGTTAGAGCCATAGAAATGGCACTAGACATCGAAGTTCCAGAAAGGGCAAAATTCATCCGCACGATTCTTGCGGAACTCTGCAGAATTGGAACTCATCTCTACGATGCAGCAATCCTTGCTGTTTTTCTAGGCCATACCACTGGCTTCATGTACCCCTTTGGCATTCGAGAGCTTATATGTGAAGCCTTAGTTAGAATGACGGGAGCGAGGTTCACGTCTTCCTTCATAATCCCTGGTGGGGTTCGAAGAGATGTGGATGAAAAAACTCTCCGATGGATTTACGATGCAACTTTTGCGATAGAGAAGAGGTTAAAATCTTTTGAAAGAATATTCATAAAGAATCCAACAACGATTGCTAGGCTTAAAAATGTTGGAGTTCTTAGCAAGGATGAGGCAATTCAATTTGGTGTAGTCGGACCATTTCTAAGAGCTTGTGGGGTTGAATACGATACGAGGATAGTGGAACCATATGAGGCTTATGAAAAAGTTAACTGGGAAATTGTTACTGCAGATGAAGGCGATGGATATGCGAGGTTTTTGGTTAGAGTTAACGAAGTATCGCAGAGTCTCAGCATTGTAAGGCAGTGCATATCTTCGATCCCACAGGGTCGCTTTGTGAGTGATCAGATTTGCGATGAAGTTAGAGGAAACTTCTTTGACAAATTCGCAGACCTCGTGCTTCCAGCTGGAGAATATACGACACTCACAGAAGCTTCACGCGGTACACTGCTTTTCACCATAGTGAGTGATGGAGAAAGTAATGTTCCCTACCGATTTAGAATCGTAACTCCGAGCTGGCTTTACCTTCGAGGATTTATGGAATCTCTCAAGGGAGAGAGATTGGCAGATCTTCAGGCGATTTATGGTAGCTTTGGTTATTTCCCTCCGGAGGCTGATAGGTGATGATTGTTGAAATATTTTCAAAGCTTTTCGATATTTTTAAATCGAACATGATGGAAATACCTTTGATACAACCGTTAGTAGATTACCTGATGCAGATACCATTTTTGAACTTCATCGTTGCATTAATTCTTTGGCGCCCATTCTTCGCAGTCATCATCATGCCTGGATTGATCGTACTTTTGATCTATCTTCTCTACATCGTTTGGTTTGAGAGAAAGCTTACAGCAAGGATTCAGTGGCGTGTAGGACCATTAGAGGTAGCACGTCCAATAAGGGGTGCGATTCAAGCACTTGCAGACGGATTACGCTACTTCTTCCAAGAATCAATTGTACACAAAGAAGCTCATCGTCCCTACTTTGTGCAGTTACCAATCTTAGCCTTTATACCAATTCTTCTTCCTATAGCTTTTATCCCAGCTGGAAATGTGGTTGGAATAAAAACACCATACGCGATTCAGCTAATAGTAGCACTCTTAGCTCTGATTCCAATAACGATCATAGCTATTGGCTGGGCATCTAATAGCAGATTTGCCTTCATCGGTAGCGTTAGAGGGGCCTTGATATATATAGCCTATGAAATTCCATTCATAATCGCAGTGATCTCGATGATCTATCTCTACGGCAGTGGAGATCCATACGTAGTAGTTGAAAAACAGTCACAAATTCCAGGAGCAATCCTCAATCCAGTAGCCTTTTTTGTCTTTTTGATCACGATGCTCATGGCTACTTCTCGTTTACCCTTCGATATTCCTGAAGCAGATCAGGAAATTGCTTTTGGACCATTCGTTGAATACTCTGGGATGCTCTTTGGTCTTGTTATGGTTCTAGTATATGAAAAGCTTTATGTAATGACTCTACTGTTCATAGTTCTATTCCTTGGTGGTTGGAATGGTATCTATTGTGATATTCTAGGCGACCTTAACGCACCATTATGGCTATTCATAAAAGCTGTGGTTGTTATTTCCATAATCGCGATTGTTCGTTCGATATATGGTAGATACAGGATAGATCAAACACTTCGATATAGCTTTTCTTGGCTCATCCCCATATCAATAGTAGCTTTGGTAGTTGGTATAGCTGTAGGGTGGGTGATATGAAGGTTGAGAAAATCTCCAAATCTCCAACAGCAGAACTCATGAGGCATTTTGAAGCAATAAGAGAGGCAGCTAAACAAGCTTTGATTCCTGATAGGGTAACTATTGAATATCCGAGAGAAAGAAGGAAGTATCCTGATAATCTGAGAGGTTTTATAGTCTTTGAAAAATCTAAGTGTATTAGCTGTTTCAGATGTGCACATATATGCCCAGCAAATGCTATCCAAATGAGTTTTTACGAGAACTCTTATCCAGGTATTGATTACACAAAATGCATTTTTTGCCACTTCTGCATAGACAGCTGCCCTACTGGGGCATTGGCTTTGAGCACACTCCACGATATGGCTTTTAGGAGCCTTGAGGAGATGAAAGTTAAGGCAACGCAGATGACAGCTTTGCCTAAAATTGCAAGGGAAGACAAATGCACAGTGGAATACCAAGTTGACAAAAAAAGCTGGAAGTTGATTAGGAAAAAGGAACTCGAAGAAATAAGTGTTTTAAGAATTGTTCCTAAAATAAAATCGAGAAAAGCTTTTTGTGGGGAACCAGAGAGTTGTATTGGTTGCAGACAGTGTGTTGAAGTTTGTCTGCATGATGCGATAAAATTTGAGAGGTACGAGATAACCTTGGAAGGCAAAGTAGTTGGCGAAGGTGGCATTATAAAGATAATAACAGAGGATTGCGTGGGTTGTGGTTTATGCGTTCGTCAGTGTCCAATGCAAATCTTAATTCTGAGAGAGGTGGATTGAATGCAAGAGTGGCGATTTGTTTTTCCTGAAAAGAAGCATAAAATAGAATTTTTTGGTAATTTGAAAGCTGAAGTAATAGATGCAAGTATATGTTGTCATTGTGCAGCTTGTTCTTCGATTTGTCCAGTAGAAGGAATAAGCGCTGGGGATAAACCAATAGATTTTCCCAATTGGGAGGAGAAATGTGTCGATTGTGGGGCTTGTATAAAAGTTTGTCCAAGATGGAATTATAAGCCTTTGAGCGGAATAGGAAAGTACATAGAAGCAATATCGGCAAAGTCAAAGAGATTCAAGGGACAAGATGGAGCGATGGTTACTGAGATAACAGCAACAGCTATGGATATGGGTTTAATCGAGAAAGCTATCTTTGTTTGTAGAGACGAGGAATGGAGAACAACTCTTGTGACAATACACTCTCCAGAGCAGCTTTACGAGAGGAAAATTACAGGAACTAAGTACTGCTATGCGGATGCTCTTCCAGCATTAAAAAATGCAATTCTCCAATCTAAATCTGTTGCATTTGTCGGCACTCCTTGTATGGTTTCTGCAGTTAAGAAAATGCAGAAGAACTTTAAGAAGTTTGAAAGGGTTAAAATAGTCATTGGCCTCTTCTGCACTGAGAACTTTTACCACCATCAACTCTCGGAATTCTTGCTCAAGAAGAGCATAAATATGAGAAGGATTGCGAAGACAGATATAAAGAAGGGGAAGTTCATAGTTCATTTTGTAGATGGTGAAAAAGTGAGTTTTTCTGTAAAAGAACTCGAGGAAATAATTCCACCCGGTTGTAAAGTCTGCCAAGACTTTTCTGCTATAGAGAGCGATGTCAGCGTTGGCAGTGTTGGAAGTGAAAGCGGTTTTTCAACTGTACTAATAAGAAATGAAACTGCTAAGAGAGTGATGGACTTCATAAGAGAGAAAGGTACTGCAGAAATAAAGGAGCCAGATCTTCAGGCTGTACAGAAACTCTGTGATTACAAGATAAAGATTCATCCTTATCCGAAAAAGTAGAAGATCTAGATTATCTTTGTTCTCTTTTTTATTATCTCCATAGCCTCTTTTTCCCTTTCGCTTCCACATTTCTCAATGATCTCGTAGCATTTCCTAATCTTTTTTGCAAATTCTGGATTCATTCTGAGCCTCGTGGCAAAAATCAATGCCTCTATTAAAGCGTTGAAACCACGGTTTACTGCTCTTAACTCACTCCTGAGTACTTCACCTCTAATAAGCTTTAGCTCAGCAAATAATCCTTTTAATTTTGCTTCGAACTCACAAAAAGCAAGAGAACCTCTTATCACTGGTGGATCGAATCTTTCAAAAAAATTTTCGCTTAGATCATCGAAAGCAGAAATCGCAAAAACTATTGGATCAAAAATGATATTTGCGATGAAGAAGCTCCCTTTTTCAATGTTCTTTCTGGTGTGAGATGGGAAAAGCTTCGCTCTTGCAAAAATGCTCTCTTCGTCTTCAACTATTATACCGATAGGAGCAGTGTTCAATCTTTCTCCCTTTGTAACTACCAAAACTTCATTTATTCCGTTTCTCAATCCAAAGTCCTTCAATTTCAAACTTCCATCCCTCCAAGAGTGCGAGATATATTGAACTCGCAGTCAGATCTGCAATTGTACCGGGATTCAAGTCATCTTTAAGCAAGAAATCATCGAGTTTTCTAAACTCCATCGGATCGTTCTTTTCTAAAACTTTTCTGGCAAGTTTCATGACCTCTATTGCCATTTCCATTCCTCTTTTAGCCACTATGAGAGTATCTGGATAGCTTGCGAGAAGCTTGTGATATAGAAGAACTACAGACTCATTTCTTTCCTTTTTGAGATCTAGAAGAAACTTTGCTCCCTCTACGCTTATCTTATATTCATTCAAAAGTTCGAATGCAATTAGATTTTCTTTAGGAGCGAGTTTCATCCACTCGTAGACATTAATCTTCCTTTTAATTATCTCCATTTCAGTTCTTTTGCTCTCGAGTGACATTTCTCCTGTTTTTAAAACTCTGGGATTGCATAGCTGGAAAGCTTTGAGTATTCTCAATGATTCGAGATGGCTTGTATTCTTTAAAAATTCCGTTGCATTTTTTCCTGCAACTTCACAGTTTTCTGATCTCCAAGCTGTAACAAGAGGAAAAAGCAGTAAAAAAGCGCCAAAGTGAACGTTTGTTTTCACACCGTATTCTCTTCCCTTAGCAATAGCTTCAGAAAGATACATCTCCCCTTTTTTTGCAGTCTTTAAGAAGTATGGAAAAGCCGTGATAGCTGAAATCAGAAAGTCTTCATATTTAAGATCCTCGAAATCATGTTCTCTATCAACATTTCCAGCCTTTGGATTTCCGGAGACTTCGAGAGATAAAGCAAGTACTGCAGAAATTGCAGAATCCTCGGGATTTTTGAACATATAAAAAAGAATTTTTGAGACTATTTCAGTTTTTCCTCGATGATTTTTGTAAGATTCTCGTAACTGATATATCCGACGAATATTTCCCCATTCACGAAGAACGTAGGCGTGCCACGAACTCCGTATTCTATTCCATCTCTGTAATCTTTTTCTACCTCTCCACGATACTTCCGCGATTCTAGACAATTTCTGAACTGATCCGTGTTCAAGAGTAGCTCCTTTGCATAGTCGTATAGCTTTGAAATGTTACCATACCATTCTTTTTGTCTTTCAAAAAGAATATAATGGTATTCCCAGAATTTTCCTTGCTCAAAAGCACAATTTGCAGCTTCAGCAGCTTTTATTGCAGTCTCTCCGTGCATCGGAAGCGGAAAGTCTCTAAAAACAAGCCTTACTCTGCTGCCATAGTTCTCCACTATCTTCTTTTCAACTTCTAGTGCAAATTTCGCACAATATGGGCATGCATAGTCTGAGAATTCAACAATGACAACTTTTGCATCCTTTGTTCCTATCCAGGGATCATCATCCTCGCTGATAACAGGTTTTTCGAGGGAGATTGAGTACTGTGCAGAAATAACCCTTTTTCCATCTGCGGAAATGTAATATCTCTCAATACCGAGTGTTCCATTTCTGTCATAAAACTCTATTTCTACGATATAGAATTCTCCAGCATAGCTGTAGTTCTTAGCTCTCGCACTTACTTCAGGATATTCTAATTTTAAAAGTCTGTTTATTTCCTTTAGAGCTTTTTCAAGGTTTTTAGAAAAGTCCTCTTTCTCATCTTCTTTAGAAACTTGAATTTTTGCAATGAAAAAGCCAGCTATGATCCCAAAGAAAATTCCGATCAGAAGAATTGCAACCATTTGGATTTTTTTCATGCACGCATTTTGCTCAGATTTATATATACTTTACTCGCCTCTTTTTCATGCTCCGCTTCATAGGCATCGCAAAGACACCTTATAAGGACAAGAACTCTGCACCGAGACAGGGAAGGTTTTCCAATGATATAAGCGAAATCGAAATTTTAAAAGAATTCTCTGCTGGACTAGAAGGGATATCAAAATTCAGATATCTCATAGTTCTTTACTGGATGCACTTAGCTGAGAGAGACAAGTTGAAAGCTACACCTCCAGATGGTGAGGAGTGTGGTGTTTTTGCAACTCGATCGCCAAATCGCCCAAATCCAATTGGTTTTTGTGTTGTAGAACTTCTAGAGATTAGAAAAAACATTTTAATAGTTAGATGGTTAGACGCGGTCGATGGATCACCAATTATCGACATAAAACCATTTTTCTCAGAGATCGACTGTATTCAGTAGTTCCCAGTCTAATTTTAAGCAAAGTTTTAATTCTTTTACGAAACTTTGATCATGGTTACTGGTATAGTCTTTCATCCCGAGTATATCGAGCATGAACAAAGTCCAACTCATCCAGAAAGAAAAGAAAGACTCGCATATACTATAGATCAGCTGAGAGAGGAAGGTATTTTTTGTTATCCTGAAATAAAGCTCATAAATCCATCAATGGCTAGCATTGAAGACATTCTAGAGGTTCACACGAGAGAATACGTTGAATTTCTGAGAGAGGAGAGTAAGAGAGGTGGAATGATAGATTTCGATACTAACGTTCCAGTTGGAGTTTTTGAGAGAGCTTTGCTTGCAGCAGGCGGAGCTATTAGAGCAGGAAAAGCAGTACTCGAAAAAGAGGTTGAAAACGCTTTTGCAATGGTTCGCCCACCAGGACATCATGCAAAATCCTATATTGGAGCAGGTTTTTGCTATTTCAACAACATCGCAATAATGGTGAGGTGGTTGTTGAAAAGAGGATTGAAAAAGATTCTAATCCTTGACTGGGATGCCCATCATGGTGATGGAACACAGGAGATATTTTACAGAGATAACAGAGTCTTGTTCATCTCAACCCATCAGATTCCACTTTACCCTGGCACAGGATATCCGGATGAATTTGGGGAGGGAGAGGGAGAGGGTTTTACGGTAAACATTCCCTTACCTCCAGGTACTGGAGATGATGGATATGAGATGGTAATCGAAGAGATAATCGAACCAGTAACACTCGAATTTGAACCAGAGTTCATCGCGATATCAGCAGGACAAGATTGTCATTTTACAGATCAACTCACAGGACTCGCTCTAACTGCTAGAGGTTATGCGGAGATGGTTAAGTGGTGTGTGAACATAGCGGAGGAGATCTGTGAAGGAAGGGTTGTTGCAGTCTTAGAAGGTGGTTACAGTGTTGAAGCAGCTTTGCCGTATACGAACCTTGGAATAATCTCTGCAATGGCAGGCTTTGACATCTCTGCTATAAGAGAGCCAGAAACTTACCTTCCTGAGCTCTTATTGAGGAAAAAACCAGGAGCAATTTTGAAACTGAAAAGAAACATCGAAGAAGTAAAGCAAGTTCTTTCTAAATTCTGGGTGTGTTTCAGATGAATCTTGAAGATTTAAAGAAGGAACAAATTAAGATTGCAGAAAGAGTTGATCTCAGAGATAGATACAAGATCGAGGATATAAGATTTGTAATAGGAGTTGATCAGACTTTTTTTGGTGAAAAAATAATTTCCTGTGCTGTTAAATTCGATTTTCCATCACTGAAAGAGGTAGCAAGAAATTTTTCGGTTGATAAAGTTACTTTTCCTTACATTCCAACTTTTTTAATGTTTCGGGAAGGTGAACCAGCGATAAATGCTGTCAATGAGTTGATCTCGGATGCTACTGTTATAATAGTAGACGGTAGCGGTGTGGCGCATCCGAGGAGATGTGGACTCGCAACTTACATCGCTGTTAAGACAGAGACTCCATCGATAGGAGTTACTAAAAGAAAACTCTTTGGAGAATTAGTTGGAAATGGAGATGTTAGAGAGATTAGAAGCCTTGGAGAACTGGTTGGTTATAGCTTCAAACCATGTAAAAATTGCGAAGAGATCTACATCTCTCCTGGAAGCTTTATCTCTCCTCAGACATCCTTGCAAGTTGTTAAAATTTGTACAAAGCGTAGATTGCCTTTACCAATCGAAGTTGCACACAGATTCGGACAAGAATTAAAAAAATTGAATCTTTGAATCATTTAACAGAATACTTCGCGAGGAATAGCTCGGGTTCAATTAGAATCGCTACATTGTAAACAGCTATTGCAGATATGATATCATTTCTCTTTATCGTGATATTTTCTGTAGCGCAAACTATTGCTCTATCGATCTTTTTATCCTCTTCTATCAGTTTGGGAGCCTTTGAGTATAGATTGAGTAAACAACAATCTTTCAAACCAACTCCTGAGATCGGTTGTTCGATAGTACTTGATGGAAAATCGATTCTTTCAATTTTTATGACATCAATCTCACCTTTTTCTAGTCTTTTATCCTCTGCTGAGATTACTGGTTTTAGAAATCCGAATTCACTCCTCTTAAAAGTCAGCAATGGTAGTTTTTCTTTTCTTCTCTTCAAAATCCCATTTTTCATATATACTATTTTTGCTTCTTCTTTTTTCAGGAGATATCTCAAGATGCTCGGTGTGAAATTTCCAACAGAGATGTAGTATATGTTTAGCACTCCTATTATATCTCCCTTTTCTATCGATGAATTTATAACTGGAACGAATATTGCCTCATTTATAAATCTACTCTCTTCAACTTTTTTTGGCTTTCCCGGACTTATAACGTCTAAAAAACCTCCTATTGGGTTCCTAGTTATGTTCAGAGGTACTGGAATTGTGTTATCCGGTACTTCAAAGCCCCTAATCTTAATCCTCACGACTTTCCCCTTTTCGACTTCCAAATTCTCATCTGCAACTATGGGGATCCATCTTGCAAGATGCCAGCGCTTATACCATCCATCTTCGACCTCACAAGAAATCCTTTTTAATTCACTATTTTTCTGATATACGATCTTTGCATCGTATTTCTTCATTTCTACCCTTGCTTCTGGCTCACCTTCTTTAACTGTGGTTGGATAGACTTTTAAAATACCAACAACATCACCTCTCTTCACAACTCCATCTCTTACTGGCATGAAAACAGCACTCTCTATTCTCTTCTCCTCCTCTATCTTTCTTGCTTTATCCATTCTAACATCTAAAACGCTACCAACTGCATGTCTCATTATAGAGAGGGGAGAGAGCATTGTTTTTGGTGGCAAGTTTATAGGATCAACCGGAATTCGAGTTATGAGCCCTTTTGAAACTTCAACATCTCTTCTTGCCATCAGTATTTTCCAGTAAGCGTATCTTCCAGTTTGAAAACCAACCTCGCTCATTATTAATAGTTTATTTAGATTTATTTAAGCTTTTCTCCAGCCAAATAAGCTAAAGGTTTATTAAAAGTTTGAAATTCTCTCCATTGAATCTAGAACATCTAGTAAAGTTCGCCGGGGGTGGGATTTGAACCCACGCGGGCAAAGCCCACACGCTCTCCAGGCGTGCGCCTTACCGCTCGGCAACCCCGGCATTGAGTATTCTGGTTTTGAAACTCTTCTGTGTACTTGAATATATGCCTTTTCTTGATCAAAATAAATTGAAGAATTGTTTTTTGAGCTTTAGGGCTGCGATTGTACAAGAAAAGAGTTAAAAAAACTCTTTTCAATTTTCGAGGATTAAAGGGTGAGTAGATAGTGAGATAGTCTATTCTGGTTAATTTGGTTTTGTAAATCTTTATATTTTGGGAGATACTGCGATTTCTGGTGATCTCATGCCCAACATCTTCATTGAGGAGTTGATCCATACACCTATCGAGGAACAAAAGATCGAACTCGTAGAAAGAAAAGGCATAGGACATCCAGATAGTCTCGCCGATGGCATTGCGGAATCGATGAGCAGAGAACTTTGTAGAGAATACATGAGGAGATTTGGAGTTGTACTTCACCACAACACTGATGAGACTCAGATAATTGCGGGGAAATCAAGCCCTAGATTTGGTGGAGGGGAAGTTGTTCAACCGATAAAGATAGTATTGGTTGGTAGGGCTACAAAGAGAGTTGAAAACGAAGCTATACCAACAGATAAAATCGCTTTGAGAGCAGCAAAGAGATACATAGCTTCTGCGATGAGATATCTTGATCCAGAGCTCGATGTCATCTTTGAGATTTGTTTAGGTGAAGGTAGTGCAGATTTGCAGGATGTTTTCAAGAGGAAAAAAGAGATTCCACTTGCAAATGACACATCATTTGGAATTGGTTTTGCTCCACTTTCTGAAACTGAAAAACTTGTTTACAATGTAGAAAGACGAATTTACGAGGAGCTTAGAAAGAGAGAATCAGCAATTGGAGAAGATGTGAAGGTGATGGGTTTAAGGGAAAAGGATTCTATAAAACTCACGATTGCAGTTGCTATGGTTGATAGATTTCTTAAAGGAATTTCAGACTATGATTGGGTCAAGAATGAAGTTCAGAATTTTGTCAAGGAGATTGCATCGGATTATACTCAGAAAGAGGTCGAGGTTTACGTAAACACAGCAGATGATTACGAAAGAAACTGCGTTTATCTGACAGTAACCGGGACATCTGCTGAAAACGGTGATGATGGTAGTGTTGGGAGAGGAAACAGATGTAATGGGCTAATCACACCAGGAAGACCGATGAGCATGGAAGCCACGAGTGGTAAAAATCCAATAAACCATGTTGGAAAGCTATACAATGTACTCTCAACCATGATCGCAAACAGATGCTATGGAGAAGTTGAGGGAATAAGAGAAGTATACGTTAGAATACTGAGTCAGATCGGTAAACCGATAAACGATCCAAAAGTTCTCAGCATCCAAGTAATACCGAAAAGAGGCTACTCAGTTGAGAAAATGGAGAGAACTTTGAGAGAGATAGCTGAGGATATGATCGGAAAAGTAACAGATTTAACCTTAAAAATCGTGAGTGGGGAAATCAAAACATTCTAAATTTTTCTATGATGTTGCGATATATTTTTGTTGCAAGTCTCAATTCTGAAATATAAACGAATTCATCTTCAGAGTGCAGGTTTTCACCTCCTGGACCAAGATAGAATGCGGGAATTCCAAGTCTTCTCACGTGTCTTGAATCTCCTACACCAAGAGAAAATATAGCCTTAGGATTTATGTTCTCTGATTTTATAGCATCTATAATGATTTGAAGTAATCTGAGGTCATCTTCTATCTTGACATAGTCTACTAGGACACCGTAAGCTGGTAAAAATCCAGAAACTTTTATTTCCATGTCATCTCTCTGGAAAAATCTAAGAACATCATTGACATTTATCCATGGTGCAAATCGAACGTCTGCGCTTATATCGCATTCAGGGGCAACTATGTTCCTTTTTACTCCTCCTCGAATGATTGAAGGATTAAAGACAGCTTCCCAAGTTTTTACAATGAATTCGATACCCAGATTCGAAAAAATTCTACTGTAATTTTCGTAATTACCTCTTAAATTCTTGAAATTCTCGACCATTTCAACTATGAACTTTGAAGTTCTAAATATTGCTCCTTCAGAGGCGTTTTTGGATGCTGTATGGCCATCTTTTCCGTTAAATTTTATATCTAACGCAAGAACGCAAGCTTGGAGGATCGTGATCGAGTTACAACCTGTTGGTTCCCCAATTATTACTGCATCTGCCAATTCTTTTTCGAATACGGACTTTAAACCCTTTTTTCCACCTGTCTCTTCGTCTGCAGTAAATGCGATTTTTAAACCAAATTCAGGTTCTATATTTTCCACTGCGCAACAAATCGAAGCTACACATCCTTTTGCATCACAACTACCTCTTCCATAGAGCTTTCCATTCACTGTGATTGGGTTTAAGAAAATATCTCTTGCTGGAACTGTGTCGAGATGAGAAGTGAGCATCAAAGTCTTTTTTCCTTTACTGATCTCGATTAAGATGTTTTTTTTATCACCCACTTCGTAGACTTTTGTCTTGTAACTTGAGAAAAGCCTTTGAAGAAATTCTACTGCTCTAGAAGTGTCTCCTGGAGGATTACGTGTGTCTATTTTTATTAGTTCCTTAGTAAGCTCTACTGGGTCCATTCAAAGCACCTCTTGAAAGCAAGAGGGAGATTTTCTATCAGATGCATAGAAGTGAAATTGTAGCCGTATTTTTCAAAGCAGATATCACCTGCAAATCCATTTATGAAAGCCCCAGCACATGCTGAGTTGAAAGCATCATCATTGCAAAACAAAGCACCACAAACTCCTGCAAGTACATCTCCAGTTCCTCCAACAGTCATTCCAGCATTTCCAGTTAAATTGAACTTTATTCTCTCGCCATCGGTTATAACATCCTTTTTACCCTTCAAAAGTATCACAGCTCCTATTTTCTTCGCAACCATCATCACTTCTTCAGGCTGAGCATTGAAATATTTCCTCAACTCTCCTCTATGTGGGGTCAGTATCGCTTCAACTTTTTCGGGTATATTTCCAGTTATGCCTTCAGCGTCGAGAACTACTTTCTTACAGCTCTTGAGCAATTCATCCAAAAATTCTCTGAACTCTTGATTCTCTCCCACACCCATACCGATAACTGCAACGTCACATTTTCTAACTATCTCCTCAGCTTCTTTTAAATTCCTTAAACTTATTCTTTCTCCTCTTAACCCTCTGACTATTAGATTTGGACTAAAAGATGCTACAACATTTTTGATCGTTTCGGGGACTGCAGTGATTACTATGTCTGCACCGGAATGGTAGCAAGCTAGACTTGTGAAGGCTACAGCTCCTGTGTACTCTCCTCCTCCTATCACCGCAACCCTACCATGCATACCTTTATGCGCATCGCTGAATCTTTTATACGTTTCCAAAAAATCACCAATCCCACAAAGTCTTTCGAAAGCTTTTGGAATTCCAATGTCTCTCACAACTACTTCTCCACACAACTCTTTAGCTTTCAAAATTCCGGGTTTAATTTTGTGGAAAGTAACAGTCAGATCTGCTTTGATCGCTGTTTCATAGTTTCCAGTATCCGAATCGAGACCACTTGGAACATCTACTGCAACTTTGAAAGCATCGATCGAATTCGCAGTTTCTATAGCTCTCACATGATCATCTCTTGGTTTTCCCTTCAAACCTATCCCTAGCAATGCGTCGACGAGAACGTCTGCATTTACTTTCTTTATTCCATCGTATATCTTGTAATCTGCTCTCTCAAGAATTTCGAGATTTTTTCTTGCAATAATACTCTTTATCTCTCTACTTATCAAATAGATCTCTACTTCAAAATCGTTCAGATGCCTTGCACAGACAAAACCATCGCCACCATTATTACCAGTACCAGCAAAGATTGCAACTTTTCCACCTTTAAACCTTCTTTTGATCTCTTCAGCCACAGCTTTACCTGCGTTCTCCATCAGCTGAAGTCTACTCAACCCAAAAAACTCACAGTTCAAGTCTATAACCCTCATTTCTCTGGAAGTGATAACTTCCATAATTTAAAATCTCGGAAGCCTTAAATATTTTTATCCATTCAGAAGAACATGTATTCAGAAATCTCAAGGATTCTAAAGGAACACAACGAGATGATGAGGAGATCGATTCCGCTTATAGCAAGTGAAAATATAACCTCTGCTCTCGTGAGAAAATGCTATCTTTCCGACTTTGGACATCGCTACGCTGAGGGAAAGGTGGGAGAAAGATATTATACGGGTTGCAGGTTCATCGATGAGGTTGAGAAGATTGCTATGGATTTGACTGAGAAACTTTTTGAAGTCAAACACGTGAATGTTCAACCGATTTCTGGAGTTGTAGCAAATCTAGCGGCTTTTTTTGCTTTAACAAATCCAGATGATGTTATTTTAAGTATTTCCGTTCCTTGTGGTGGACATATAAGCCATGACAAGCTATCTGCCGCAGGTTTAAGAGGTTTAAGAGTTGTTTACTATCCATTCAGCGTCGATGCGATGAACGTAGATGCAGAGGCTACAGAAAAGCTTGCCAAAGATGTTAAACCAAAACTATTCATTCTAGGTTCAAGCCTTATCCTGAGAAGACAGCCCGTAAAAGAGATAAGGGAAATTGCAGATAAATTAGATGCCTATGTTATGTTCGACGCGAGCCACGTTCTTGGATTGATTGCAGGCAAGACTTATCCAAATCCAATTAGAGATGGAGCAGACGTTGTTACTGCCTCAACCCACAAAACCTTCTTTGGTCCCCAGAGAGGTTTGATACTGAGCAATGAAAGGGTTGCAAAGAGAGTTGACAGGGCAGTTTTTCCAGGAGTTGTGAGCAATCACCATCTCCATTCACTCGCTGGTTATGCAGTTGCTGCTATGGAAATGCTAAATTTCGGTGAATCTTATGCCAAACAAATTGTGAGAAATGCTAAAGGGCTTTCTGAAGCTTTGTACAATCTTGGCTACAAAGTTCTCGGTGAGAGCTTTGGATTTACTGAAACGCATCAAATAGCTGTAGACGTTCGAGAATTTGGTGGAGGGGATAGAGTTGCTAAAAAACTCGAGGAGGTAGGAATACTACTGAACAAAAATCTTCTACCATGGGACAGTATTGAAATGTCTTCTAATCCTTCTGGAATAAGAATTGGTGTACAAGAGGTTACGAGATTGGGAATGAGAGAAGATGAGATGATAGCGATAGCAGAGTTCATAGACTTAACTTTGAGGGAGAGAAAAAGCTTTGAAAAGATTAGGAAAGAAATAACAGATTTTAGGAAGAATTTTCAGACTGTAAAATTTACTTTTGAGGAATGTGACGCTTATGAGATATGCTGAAAGAGATTAACCCTGCACTCTATGATAGATTGAAAAAAATAGATTGCTCCGATGAATTTTTTCATTTTCTTGACAGAAAGCTGAGGAAAAGTGTGAGAATAAACACCTTAAAAGCTAGGATAGATTACGTTCTTGAAAGACTCAGGATATTGGATGAAAGGATTCCTTGGTGCAGGGAGGGATTTTATGTTAAAACAAATGAGTTCTCTTGTGTTCCAGAGCATCAACTCGGAATAATATTTCCCCAATCTTCTGTTTCTATGATTCCACCACTTCTCCTAGATCTCAAGCCAGGAATAAAAGTTCTTGACCTCTGCGCCTCTCCTGGAGCAAAGACGACACAAATCGCTCAATACATGGAAAATGAGGGTTGTATAGTTGCAAACGATGTGAAGATGGAAAGAGTTAATGTTTTGATCTCTAATCTCCAGAAATGCGGAGTTTTAATAGCAAAAGTTACGATGATGGATGGTAGAAAATTTGCAAAATTTGAGAAAAAATTCGATGCTGTTCTTGTAGATGCTCCTTGTAGCAACATTGGAATGATAAGAAAAAAATACAGCTACGCAAAGTTTTGGAGTCTTAAGCTCAGCATCGATCTTTCAAAGTTACAGAAGGAACTGATTCTCGCTGGTTATAGAGCCTTGAAACCAGGAGGCGTACTCGTTTACTCTACATGTTCTCTAGAACCTCTTGAGAATGAAGCAGTTGTAGATCATTTACTTCGTAACACTAATGCGGAAATCCTTGAAATAGACCTACCATTGAAATCTCTCGAGGGTTTCAAAAAGTTTGAGAATCTAGAATTCCTTGAAGAGGTGAGAAAATGTCTTCGAATTCATCCTCAGATGAACGATACAGAAGGCTTTTTTGTAGCAAAAATATTAAAATCTTAGAACTTCTTAGAGAGCAGTTTGGAGCTGAATTAAACTTGAAATTTATTTTTAAAGGGAAGAGAAGAGTTTTTGCTTTTAAAAACTGCGATTTAGAATTAAAAAAAGTGGGTGAAGGTATTTATTTTGGAAAAATTGAGAAAGATGGCCTTAGACTTTCGATAGAAGGTAGCTTTATCGTTGGAAAAGTTGCTAAAAAGGGAGTCCTAGATTTGAACGATGAACAGGCTATAAGTTGGCTTCTGGGTAAAGACTTAGAAATACCCTTCAAGGGCTACTGTATTCTGAAATGGGGTGAATACTTTCTTGGTTGCGGTAAAGGTAATGGAAAGAAGATATTAAACTTCGTTCCTAAAGAAAGGAGACTCAATTTTAAATTTTCCAGAATATAGCAAACAAGATGAGAAAGGAAGATATAGCAAGAGATTTTCCCAATTTCATGTTCAAACTCTCGGATAGAATGCAGAAGATACCTCCATACCTTTTCGCTGAAATAGATGCTATGAAGAGAAGGAAGATTGCTGAAGGAGTAAAGGTAATAGATCTCGGAATTGGTGACCCAGATCTTCCAACGCCAAAACACATAGTTGAAGCTATGAAGAAGGCTGTTGAAAAAGTTGAAAGGCAGAAATATCCGAGTTATGAAGGGATGTTCGATTTTAGACAAGCAGTTTCTGATTTTTACAGAAGAAGAAAGGGAGTAAAATTAGATCCAGGAAAAGAAGTAATAGCACTCATCGGATCGAAAGAAGGAATTGCCCATTTACCTCTTGCGTTTGTTGATCCAGGAGATTATGTTCTTGTCCCAGATCCAAGTTATCCGGTTTATTTTTCTTCTACTTTAATGGCTGGCGGGATTCCGTATCCAATTTCTTTGAGAGAAGAGAACGAATTTTTACCCAAACTCGAAGAGATTCCTTCAGAAGTTATAAGAAAGACAAAAATCATGTTCCTAAATTATCCAAACAATCCCACAGCTTCGACAGCTAGCAAAGAATTCATAAGTGAAGCACTAGACTTCTGCACTGATGAAAAAATAATCCTTGCACACGACTATGCCTATGGGGAGATCTGTTTTGACGGCTATAGAGCACCGAGTTTTTTGGAATTTGAAAAAGCTTTTGAAGTAACTGTTGAATTCAACTCTTTGTCAAAAACCTACAACATGACTGGATGGCGAATCGGTTTTGCTTGTGGGAATGAAGAAATTCTTAAGGGTCTTCTTAAGGTTAAGACAAATGTGGACAGTGGTGTCTTTGAAGCTGTTCAAGAAGCCGGAATAGCAGGGTTAAGAGGGAGTGATCAGGTTATCGATGATAATTGCAAAGTATATTCCGAAAGAAGGGACATTCTTGTTGAAGGATTGCGGAGATTGGGTATGAGAGTCAAAAAGCCAAAGGCTACATTCTACGTTTGGTGTAAAGTTCCGGAGAAAAGCATAGAGTTTGTTAAGAAAATGCTTGACGTTACAGGAATCGTAGCAACTCCTGGAGTTGGTTTTGGTAACAGTGGCGAAGGTTATGTGAGATTTGCACTTACGAGAAGCAAAGATTTGATATTGGAAGCAGTGAAAAGACTTGAAAAATTGTTTTAAAATATATAAATTATTTTAAAAATAGGGATTCGAGTGATGGTAAGACGTAATCTGGTTTCACGTCTGCTTTCTCAACATCTTCTTTCTTTGAGATTCCTGTAAGAACTAGTAAGGTTTCTGCACCGATTTTTTTACCTGCAACAACATCTATTTCTATCTGATCACCGACTACGAGTATTTCGTCAGCTTTGAGGTTTAACTTTTCTAGTGCTTCGAGCATTATAACCTTTGAAGGTTTTCCCACGATAACATCTGGTAGTCTACCAGTCATCCAATAGAGTGCACCTATTATCATTCCAGTTCCAGGAGTGGGACCATTTTCAGATGGAAAAATTTTATCTGGATTTGTTGCAACGTATCTAGTCCCTCTAAGACAGCAACGAAGAGCCTTTGTCATCAAATCGTAGTCAATTTTTCTATTAGATCCGACAACGAGGTACTCTGCACTTTCATGATCAACAATTTTCAAACCTGCTTTGATCAATTCCTCTTTTAGACCATCCTCGCCAGTTGTAAAAACCTTTGCCCCTTCTTTTTCTTTTGATATAAATCTCGCAGTCGTTTGGGTTGCAGAAACTATGCTCTCCTCTCCAACTTCTATCCCAAAAGATTTCAGTCTTTCGAGTAAAATTCTTTTACTCCTCGTCGAGTTGTTTGAGACAAAAACAACTCTCTTTCCAATACTGAGTAGTTTATTAACTCCACGAACCCCTTCCTCAATTGGTTCAACACTTCTACCGATCACACCATCGATGTCGATTATGTAACCCTTCTTTTTCAGCAATGGATGCATCACATCAACCCGAGCATTTTTAACTCCTCTGAGATCTTCTCTACAGCTTTTTGTGCATCGTTCGGACTCTTTCCCCCAGTTACAACCATCTTTCCAGAACCAAAAATCAGAACAACAACTCTTGGATCGATTAACCTGTAAACAAGTCCAGGAAACTGCTCTGGTTCATATTCAACATTTTCCAAACCGAGTCCTACTGCGATAGCATTCAGATTCAACTCAGTTCCGAGATCTGCAGATGCAACGATGTTCTGAACTTTCACTTCAGGCTCATCGATTACAGAGATGTTTATTTCCCTTAGCATTTTCACGATTTGCTTAACAGCTTTTCTAGCATCCTCAACACTCTTAGAACCAGTACAAACGATTTTTCCACTTCTAAAAACAAGTGCTGCAGCCTTAGGATCTTTAGTTCTCAAAACAAGTCCTGGAAATTGTTTTGGTTTATACTCAGAATCCTTTATTTCTCTTGCAATTTTTGGTAGATCTATGTTCTCACCGATCTGTGTTGATGCTACAACGTTTTCTATCTTGATTTTATATTGCATGGATACCCCTTTACGAGGAGGTATATAAAGTATATAAATTCTACGCAGACTCGAGTCGAATCAATTCTCTCCTAGCATCAGCGATTAGTTCGTTCAGATAATTTGCAACTGATCTCTTTAAATCCATAGGATGAAGATTCTTTGATTTAAAATCTTCTAAAAGAGATTCAAAGCTTTCGTATATGACATCCCCTCCAAACTTAGAATCTCTATCAACTTTGAATTTACCGAAGGAGGGAAGTATATAGTGCTTAACTAGATCGATTATTGGATTCCCTTCGATTACTCCCCAAGGGCAATAAGCTTTCATTATCTTTTTCTCTACTTCTTCTTCAGAATCGCGAAGGGATATGTAGTTACCTTTAGATTTGCTCATTTTCTCACCGTCGAGTCCAGCGATTATTGGTGTATGAACGCATATCGGTGATTTGTAACCAATCACTGGCAAATTCTCTCTTGCGAGCATGTGTATTTTTCTCTGATCCATACCTCCAACTGCGACATCTATTTTCAGATAAGCTATATCCAGTGCTTGCATCAATGGATATATCATCTGGGAAACCATTGGGTCATCTCTTCTTCTACTCACTTCATCCATACTCCTTCTAGCTCTGTTCAGAGTCGTAATTCTTGCAAGTCTCAAGACATCGAGCATGTAATCTTCTCTCAGCTGATAATCACTTCCGAGAACGAATTCGGTATCTTCTTTTTTAAGTCCAAAGGCTATGAAAGTCTTCATGTTCCTCTCTGCGAGTCTTCTTATCTCTTCGAAGCTACCTTTCTCGTTTAAATAGGCATGGATGTCTGCAAGAAGAACTACAGTTTTTAATCCAGCTTTTTGCAAATCCTTTAGTTTATTTACCGTTATCAGATGTCCTAGATGTATTTCTCCGCTTGGTTCATAGCCAACATATGCTCTTGGTTTATCCTCTATCTCTAAGAGCTCTTTGAGCTCTTGAAGTGTTACGACTTCTTCAGTATTCCTCGTTATCAGTGATATCTTCTCTTCAAGATCCATAGACTTACTGGGTTCGGTTTTTTAAATCTCTTCCCAGTGCTAAATTTAAAATTAAAAATCCCCATCTTAGCAAATTTAAAAAGTCGTTTTGCAAATGCAGCTATATGCATTGGGCCGACGTCATCGCATCAGAACTGATTGAAATTTCAAGCTTTCATCGCATAGCAACTGGAATCTCTCCTTCAGGACACATACACCTCGGTAATTTGAGAGAAATGGTAACTGCGGACGCAATAAGGAGAGCATTGATCGATGCAGGTGGTGAAGTGGAGTTGATCTACATTGCAGATGATATGGATCCTCTTAGGCGTAGATATCCTTTTTTACCAGAGAAATACTCTGAATACGTTGGAATGCCACTTTGCAATATTCCAGATCCATCGGGATGTCATGTAAGTTATTCTGAACACTTCTTAAAGCCCTTCCTCGAATCTCTCGAGATCTTAGGTATACCTGTTCAAACGAGGAGAGCAAGCGAGATGTATAGGCAGGGATTATACGAAGAAGCTATAAAGATTTCTTTGAGAAAAAATGATAAGATAGCACAGATAATAAGGGAAGTCACAGGCAGAGAACTCGATGAGGATTGGTATCCCTTCATGCCACTTTGTGATAGATGTGGTAGGATAAATTCGACAAATGTGACCGATTTTGACGATGAATGGGTTTACTATTCTTGTAAATGTGGAAATTCAGGAAGAGTTAGCTATAAAGGTGGAGGAAAGCTCAGCTGGCGTCTTGACTGGGTTGCAAGATGGAAGATTCTTGAGATTACCTGTGAACCCTTCGGAAAAGATCATGCCACATCTGGTGGAAGTTATGATACAGGAAAGAGGCTTGCAAGGGAAATATTCGATTATCAACCACCATTTCCGATTCCATACGAATGGATTCATTTGAAAGGTGTAGGGGCTATGAAGAGTTCTAAGGGCATAGTCATTCCAGTCAGAGACATGGTTGAAACTCTACCGCCTGAGATAGTGAGGTATATAATAATAAGGGTAAAACCTGAAAGACACATAGAATTCGATCCTGGTTTTGGTTTGCTTGAAATAATAGATGATTTTGAGGATAAGTTCAAGGAGAAAGATAGAAGTGTTCATTTGAGCCTTGTAAATGAAGTTAGTTACTCCGATGTTCCCTTCAGACACCTTATAATCGTTGGACAAATTTCTGGCTGGGATCTGGAGAAATCTCTCGAAATCCTCGAGAGGAGTGGATACAATAAGCAGGAGATAAGAAAAGACATCGAGAGAAGACTTTTATATTGTAGAGCTTGGCTTGAGAGATATGCACCGAGTAATCTCAAATTTGAGCTGATAAGCGGAAAAGTTGAAGTTGGTGAAGAGGAAAAAAAGTTCTTAGAGAGCTATGCAAAAAAGCTACAAGAAGAAATGGATGCCGAGGAAATCCATAAACTCGTATATGAAGTTGCGAGAGAGATTGGAATAGATGTGAATACAGCATTTAAGGCTATTTATCGAGTCCTCGTTGGCAAAGATCACGGACCTAGGCTTGGCTATTTCATAAAATCTCTTGGCATAGAGTGGGTAAAGAAGAGGTTCCATGAAGCGTATTGAAGCTGGAAGCTATTACAGCTATCTTCCGAAAGGTTGTAAACTATGCAGGCGTGGAGCTAAGCTTACACTCTTTATAACAGGACTCTGCAATAATTCATGCTTTTATTGTCCTGTATCAAAGCAGAAATTTGGAAAAGACGTTGTTTTTGCGAACGAGAGGGAGGTTAGGTGTTTTGAAGATTTCATCGCAGAAGTAGATTTGATGAGCGCTGAAGGTGTAGCGATAACTGGAGGGGAACCTTTGCTGAAATTAGATAGAGTTATCGATTTTGCAAAAATCTCAAAAGATCTAGGACTTCATGTGCATCTATACACATCAATTCCTGCAAGAGAGTATTTGCTGGATAAAATTGAGATAGATGAAATTCGTTTTCATCCTCCTGAGTTTAGAGATGTTGAAAAGTTCGTGGATTCAATAGAAGTTGCAAAAAGCCTCGGAATAGATGTCGGTTTTGAGATTCCTGCAGTTACTTTTGAACCAAGAATAGTTGAGATAGTGAATGAACTCGATGCCTTTCTGAATTTGAATCAACTCGAAGCTAGTGAAGCAAATTGGTTTGCTTTGGAAAAACATGGATTTGTGATCGAAGATTTTTTTGTTGAAAAAACTGAAATCGTTAAGTTATATGAAAGAGCAAAAAAATTTCATTACTGCACAGCTAGGTTCAAGGATTCTGCACAGTTCAGAAGGAGATTGATAAGAATGGCGATGAACCATCCCGACTTCTATTTGGTGACTAGAGATGGAACCCTTCTCTGTTCTCGAATCGAAGGAGATCTTGAAAAAGCTGAGGAGATTCTAAAAAGAGCAAAAGTAGAATTTAAAAGGTTTGAAGATTGTATAGAAACAACTCCTGAGGTTGCTGGAAGTAGTCTTAAGGAGATCCTAAAATCGGAGAGTTTAAAAGTTTCACTCGTTGAGAGATATCCAACTGTGAACAGAACGATAATCGAATTGATGTGGGTTTAGCTATGGACATAGAGGGGAGGGTTAAGAAGTATCTAAAAAACGATAAGAGTGGTGTGAGAAGGGAACTTCTACTTCTTTTTCTCGATGGTAAAAGACATACGAGCGACGAAGTTTATGAGATCCTGAAAAACAAAGGTTTTATCGTGAATAAAAAAAGTGTTTCTGCAATGCTCGGAATAGTGAGTTCTAAGCTTGGTATTGTTAAGATAGAACTGGGAGAGAAGAAGAAGTATTATATAAAGAATGAGTATGTTGAACTTGTCGAAAGGATTGTCAAAGCTAGTTTATAGTATTTATGAAAAAAATCTGACCAAATCTGTGCTAAAAGGAACTATACCGGAGCATATAGCCATAATCATGGATGGAAATCGTAGATTTGCAAGAAAAATGGGTCTTGAAGATACCATGGGTCATGAACTAGGTTCGAAGAAGGCTGAGGAAGTACTTGAATGGTGTTGGGAGTTGGGAATCAAGATGTTGACTCTCTACGCGTTCTCAATCGAGAATTTTAAAAGAAGCGAAGAGGAAAGAAAGAACATTTTCATTATTTTTGAGAGAGAGTTAAAAAAGTTGCTAACAGACAAGAAAACCTATGAGAGAGAGGTAAAAGTTAGAGTTGTTGGAAAAAAGGAGCTTTTACCAGAAGAAATCCTAGATCTCGTCGAAAAAGTTGAAAAAGCTACTGAAAAACATAGAAGATGCTTTTTAAACATTGCAATTGCTTACAGTGGAAGGCAAGAGTTAATAGATGCGACGAAAAAAATAGTGGAAAAGATGAGAAGAGGGGAAATGATGCTAGAAGATATAAACGAGAGAGTGGTTGAGGATCATCTCTATAACAGCCATGAGCTATATTCAAAGGTGGATATAGTGATAAGAAGTGGTGGAGAGCAGAGACTTTCGAACTTTCTCCCTTGGCAGACTGCAAACTGTGTAGCTTACTTTTGCGACATTTACTGGCCAGAGTTTAGAAAGATCGATTTACTAAGAGCAATAAGGGAGTGGCAGAGGAGAGAAAAATGTCAAAAAAGTTGATGTATGAGTTCAGGAGAAAATTAGAGGAACTTGAAGGCTATCGCGGAAAGGGAACTGAACTGATAACGCTTTATATTCCCCCGGACAAGAACATAGCAGACATAGCCAACCAGTTGAGAGAAGAACTAAGTCAAGCATCGAACATTAAATCCAAGCAAACAAGAACAAACGTGATCACTGGACTAGAGTCAATACTGAACAGATTAAAGTTATACAGAAAACCTCCTGAACATGGAATGGTAGTTCTCAGTGGCTTAGTCATGATAGATGGGAAGGAGAAGCATATAACTGAGATAATTGAACCTCCAGAGCCTGTACCTCTCTACAAGTATCACTGTGACTCTAAGTTCTATTTAGAACCATTAAGGGAAATGCTAAGAGAGAAGAAGCTATATGGGCTAATAGTTATTGATAGGAGAGAAGCAACTGTTGGATTACTGAGAGGTAGGAGAATAGAAACCTTAGACTATGATACATCTATGGTTCCAGGAAAGCACAGACAAGGAGGACAGAGCAGTGTTAGATTTGAAAGGTTGAGAGAACTTGCAATTCATGAATTTTACAAGAAAGTCGGTGAAATGGCAAACAACGCATTTCTACAGTACAAAGATAAACTCGTAGGCATACTCATCGGAGGCCCATCGCCGACAAAAGATGAGTTTTATCAGGGAGAATACATGCATTATGAACTACAGAGAAAAGTTCTCGGACTTTTCGATGTTGGATACACAGATGAAAGTGGGCTCTATGAACTCGTCGAGAAGGCAAAAGATTTGCTCTCTGAAGTGGATCTTGTAAAAGAAAAAGCACTGATGAATCGGTTTCTCTATGAGATTTCAAGAGATGGACTTGCTGTTTATGGAGAAGACGAGATAAGAAAATTTTTAGAGCTTGGTGCAGTTGACATTCTTCTAGTTTCCGAAGAGCTAAGATACGAAAGAGTTCGATATCGTTGTCCTTCCTGTGGTAGGGAATTACTTATGACCCTTAGAGACAAGAGCTCCTCTAGGCAGATCTGTGAAAGAGAAGGATTAGAAATGGAAGAGATTGAAAGAGTGGATGTTGTTCTAGAGCTTTCAGAAATTGCTGAGAGAATGAACACTAAAGTTGAATTCCTCTCTACTGAAACAGAGGAAGGAGAAGTTTTGCTTAAAGCTTTTGGTGGAATTGCTGGAATACTGAGATTCAAACCCAAGTGAAATAACTGCTCCATGTGATATATGGATGCAAAAAATTTATATTTCAGGAAACGTTCTTTTATTTAGAAGCATGAAACATTCGAAGAAGTTTAAGGAATATTTCGAGGATATAAGACCGGTAACAGATGAAGAGCTTGAGGAGCTTCTTAATGACCCTCCAAAGAAAGAAAAAAGAAAGGATTTAAAAAAAGCTAAAAAAGAGCTTTATAGGGAGCATTAGCGCAATCCTACTAGCTCCTCAAGCGCCTTTTTTTGATCTTTTGCCTTGATTATCCCACTTGCGAGTAGTACACCATCTGCACCGAGTTCGAGAGCTCTTATGTAATCTTCATGTTTTGAAATTCCAGCTCCACACAATACTCTTATATCCTTGCAAATCTCTTTTGCTGAATTCACGGAATTCTCTACTATCTCTGGCTCAGCCTTACTCACAGCTATGCCAGAACCTATTAGCTCGGGTGGCTCAACAGCTACAAAGTCAGGCTTTAGTGCTGCAACGGCTTTGGTTGTAGAAACGTTGTTTGTACAAACTATCGAGAAAAGTCCTAACTTTCTAAGCTTTGAAACACAGAAATCGATTTCTGAAAGTTTCATTCTTTTCTCAGAATGGTTTAAAAGACTACCTTTGGCTCCATATTCCTTTATCATCTCTGCACTAACAGATCCAGTATGACTTCCAAATTCGATCGCATCTACGTGCTGGGCAAAGACATCGATTTTAACTCCTTTTACTATTATCGGAAGATCGAGATGGTTTGCAGCAACTGCTATGTAAACTCCACTCTTTTTTGAAACCTCCTCTGCAATTCTTGCAAGTTCTATAGCATTTTTTCCAAAGCTCTCTCTGTAAGCTTTGAAGTTTATGAAGATCATATCTCACTAGAAGTCGGTCATTATTCTAAATTGGTCTGTGTCCGGTTTCAGATGATCCATGAATCTCCTAACAGAACCTTCTACGTCTTTTGCCTTTGTTATAGCCCTTCCAACGATCACGATATCTGATCCAGCTGCTATTACTTCTGGAACGTTTTCAGGTCTTATTCCTCCAGCTACAGCGACAAGAACTTTAAATCTCTCTTTTATCTCTCTTGCAAGATCCCATGGAGGTTTTGAGATCTCAGCATCGATGGCTCTGTGAAGCTCAACGACTTCGGGCAAAAATTCTTTTTCTATCGCTTCAAGTTTGGCTATTGGATTTTCAACATTCAACATGTCTAAGAATGCCATGATACCTGTTTTCTTTGCCTCTTTTATACCCTTAACAATTGTGCTTGTTGGTGCAAGTCCAGAAATCACCACAGCATTTGCAGTTGCATCTGCAGCCATTCTTACTTCGAGATTTCCAACATCCAGTGTTTTAAAGTCGAGAATGAAGAAAGAATTTGGCTTTACATCTCTGAGTTTAAGCACAACTTCGCTTCCATACTTTTTCACTAGTGGTGTTCCTATTTCGAATATTATGTGATCACTTTCTGGAATCTGTGAGATTATGGAAGTGACTTCTTCTAGATCGGGAATGTCGAAGGCTATCTGTAGATACGGAGGATCCCAAAGCTTTGTGAGCTTTCTGCCAACGAGGGGATGTATACTACGATCTTTTTCGTATACCACAGTTTCGACATCGGGGAAGTTCTTCATAGCCCTTTTTATTGCTAACTTTGTAGCACCGTAGTTATAGTGATATATCTTATGCTTGTTGCTTGCCATTGGATGTATGAAAATACTTACGATTATTAAATAATCTTCAGCTTTTTCCTTTGGGATGTACCCTTCTTCTACAGAATCTGCTATTGCTTTCGCAACTGCAGCTTGAGCAACTCCAAAAACGAGTTCTGCTTGTTCCATAGTCTTAACAGTTACTTTTGGCACTATTAATGCAGGTGGTTTAGTTATCAGGTTTGGTCTCAGAACTGCGAGCAGAGGTGTATGACCTGTAGAGAGATTTGCAAGTGCATTTGCAAAAGCAAGTGCAACTGGACTATCTTTTGTGCCTATGAGCAGATCTATATGAGCAACTTCATAACCCTCGCCGATGAGAGCTTCGCCAACTCTGAACTCCATGCCATCATTTCTCGACTTAGTAATAAACTTTTTGTTCAAGGAAAAGCTTTAAAGGTGAAACAGATAATCGTTTACTTCGTCGGAATAGCTGGCTCTGGAAAAACTCATTTGACAAAAGCATTCTCTAACTGGCTCGACTCTCGAGGAGTTGATCATATGACAGTTAACTTTGATCCTGGAGCAGATTTCGTCCCATATTCTGCAGATGTTGATGTTAGAGATTGGTTTACGCTTGAAGACGTCATGCATAAGTACAGCATTGGTCCAAATAGTGCGCAGATAGTATGTTCCGACCTCCTCGTTACAGTAGTTGACGAAGTCAAGTATGAGATCGACCTCTCTAATCCGAGTTTTGTCCTCATAGATACACCGGGACAGATGGAGATATTCATGTTGAGAGAGAGCAGTAGGGTGATCATTGAAGCTCTTGGGAAAGATAGAAGTGCGATGGTATTCCTTTTTGATCCGATTGTTTCAAAGACACCTCTAGGATTTCTTTCCCAGCTTTTCATGGCAAACTCAGCTATTTTCCGCCTTGAAATACCACAGATAAACGTTCTTGCTAAGTGTGACGTTCTGAAAGAAGAAGAGCTTGAAAGAATAGTCCGGTATAGCAATGACTTGGATTACCTCGCGAGTTTCATTGAAAGAAAAACACTAAGTCTTGAGCTTCTCACAGTTCTAAGAGATTCAGGATTTTTCAGACCACTTATTCCCGTCTCATCTGTAAACAGTTGCGGTTTAGAAGATGTCTACGATGGACTTCAGCAGTTCTTTTATGGAGGGGAAGATATAGAGAGGGTTTTATTCTGACTTTACAATCTGCTTATCTATTAATTCATCAAGAATCTTTAAAAATCTTTCCTCACTCCCAAATGGTATTAAAGCACCAGCAGCGATGTTGTGTCCACCTCCACTACCACCCACGGCTTCAGAAGCAATTTTTATGACTTTGCTCAGATTAAGTCCCATGTCAACCAGTTTGTAAGTTGCTCTTGCAGAAACCTTTATACCTTTTTCACTTTCGGCAAAAGCTATTATTGGTTTCCTTGGATTTTTCACCAAACTCATTCCGGCTACTATTCCCACGATCGTATCCTTTATCTCTCTACCTGCATGAAAATACTGGATATTCTTTAGTTCCTTTATACCTATCTCTTCAACAAATCTTAAACCATTGGCTAGGTTTTTCCTGTGGTTTTGCAGAAGAGTTCTAGCTCTGATGAACGCTTTTTCATTTCCAAAACATACAGCCATACCTACTTCTGACTCCCCATACCTCGCAGTTGCGTTCAGTAGAGTGGAGAATTCCATTGCGTCTCTCTTTTCACATGCCTCGGGCTGTTGTAGAAGTATATAACATTCTCCAGCTATTCTCTTTATCTCATCGTAACCCAATCCAAGTTCAATGCACAGTTTTACAAGAGCTGATACAATCTTTCTCTTATCATCTATTCCAATTTCAATCCACTTGATCCATGGATCGATTCCGAGAGAAGAAAGAAAACGTAAACAACCTGCTTCATCGCCTGTTATTCCTGGAATTAGAGGATCTGTGTTGTACTCAAGCATCTTCGCAATCGGTCTCGTTTGTTTTCCAAAGAATCTTAGATCCCTCTGAATTGAGACTATTTCACCGTTTAAGAATTCTACTAGTTTTCTGTTAAATCCTACGAGTTTTCCAAATCTTGAATCTTGAAGATCACCGACTGCTCCAACGATTGCGAGTTCTGAAAGTCTTATATCCATCGATATACGATTTGCTACCATTAAGGTTGCAACTGCACCGGACATCTCGATGCTACCATCGATTCCAAATTCATGTGGATTTAGCTGTCTTTCACAACTCATTTCAGGTAAATGGTGATCCGTTATTATGAAATCCATATCTCTGAGGCTCTTCAACTGTCCACTTCCGAGATCTGTGAACCAAACGAATTTGTTTTCATCTCTTATTCTTTCAACTTCTGATCTATCTAGTTGCTTAACAAATCTAATTTTCACTTCTATTCCATGATCTTCTAAGGCTTTTTTGGCAATAGAACCCGAAGTTATACCATCAGCATCGATATGTGTTACTATAAGAACTTCTCTCTGTCTTTTTACAAATTCTGCTAGTTCAGAAGCTCTCGAAAGAAATTTTTTCACAAAAAAAGTTTGAGGAAAAATTAAAAATCTTACGTTATTCATCCACTCAATTTAAAGGATTATATTCTTCAAGTGCTCGGGAAAATCTCCTCCATCGAACCCAATTGCCCTATCAATCGCGTGTCTCGCTATATATCCTGCTACGTGTAAAAGAGTCTCATCGTACTCTATATCTTTCTCCATGCTTGCGGTGCATGGATAGCTGTGATGCGCTTCACTCACCAGATTCCAGAGATCTCTGATCGTGTAATTTGAAAAATCAAAACCACGAAGTTTTATAGCAATATACCATCCAGCTCCACATGGTTGAGAACGAAGAACTCTAAAACCTTTTCCCATCTCTATTTCAAATTCAGGATATCCTATTCTAAAATCTTCTACAAAGCGATCTATTATCTTTTTACCACTCTTCTTCATCCTACAGAATGGCTTTGGAGCAAGAAATTCGATTCCATAAATCTCGCATTTCTCTTCGAGTTGCTTTACTAACCCAGGACTACACCATCTTGTCTCTTCTACAGGAACGATCAGTGCTGGGACTTTTCCTTCGAGTTTTTTTGGTAGAAAAGAAAGGATGTCTGCATGTAAGTTTATAGCGATTGCAACATCGCTCTCAGGAATCGACTTTGGAAGAAAATCTTCTGCATTTTCGATAAAACTTGGTAAAGTTTTTGGATCTACCATAGAAAAGCTTGCGATGATGTTCTTTGAGAAACTATATAGATTTTCCTTGCATCTTACACATGCGTTGATACCACAAGCACCGTAAGAAGGACAGGAGTTGGTGTAATTCATCAGATTTGCTATGAAACGTTCTCCAAAGAAGCCGTAGTGAAAGACTATGATTTTAAGATCGGATTGCATGAAATGAGTTGTCTTCTTTATTAAGATTTTTCTCTAAGAATTCAGCTTGAATATTTTCAAAGATTTTTTATATCTCCGTGATCAAAAGCTTTGATGATCGGTATTAACATCGGGGGAGTAAACACAGTTTGTGCAATCGTTGATGAAAATGATATAAGAACTTTTAAAAAACCCTCGGAATTTGGGTTGGAAAGTATTTTAATGGAAAAATCTAATGAAATGAAAAAGGAAAGTGTGATTGTGAGTACATCTCTTCCAGTAAATCACATTCTTTTGAATTTTGGAACTTTAAAAACTCTCACTCTCTTGATCCCTGGACCAGGATTAAACTACTCCAATTACGGTCATCTTCTCAAAGGTTACGTCAATCATAGAGGAGATTTGGTTGAGAAAATAGATGAGGATGAGGTGAAAAGAGTTCTTGAGAATTCTGAATATAACAACGTTGCAATAGCTTCGAAATTCTCTGTAAGGAATCCAATTTTAGAGGAGGAAGTTAAGAAAATAGTTTTAGAAAAGTTTGATGAAAAAAAAGTTGCTTTGAGCCACTTTGTCGGTGGACTGAATTACCCAGCAAGAATAAACACAACCGTTATAAATGCAAAGCTAAAAGAATTGATCTGGGATCTAACAGAGATTTTGCAGAGAAATATCCCAAACTTTTACTACTTACTTGGCAATGGCTCGACTTCAGCTCCAAAGCTTATTGTTGAGAATCCGAGTGAGTTATACAATTCAAGCTCCGTTGCCTCTGCTTTTGGAGCTATTTTTCTCACTGGAATCGGAGATGGTGTAGTTGTAGATCTTGGCGGTTTTTCAACAAATCTGATCCCAATAGAGAATGGGAAACCTAGATTTATTAGTGGGATTGAGATCATGGGAGAAAAAACGTTGATAAGGAGTATTGATGTTATAACAGTTCCAATCGGTGGCAATTCTGTGATTTCAGGAGGAAGAATTCTATTTGATTTTTGCAAACCTCTAGCATTTGGTGGAGATAAATTTACCATTACAGATGCGATGAATCGAATGGGCTATGAAATTGGAAATTATAGGGCTTCTAGGAATTTTTTAGAAAAGGTTGATCACGATGTAGCATTGGAGCAATTCTTTTCAATTTTGGTTAAGAATTTGAAAGAGATGAATGCTGAAAAAATAATCGGTGCTGGATATCTTGCCCCCTTCCTAGTCCCTGAGATAGCAAAAAAGGCAAAGATAAGCTATGTTATTCCTTGTTATTGTGAAGAAATAGGAGCAATAGGGTCTGCAGTGTCAAGGATAAGTTTTACACTTCATGCAAGATTTGACACCGAGAAAGGGATTGCGATCTACAACGGAATTTTTGAAAAATCTCCTTTCGGAGTTGGAAGTATTCCTAGAGAAGAGGAGATAATAGATGCTGCTAGGAAAAAAATGATAGAAATAGCTAAGGCTATAGGTGGAGAGATTGAAGAGATAAAGGTTCTGGACTTCTACTCTTTCACCATAGTAAAGAAAGGGATGAAAAGGGGATTAATAGCAGATGTAACAATGCAAATCGAACCAGGGGTAAGGTTATGGAAGAAATCTTGAGGATGATAGAGGAACTGAAGGAGAAATCAAGAGATGGATGGGTAATAGTAGTGGAAGGTATTAAGGATAGAAATGCCCTGCGAATGCTTGGAATTGAAGGAGAGATCGTCATTTTTTCGGGATTTTTAAGTACTGCAGAGAGACTAAAGGGAAAAAATGTTGTTATTTTAACAGATTTCGATGAGAGAGGGATCAAGATTGAGAAAGGTTTAATGAAAGTTCTCACAGGTTATGGAAAGGCTGATGTTAGTATAAAGAAGAGGATTTTCCATTACTTGAAGAAGGATGTGACTAAGGTTGAGGAAATCTATACTTATTTCCGGAGGGAGGGATATGGTGGAGTTTGAAAGACTTGTTGGGATTTTGAAGGATATGATAGTAAAAGCGCATACAGAACTTCCTGAAGATGTTGTGAAAGCTCTGAAAAGAGCTTATGGGGTCGAGGAATCTGAGATTGCAAGAAAAAATATTGAAATAATATTGGAAAACATAGAGATTGCAAAGAGGATGAAATTGCCGATCTGTCAGGACACTGGGATGCCCATATTCTTCGTTGAACTCGGTAAAGAATTAAACCTTGGTTTTGAAGTAAAGGATGCTATAGTCAAGGCAGTTAGAGAGATGACCCCCACCATTCTCAGACCAAATGCTGTACATCCAATCACGAGGAAGAATTCTGGAGATAACACTGGAATAGGGGTTCCAATTGTAAGTCAGGATTTGGTAGATGGAGATAAGCTTAGGGTAATCTACTTTCCCAAGGGAGCAGGAAGTGAAAACGTTTCTGCTTTGAAGATGCTTTTGCCTACAGAGGTTGAGAAAATAAAGAATTTTGTTATCGAAGTAGTTTCAAATGCCATGGGTCTACCATGTCCTCCAGTGATAATAGGAGTTGGAATCGGAGGATCATTTGATCTTTGTGCAAAGCTTGCGAAAAAAGCTATGCTGAGAAGGATTGAAAGCATGAACGACTTTGAAATCGAAATTCTTGAAAGCATAAATTCTCTTGGAATAGGACCAATGGGACTTGGAGGAAAAACGACTGCCTTAGCAGTCCTTTCTGAGATCGCCCATTGTCATACCGCTTCTTTACCTGTTGCCGTTAATATACAATGTTGGGCTCATCGAAAATCGGAGGTGATTTTGTGAAGGTTCCAGTTGGAGAAGAGATCCTTGAATTGAAAATAGGAGACATAGTTTACATCGATGGAGAAATTATGACTGCGAGAGATAAAGCTCACGCGAGAGCTGTGGAGATGATGGAGAGAGGAGTTGCTTTGCCTTTTAACTTCAATCGTTCTATCGTTTACCATTGTGGGCCGATAGTTAAAGAAGGAAAGGTGATATCAGCTGGACCAACAACTTCTGATAGGCTCAGCTCTTTCATACCAAAGATCATGAAAAGAGTCGATTTCATGGCTATCATTGGTAAGGGGGGTTTTAGCAGTGAAGCTGTGGATGCTATGAAGGGAAAGGCGGTTTATTTAGCATTTACAGGTGGTGCAGGGGCTTTAGCATCGAGTAAAATAAAGAGGATCAAAGGAGTATACTGGGAAGATCTAGGAATGGCTGAAGCCGTATGGGTGCTGGAAGTTGAAAAATTTGGACCATGTATAGTTGCTATAGATGTGAAGGGTAGAAATATCTATGATGATGTTAGAAAGAAGGTTAGGGAGAAGTTGAGAGAAATGAAGGAATAAAAATAAAATTTTTGCTTTTTAAAATGTTTTTATGCTAACTTTTGTCGGATTGGGACTTTGGGATGAAAAAGATATAACTCTGCGAGGCTTGGAGGCTGTTAGGAATGCAGATCTCGTATATGCTGAGTTCTACACTTCAAAGCTTAACGCTTCAGTCGAAGATTTACAGAGATTCTTTAAAAAAGAGATAAAAGTTCTTAGAAGAGAAGATTTAGAGGAAAAAGGTATTGAAATCATCGAAAAAGCGAAAGAAAAGAATGTTGTGCTTTTAATAGCCGGAGATCCGATGATTGCAACGACACATGTCTCGATTTTAATAGAAGCGAGGAGAATTGGAGTAAATGCTATTGTTATCAATAATGCAAGCATAATGAACGCTGTTTGCTCTTTGACAGGTCTTCAGAGCTATCGTTTTGGTAAATCTGCAACAGTGAGCTGGCATAAGTCAAGAGCTTTTATGGACGTTATAAAGGCAAATCTTAGCATCGATGCTCATACTTTACTTTTTCTCGACTTGAATCCTCCTATGAGAATTCATGAGGCAATTGAAAGGATTTTAGATCTTGAAGAAGGCTTTAAAGATCATTTTACAGTTGGAATTGCAAGAGCTGGAAGTCCAAAGCCTGAAGTGAAATGTGACAGAATAGAAAAACTTCTAAAACATGATTTTGGAGATCCTTTGCACGTTCTCGTTTTACTTTCGCGCAGAATCCATTTTATGGAATACGAATCTCTCAAGCTGTTAGCCTTTGCTCCTGATGATTTGAGAGAATGGGTATCATGAAAGAAAGAAAAGGAATTCTCTTACTGGTTCTTGGAGTCATCCTGACTTTTCTTACATTATTGATATATGGATAGGAGAGAAGAAATTCTTGATAGATTTGGAGATTTGCTCGATGAGGAAACGATAGAACTGTTGGTAAAACATGAGAAAGTGAACTTCGAGAAAATATCGGAAATAGACCAGGGAAGGGTAAACATTCGAGGAAAGGTTAGCGGACTTGGTGATCCTGAAAGAGCAAGTGAGATATATATTTCTGATGAAACAGGTCGAATTAGGGTTATTGTGAGTAGAGAGATATACTATAAGGCAGACATTGGTAAAGATGTTGAGATATACAATGGATTTGCGAGAGAAGGGAAAAGAGGTTTGGAGATTCACGTGAATAGGTTCTCTATAGTGAGGTTTTTAGAATAGAAGAGATGAGATTCACAACTGCAGTCAGAACAACCAAATCTCTTTACTTTTTCAAATTCTATCTTCGATGCCAGTTCACATTCGGAGATTTTGAAAAGAATCGCTCCTAAAATTTCAAAAACACCTGAAATGTAATCGATGTGCCACCTTTTCCTTTTCTCGTTAAAGTGTCTAATGACTCTGCTGATCTTTTTTGCACTTCCAACATAGTAGTAAACTCCTGGTCTGAAATAGATCTTTCCAAGCTTTCCGATCTCTATTTTTTTCTCTTCATCATTTCTGAGGATCAAAACGTAAGAACTCATATTTTTAAGTTTAAAAAAACTTAAATAATAAAAAGAATATAATTTTAGGCTTTCTTCTTTTCTTCCTTTCCAACTTCCAGCTTTGGTACTATTTCAAGCATCCTGTTATAAATCTCATCCTGTTGTTTCTCTAACTGTTCCAAGAGCTTCTTGAAGCTTTCGAAAACTTTTGCTTGCGAATCTGCGTAAAGCTGGATAGCTCTTCGAACACTTTCAAAGCTCTCACTTGGAACGAATTGCTTTACGTAGAACTCGTACATGCTTATGTAGCTATCTACACCAACCTTCAGCAAATCAAGCGTAGTCCTAGCTATACCAAAACCCATCTTATAAAAACCCTTACCCGCTTCCATAAACTCCTTCATCTCCATAGTTTCCACCTCCTTCTTTCACGATTATTACCTTAACAATATCTCCTTCGTTGAGAGAGAGAACCATCTTCTCTGCTTCTGGAATTGAGATCCTTCCTCCAGTTTGTATTCTTGCTCTGAATACTGCAATGTCTTTGCTCATGATGCTGAAACCCGAAACAAGTTTCAACATCGATGAAATTGTCTCCATGAACTCTCTCTGCAACTTTAAGGCATCTCCCCAGAGTTTCTGTAACTCGCTGAAATTCGGAACCATTTCATAGTAAATATTACCCTAGATATAAATAGTTTTTGGTTTTAAATGGAATTGAATTTTTCAGCAAATCCTGAAAAGTTTTATATTTTTGAGATAGAAATTTCCACATGAAACCAGTTAAAATGGCAGAGAATGTTTTCTGGGTTGGAGCTTTAGACTGGGATGAAAGAGATTTCCACAACTTTCAGACACCTCGTGGTCTAACATACAACAGCTATCTGATATTGGATGAAGAAAAAGTTCTAGTAGATGTTGTAAAGCATAAGTTCTTCGGAGAGCTTTTAGAGAAAATCTCAGCAATCATGGATCCAAGGGATTTAGATTATGTGATCGTTAATCACATCGAACCAGACCATGCGAGTGGACTTGCAGATCTGATGAGAATTGCAAGGGATGCTACGATAATATGTTCACAGAGAGGTAAAGAAGGTATAAGCAAAAACTTTGATTGCAAAGACTGGAAGATAAGAGTTGTGAGAAATGGTGAAAAGTTGTCAATTGGAAAGAAGACTTTAATGTTCCTCGACATGACCATGCTTCACTGGCCTGAAAGCATTGCAACTTACTTGGTTGATGATAAGATCTTATTCTCAAACGATGCATTTGGACAACATATTGCAACTGAAGAGAGATTTGCGGAAGATATAGGGGTTGAAGAGGCTTTGAAATGGGCTAAAGTTTACTATGCAAACATTCTCATGCCACTTTCGCAGCTCGTAAAGAAAAAGATTGAGGAACTAAAGGATTTGGAGATAAGGATGATTTTTCCGAGTCATGGAGTGGCTTGGAAAGATCCAAAGCCAATAGTAGAAAGTTATTTTAAATGGGCGAATTTTGAAGTTGAGAACAAAGTCATCATAGTTTACGACACTATGTGGGGCTCTACTGAGAAACTAGCAAGAGCGATAGCTGATGGAGCTAGCAAATTCGCCAAAGTAAGGCTGTTCCATACCAGAAAGGATTCTTGGACAGAGATCATTTCCGAAATCCTCGATGCAAAGGCAATCGCAGTTGGAGCACCTACGATTCACAACTCGATATTCCCACCTATAGCTGGTTTTCTCAGTTACTTGAAAAGCTTAAGACCGAAAAAGAAGAAAGTGATCGTTTTTGGTTCCTACGGTTGGAACGGAGTTGCTGTTGAGGAGATGGCGAAGATCTTCGATGAGATTGGATTTAAAGTTGAGCAGTTTGCGGTAAAGTTTAGGCCAACAAAGGAAGAGATTGAAAAGGCTTACGAATTGGGGGCTGATCTGGCAAAATGATACTTGGAATAAGTGGAAGCCCAAGGAAGAAGGCTACAGAGTTTGTTTTGAGTAAAGCTCTTGAAATGATTAGCGAAGCTGGATTTGAAACAAGGCTATTCACGGTTAGAGGGAAGCATATAAACTTCTGTCAGCACTGTGATCACTGCTTAAGGCATAAGGAGTGTAGGATAAGAGACGACATGTTTGGAATATACGAACTTCTTGAAAAGGCTAGAGGAATCGTAATTGCAACTCCAGTTTACAACGGTGGAGTCAGTGCACAGATAAAGGCGATTATGGATAGATGTAGAGCTCTTGTTGCGAAGGATTACAACTTTTTCCGTGGAAAGGTTGGGATGGCAATAGCAGTTGGCGGTGACAGAATTGGTGGTCAAGAGCTTGCGATCATGCAAATAATAACTTTCTTTATCCTCAACGGAGTAATTCCTATAAGCGGAGGTTCTTTTGGAGCAAACCTTGGAGCGACTTTCTGGAGCAAAGATACACTTGAAGGAGTTTCTGAAGATGAAGAGGGTTTTAGAAATCTAAGAAAGACTGTAAAAAGATTTTTAGATTTTTTGAAGTTATATGAAGGTCGCCTGGGGGATTACAGGGAGCGGTGACAGGTTGAGAGAAACTTTCAAAGTTATGAATAGAATAAGGGATATGTATCCACAAGTTGAGATCAGAGCTTATCTCTCAAAGGCAGGACAGCAGGTTTTGCTTTACTACAATCTAATGGATGAACTCAAGTTGAATTTCAAAGTTTGGACAGAAGTAAATGCCAATGTTCCATTTTTGGCCGGAATGCTTCAGAGTGGGAATTTTGAGTTTTTGCTAATAGCTCCAACGACTTCGAATACAGTAGCAAAGATAGCTCTTGGAATTGCGGACTCTCTTCTTTCAAACTCTGCCATCATGGCTTTGAAAGCCTTTGTTCCAGTTTACATAATGCCGTCTGACTATAGAGAAGGTGTTGTTGAGACTGAGCTTCCAGATGGTAGAAAGATGAAATTGAGGATAAGAAAGGAGGACGTTGAACATGTAGAAAGGCTAAGGAAGATGGATGGTGTTTTTATTCTCGAAAAGCCTGAAGAAATCTTTGATATTTTTGAAAAGCATTTCAAAAATAAGTAATTCAATTTTAATTAAATTTTAAAAATTTAAAAATTTTAAAAATTAGAAAATTTACTGTCTTCTTCTCAGCAGATAAGCTACAGCCAGGAGTCCAGCGATTGCAAAGATTGCTTCAAACCCTGGAATTCCTGGAGCTGGTGTTGGAGTCGGTGTAGGTGTCCTTGGCGTAGGAGTAGGAGTAGGTGTAGGAGTAGGTGTTGGCGTAGGTGTAGGTGTTGGCGTAGGTGTAGGAGTAGGTGTTGGCGTAGGTGTAGGTGTTGGCGTCGTCTTTACAACTTGTATAGTTCTAACCACGAGCATGTCATCATCAGCTTCAAAGGTTTTTGCCAATGCAGTTGCTGGATCGAGATCATAGTTCTTGTCGAGCCATGTGATCCAATCCCAATCTTTTGGTGTCTTCATCGTGTCTCTGATATATATCTTATAAGTTCCCTCAGCCAGACCATAGGTTTCAAATGTAGCAGTTGCTTTTCCAGTGCTATCCAATGAAACTCTTTGGGTTACCTTATAGTTCACACCAACCATGGTTGCGAAGATTCCATCGTATCCAGCTTCTGTTCTAGCCGTTGAGATCTTTACTGCTATCTTATCTCCTATGACTACTATTGCTGGAATATCGACATCGAGTCTCATCGTTGCTATTTCTACCATCTTGGTTGCTTCATCTGTCTTCTCGTTCGTAGCAACAAATCTGATCTCTGCTTTCAACAGATATAAGCCTGGATCTATTACTAGGGGTCTGAGTTCTCTGAGGTCGACTGTCTTGTTGTAGTAGTTAAAAGCATCCAAAGGTCCTCTAGAGATCTCTCTAGCTACGATGTTTGGTCCTGAAATCACAAGTCTTATCTCTACATTCTTCCTGTCACCAGGATCTGCAAGAACTGATACGTCGAACTTGCCCTGATATGGAACTCTACTTGGTGCCTCAAATCTGATGATCCTCGGATCTGTAACAACCACTGGTATCATAGCCTGTGGATCCGAGGATTTATCGATCAAAGTTACATTGGCTGGGGCGAAGATGTAGAGATAATATGTCCCTGGCTCTACTCCACCAACGTTTACATTTATCTTGAAGTCGAGCTTCTTATCGCTTGGCTTAATCGTGAAAGTTGGGTATATAGTGGTGTTTATAATGGTTACATCTGGCAAAACTCTTACGTTCTCGAACACTCCCTTTGCATCCTCAGCAGCATACACAAAGATCCTATCTGCTGTAGTGGTTCCAGTGAATCTGATCTCTCCACCTCTTGCAACGGTTGTCTTGTCAACCTTTATATCGATTGTTTGTCTGACTACAGTAACCCTTATCGAGTCGCTGACATCTGTAACAGTCTCTTTGGCCGTGAACTTGTAATCTGTCAATGGAGCTTCGTTGTTAACAGTCAGCTTTATCGTTATCTTTCCTACTACATCTGTTCTGTAAGTTCTCTCCTTCACACAGTCAGGATCTCCAGTACAGAATCTCGTATCCTCTATTTCGAAATTAACAGGGTTGTTTACTTTTAAGTTCGTTGTAATTGTAAAGGTTACATCATCCCCTCTCGTTACGCTTGTCTTGTCTACTGAAAGTTTCAAAGTGGCTTTTACAAGCTCAAAAGTGGCTGTAGTATCTTCTTTTAGAATTCCGGATGTTATTTCAACTTTTACTACATAGAATCCTGTGTCCAATACTCTAAACAATGGTGATGCATTCACGCCAAAGTTGTCGATCTTAAACCTGAACTTACCACCCTCATCTATATATGACTGACCAACTACCAGTGTAGGACTGACTATGACCCTTCCTGTAAGATCTTCTATCGTGAGGAAAGCCATGTTCTCTACTCTCTTTGTACCACTATCTGCTTCTGTACCACTCTTTGCAAGGTTTGTTGTTCCCTCAATTACTATATCTCTTCCCTTTACATGCTGTGGTGGAACAGTTAGCGAAGTTATCGCAGGTTTAGCAATCGTGAATAGAGCAACAGCTTCAGCCCTCGTTGAACCACTGCCAACATCGATCTTTGCAACGTAAGTTCCTTCAGCAACATCGGGAATTCTGATCCACCACTCATCAGCACCGCAAGCTTCTTTCACTGTATAGCTAGCAGTTGTATTTCTACATACAAATGCAGTGGTCGTATGAGCTCCAGTTTGGTTTATGAAATATCCAGCGCCAGAGACAAATATAACCACAGGTGCAACTGCAACATCTGTGCTCATAGAAGCTTTCACTTTCACGTAATCTCCGATTACAACAACACTTCTATCAACGCTTATGCTGACCGTAGGTCTTCCAGCGACCGGTGCTTCTGCTAAGAATGCTAATCTCTCGTCAAATGTGGTAGCGTTTAGGAAAGCTACGACTATATAATAGCCTGGTGCAGTTGGTGAGAAGTCCCAACTGCCACTTCCACCTTCTTCAGGCAAAGCAATAGTTCTCTTCGATTTATCAAGCAACCTTGCAACATCAATTGTTCCTGCAGCTCTTATATCTTTGTAGTCAACCCAAGGAACAACAGCTATTCTTCTCGTTCCAACCTCTTTAGCGAGGAATCCCCATTCTGCGGAGATCGTAAGAGTACCTCCGACTGATACTTTATCATCCGAAAGCTTGAGCATATCTATTTTCAATCCTGTTATTTGGATTGGTCCCTTATTTGGCGTAGGAGTAATGGGAACAGTTGGAGTTGGAGTAGGTGTTGGGGTAGGAGTTGTGATTGTCAAGCTACCAACACTTGTTGTTGCATTAGTTCCATCAATATTTGCGATCACAACGCTAAAGCTTATCGTTCCAGAAGCTCCTGGATTTACACTGAAAACAGCTGTAGCTACCTTTGTCTTCGCTGTAATGTTCACTGGAGAAGTTGAAGTTCCAAGATATCTTACGTAATTTGCGGTTGAAGTTATTGTATCAAAGACGTTGAACAATCCCTGAGTTGAGCCAGAAACATAGGTGATCTTTGTTGGATCGAATGTGAAGTTCACGAGAACTGATTGTGCTGTGCCATCTTGCACGCTGATATCAACTGCAAATCTCTCTCCTGGGGCAACTGTGGTTTTGTTTGGTTCTATATAAACTGTAGCTGCCATTACTGGAGTCGCTAAAACCACTAACAACATTAATCCTATCAATCCATATCTTTTCATCCTCTCAACCTCCTTCCGCATTTTTGTTCACTCTCAACTATATAAATTCTACGGTTTGGTTTGGCAGCGAGTATAGCTTTAGCTATCCCGCCGCCAAAAATTAGTGATATTTAAAGTATTTAAACTTTTTGCCCCTTAGCGATATATTTTTCTGCAATTGACGAAAAATTCGTACTATGCTCAAATTTTAGCTAATATAATCTAAATAGAATACAACTAAAAAACTAAAATAGAATAAATATAATACTAAAAATAAATAGATTATAGATATATTATAAAATTATAAAGATTTAATTTAGTAAGTTAAGGATAACTTTTATGAGTTCTCTATCGCCAATCTTGTTGTTAAGCCAATCCAAGATTGCTTGGATCAATTCCTGATCTTCAATGTCACCATTGCCATTTTGATCATAAGCTTGCCAAGGTTCTCTGACTATTGTTAAGCTCTGAACGATTGCTGAAGCATTTGTTCCATCAATATTTGCAGTAACTACGCTAAAGCTTATCGTTCCAGAAGCTCCTGGATTTACACTGAATACAGCTGTAGCTACCTTTGTCTTCGCTGCAATGCTCACTGGAGAAGTTGAAGCGCCAAGATATCTCACGTAATTTGCACTCGAAGTTATCGTGTCCATCACGTTGAACAATCTCTGAGTTGAACCAGAAACGTAGGTTATCTTAGTCGTATCGAAGGTGAAGTTCACAAGCGCTGATTGTGCTGTAGTGCCTTGCACGCTGATATCAACTGCAAATCTCTCTCCTGGGGCAACTGTGGTTTTG
>JANXDJ010000050.1 GCA_025059545.1 Archaeoglobaceae archaeon
CTCATTTTCCGCTCTTCCTGCGATAACAGTTCCTTCTACATGCCCTCCCGCGATGCAGATTATTTCGAGACCACTATTTTTTGCGTAGATCACCGGAGTTAATCCAACGTATGCCAAGTCTATTCTATTTTCCTTGAAAGCCTTCACGATCTCTATTCCCGTGCTGAAGAGCTTCCATTCCGCTTTTACCTTCTCTCTTAAGAGGTGCGATGTATGATATGCTGTAGAGAGATAACCGATGCGCATATCAAATTAGTAGCTCCCTTATCGGAAAACAACTACCGCATTTTGCACAACCCGCAGTTGTCTTAAGTGGATCCAACTTTTGCTCCTTTATTATTCTTAGCCACTCACTGTAAACCCTCTTTGCCTCCTCAGCGTTTGGAGGTAAATGGTTCTCCAATTCAGAGCTAAATAGCGGTCTAAAGGCTCTTGGTAGCGGAATTGCTCCTGTTTCAGCGATAGCTTCGCACCCCTTTACAGTTTCCTCAGTAGGCTCAAGACCTATTAGGATCCAAGAAGCAACCTGATTTTCTCCAAAGATCTCTATAGCCTCTTCCATAACCTTCAAATATCTGTCTCTCGAAAAAGACCGATCTTTACCCGGAATGATCTTTCTCCTTGCAGTATCGCTGAAAACCTCGATGTTTATGTAGATCGAGTCGATCTCAGCGTTTTTTAATGTAATCAACCCCTCTTTTCCAACAGGAGTTATTTCTATTCCTATTGGCAGATCGCTTACCGCTCTTATAGCTCTTGCAGTTTCTGCATAAAATTTCACAAGATCTGGTTCCTCGAGAGTTCCAGAGTTTATGTTTATGTCTGTAGGCTCCACAAGTCCTTCTGACCCGTCAAAATCAATGAATTTTCTTATCTCAGCATTATTTTCGATCTCTTTTATAGCATTGGCAATATCCTCGGGTTTATGGGTTATTTTCTCTTTTCCTATGTCTATTATGCAGAATTTACAACCCATCCGATTAGATTTAAAGATGCAATTATTTGTCAAAGCAAGAGCCAAGCTCGATTTTCCATGGAGTCTAACAATCTCTCCAGCTTTTGTAGCATGCCATTTAGGCTCAAAAACCGTTGCCCTAAGGATCTTCTCCCCATTTTTAAGTATCCAACCTCTTCCATCAATTCTTCTGAACTCGAATGGAGATCTGTCGAGAAAAGGATGTAAAACTCCAATGTTTGCAACGAACTCATCTTTTCCGCCAGGATTCACAATAAAGTTCCTACCACTTCCAGCTACTCCTGCTCTCGATTTTCCTTTGGTTGGATAAGCTTTTAAAGATACCATTTCCTCACTAGTTCTAATCCCGTAGCATAGTAGCTCTGTTTTTAATTCCGCAATTCTGTTCATTTCAAAATCTAAAAAACTCTTGGATTTTAAAATTTTTTGAAATTTTTAACGAGTTGGGATCTTAAAGCATTATCAAGCTTTTTATTGGATTAGAATTCCGGATTTGGAGATAATATGATATAATTTCTCTGTAATCGAATCAACCTCCTCTTCAAGCTCTGGCGACATTTTATCCGACACTGTGAACGGATCCTTAACTCCAACGCCTATAACCACAAGTTTCTCTGGTGGAGACAAATTTAAAGTTTTCATAAGCTCTATCGCTTCCGCAATTCCAGAATAGTGCGGAGATCTTGGAAAAAGTGTTTTTAGATTTTCCAGATTCTCGATCAAAATCAATTCACCTACTTCCCCGAGAATGCTGTCGACGATGAAAACAAATTCATGTCCAGCGATGTGATCGATGAGAGTGTAGCCAGATCTTTCAAGGATTTTGACCTCAAATCCATCTGCTTCAAGTCTATCTTTCAATCTTTCGCCCAAAATTAAACCGATCCTGTCGTCTGAGTAAATCGGATTGCCTAAAAATAAAATAAGAGGCATATAATAAAAAGTTATCGAATAATCTTTAAAAGTTCTCCAGCAGCGTTGTAAATGTAGATCGGCACAGGCAAAGAGCCGGGCAAAGTATGGGTTCCGCAGGCGTTGCAGGGATCGTAAGCTCTAAAAGCCATTTCTACCATGTTCAGCAGTCCATCGTTCACGACGCCATTTTTGATCAAACTCCTCGCAGCCTTGTCTACAGACATCGAAATTCTGCCGATGTTGTGCTGAGTAGCTACAAGCAGATTTGCTCTCTTAACAACTCCTCTTTCGTCGGTCTCGTAGTGATGGATCAGAGTCCCTCTTGGAGCTTCAACCACTCCAATGCCGACCTCTGGTTTTGCAGTGGGGACATTTCTTACATTCTGATCCAAAATGTCTGGATCGTTCGCAAGCTCCCTTATTTGCTCTGCAGCGTAGAGCATCTCAATCACTCTAGCCCAGTGCATAGCAAGTGTTTGATGAGCGGGCTTTCCAAGTTTGTCAAACATCTCCTCGTAAGCTTCCTGAGCCAAAGGTGTTGCCATACCATCTGCTGCGTTTAACCTTGCAAGTGGAGCTACTGCATAAATTCCGCTCTGTTCACCATCTATAAGCCCTTTCCAGCCAATCTTCTTCAAATACGGGAATGTCATGTAGCTCCAAGGTTCCACATGCTCCGCAATGTAATCTAAGTACTTGTGCACATCAAATTTCGCATACTCCTTGCCATTCGGATCTACAACCCTTAGCATTCCGTCGTAGAAGTTCACCTTGTTCTTGCTGTCCACAAGTCCCATGTAGTAGGTTCGATGCGTATAGGCATCGCTCGTGATCAAGTCTAAATATTTCTTGTTCTTTAGCACGATCTCTTTAAAGACGTTCAACGTGAATTGGGCAAATTCTACTCCCTGATTTCCAAGAACCCTAAGCTCCTTCACGATCTCTTCATTTAGAGGTTTTGAAATCCCTCCAGGAACTCCAAGGACTGGATGGATTGTCTTTCCGCCGATCTTCTCCATCATCTGCCTTATGCTCTTTCTCATCCCTACTACTTTCAGTCCAACCTCTTGCCCTACTTTTTTAATCACACCAATAACATTCCTTTCTTCCTTGGGAGCATCTGGACCCACGATAAAGTCTGGACCGCCAAGGATGTAAACATGCAAAGCGTGGTCTTCAAGCATGAATAAGTTATAGAAAAGCTCTCTGATCTTCTTCGCGGATTTTGGCGGATCAACTTTGTAAAGATCATCCAAAGCTTTCACAGATGCCATGTGATGCGCAGTCGGACACACTCCACAGATCCTTGAAGTGATCTGGGGCATGTCTTCAGCATGTCTGCCTTCTGCAAATTTCTCGAAGCCCCTAAGCTCAGGAACCTGGAAAAAGGCTCTAACACAGTTTCCTTTGTCGTCAAGGATTATGGCAATCTTTCCGTGCCCTTCAAGGCGAGTAATTGGATCTATAATGATTTCTTTGGTCATATCTCAACCACCTCCTTTATAAGCTTATATTTTTTCAATCCTGCCTTATTGCTTAGCTTTGCAGCTGGTAAAGAGTATCTGTAAATCGTTCCGATCCAATCTGGAATGCTTTCAAAGGCTTTCTTGATCTCCTTATCTTCCATCGGCGAGTAATCGAGAATACTTCCGAAGTAGGATATTGCCTTGCCTCCGTAATCCACGATGCCGTCGAGCAAGCCAAAACAGCCTGTGCAGGGCATGTTTGCTTTAATGCACAAAGCGGTGCACCCGCCTCTTGTCACTGGACCCATGCAAAGGAATCCTTGGGATAGTAAACATTTGTTTGGCTCAGGCTTTGCTTTGTCAGGTCTCTTGAACTCTTTAATGAGCAATTTTTCAGGCTTAGTTTCATTCAAAGAGCACTCATCGCACAGCGCTCTCTGTGATGCTCCGACTACTGCTCCTTTTGGTGGTAGATTACCACTTAACAAAGCTTGAAGGGCGTTCCAAAACACATCCGGGGTCGGTGGACAGCCGGGGATGTAGTAGTCGACATCAACAACTTTTTCGAGTGGAAGTAAAGTTGGTAAAGGCTCTGGAAGTTCGAGCTCCGCTTTTATTTTAGCCTCTGGAATGTTTAAGATTGTCTTCTTTGTTGGCAAAACTTCTTTGGGATTTTCAATTGTGGGGACTTCTAAATACTTCCTTTCAATAACCTCATCGAGATTGTATAAATTCGCAAGCCCCGGAACTCCGCCCCAAGCTGAACATGCTCCATAAGCGATGACGATCTTCGACTTCCTCCTCAACAGCTTTACCATTTCCTCATGCTCCTTAAGCCTTACACCACCGTTGATCAGCGCAACTGTGATTGAACCATCTGGAAGCTTCTCAACGTCTTCTCTCTTGAAATCCATTGCAACAGGGCAGAAAACTATGTCAACAGCTTCAAATACTTTTAAAAGTCTCTCTGCAAGATCAACAAACGATTCCTCACAACCTCCACAAGAAGCGCACCAATACCAGGCAACTTTTGGCTTCTCACTCATTCTCTCACCTCTAAATTGGGCTTCAGCGGTCCAAGTTTCTTCACCTGTGCAACCATCTCGTTCACAACCTGCACCCATCTACTCGCTTCCGCAGCAGAGATCCACTCAAGTCTAAAGCGTTCTTGCTCTATCCCCATAGCCTCGAGTAGCTTTCTGAACAGCTCGAATCTCCTGTAGGCTTTGTAATTTCCTTCAATGTAGTGACAATCTGCAGGAGGATGACAACCAGCGACTATAACACCATCCGCTCCATCAGCAAAGGCTTGAAGAACGAACTGCGGATCTATTCTACCCGAGCACATTACTCGAATTATGCGAACATTTGGCGGATAGCTCATTCTGCTCGTTCCAGCTAAGTCAGTAGCTGCATAAGTGCACCAGTTGCATGCATAAACAACTATTTTCGGCTCAAAATCGCTTTTTGGCTCAGCCATGCGTTTCACCTCCGAAAACCGCTCTCGTTTGAGCTAACAACTGAACGTCTTTGAAGCCAAGGTGTTGCATCGCACCACTTGGACATGCAGCATTGCAAGTTCCGCAACCCATGCAAAGAGCTTTCTCAACATAAGCAATTCTATCTCCGTTGATAGTCTTGATCGAGATCGCTGAATACGGGCAAACACCTACACAAATTGCACAACCACTGCACTTCTCTTCATTTACTTGGGCGATCATCGGTTCTATCGTTATTTTACCCTTCGAAAGCAAAGACATCGCCTTCGCAGCAGCAGCTGAACCCATTCTAATGCTCTCGAGAATATTCTTTGGTCCTGTGATGCATCCAGCGAGGAATAACCCTTTAGTTGGTGCCTCAACCGGAGCAAGCTTTAAATGCGCCTCTCTAACGAAACCTTCTCCGCCACAGCTCACTCTTGTAACTGCAATTAATTCTTCAATGTCTCTTGGCGGTAGCATTCCGATTGAAAGCACGATCGCATCGACAGGAATTCTAATGTTCTCCTGGATTGTATATTCAAAAACATCTATGAATAAGCCCTCTGGAGTTACGGAAACTTTTGGAATCTTGTCCTCGAACTTTATGAAATTCACGAGTTTTCTTCCAGCTTCTTCGTAAAGCGTTTCATCGCTTCCATAGGTCATTATGTCCTTGTAGAGGATGTAAACGTTTGTATCTGGATACTTCTCCTTGATCTTGATTGCGCTGTTAATAGCAGTAGTGCAACACATTCTCGAGCAGTATTCCTTTGCTCCCGGAGTTGTATTTCTTGAGCCAACACACTGAATGAATGCTATGTTCTTTGGAATCTTTCCTCCAATTATCAGCTCCCCCTTCGTTGGGCTGTCGGGGTCGAGTAGTCTTTCGAGCTGGAAGAGTGTTATGATATTCGGATGCAAGCCGTAGCCATATTCGCCCTTGAAAGGTCTATAAGGATCGTATCCAGTAGCTACGATTAAGCTACCAACTTTTAATTCGATAATCTTTGGCCCCTCTTTCAGATTGATCGCCCCAAATCTGCAAACCTTCTCGCATTCCCCACATTTCACGCAAACTCTATAGTCGATCGCATAGTATGGTGGATAAGCATTGGCAAATGGCAGAAAGATCGCCTTTCTTTTATTCAAGCCGAAGTTGTATTCGTTCGAAACTTCGATCGGGCAAACTTCTTCACATTCTCCGCATAGAGTGCACTTTTCATTCACAAACCTCGGATTTAGCCGAACTTTGGCAACGTAGTTCCCTGTGAAGCCACTTAGCTGAATAAGCTCAGCATTCGTGAAAACACATACTCGAGGACAGTCCTTGATTTTATCGAACATCTTACTGACTATTTCCGCCCCTTTTGTTTTTGGATCCACATAACCTATTAACGCAGCTTTGCCACCAATAGTCGGACTTTTCTCGATCAGATAAACGTTGAAGCCGTAGTTTGCAAGCTCAAGCGCAGATCTCATCCCTGCGACTCCGCCGCCTAAAACGAGAGCACTAGTTTCTGCCTTTACTTCAAGCTCTTCTAATGGCTCTAAATTTCTCGCTTTGGCTACCGCCATCCTTACGATCTCTTTAGCCTTCTCAGTCGCTTTTTCTTTATCACCATGCACCCAAGAACAGTGCTCTCTGATGTTCGCCATCTCAAGCAAGTACTTATTCAAACCCGCTTCACCGACTGCGGTTCTAAAGGTTACCTCATGGAGGGAAGGTGAGCATGCAGCGACGACCACCCTGTCCAAATTATTAGCCTTTATATCTTCCTTTATGAGATCCTGTCCAGGCTCAGAGCACATGAAAACGTAATCCTTAGCTACCACAACGTTTGGAAGTGTTTTTGCGAACTCAGCAACCTTCTTAACATCGACCGTGCCAGCAATGTTGAAGCCACAATGGCAAACATAAACACCTATTCTTGGTTCGCTCATTTAACCACCTCCGTTGGACAAGCAAATCTTTTAGCTATCAATGCAGCTCTTGCAGCTGCAGCACTTGCCTCTGTTACTGAATCAGGAATGTCTTTCGCACCGGCAACCGCTCCTACGACAAAAATACCTTCTACTGTCGTTGAAACTGGATCTAAGTAGGGATCCTTTAGCTTTATGAAGCCGTCACTTGTCAGTTCAACAGGCAAGGGTAGCTTAGAATTGGGAGTTATTGCGACTGAGAGAATGACCATATCGTATTCATCCGTCTTCAGATAGCTATCTGCAGTGTCCTCGTATAGGATCTTCAAATTCTTAGTCTCTGGAATTTCATCGATCTTAACAACTTTTCCACGAACGTAATTTATCCCAAACTCCTTTTTAGCTCTTTCGAGAAATTCATTGAAACCTTTACCAAATGCTCTTATGTCCATGTAGTAAATAGTGCACTGCACTTCTGGCAAATGCTCCTTTGCCAAGATCGCTTGCTTTGTCGCAGCCATACAGCAATAGGCAGAGCAGTAATGGTTGAATCTGATATCTCTTGAACCAACGCACTGAATCCATGCGATCTTCTTCGGATGCTTTCCATCTGATTTTCTCACAATTTCACCATTTGTCGGTCCAGTTGCAGAGACAAGTCTTTCAAATTCGAGATTCGTGTAAACGTTTTGGTGCTTTCCATAGCCCAGTTCGGGCAGATTTCTTGGATCATATAACTCCATTCCAGTGGCAATGATCACTGAAGCAACGTTTAATTCAATGATTTCCGGCTTCTGTTCGTAGTCAATGGCTTTTGTCGGACAAAGTCTTTGACAAACACCACAAAGTGGTCCTTTTGCTTTTTCTTTAGCCTTTGGTGGTGGATTTAATCTCATGCAGTGCTCTGCATCGATAATTGCCCTCTTTGGCACCGCTTGAGGGAACATTATGTAAATTGCCCTTCGTTGCGACAATCCCATATTGTAATCATTTGGAACATCTTTCACTGGGCATTTCTCCGTGCACACCGCACAGCCATTGCATTTGCTCCAATCAACGTAGGTGGGCTTTTTGAGAATCTTAACCTTGAAATTTCCCGCTCTACCACTAACATCCTGAACTTCGGAGTTCATTATTAGCTTTATATTTGGATATCTTAGCAATGCTGCCATTTTCGGCGCTAAAATGCATGAAGCACAATCAAGTGTGGGAAAAGTCTTGTCAAGATATGCCATCTTTCCTCCAACACTCGGAGCTTTGTCTACTAAATAAACTTCTATTCCTTGCTCAGCCAAGTCCAGCGCCGCTTGTATTCCCGCAACCCCACCTCCAACGATTAAGACGGAACTCATCTCACTCACCTCTGAAGGATCCTGTTCGAGCACCTACATAGTAGGCAATTACCTTGTAGAGCCAGTGAGTATGCTTTCCGAAGGCAAATTCAAGCAATAGGAACGGAATTAAGAAGCTAAGCAGTAGTGCAAATGCGATGTAGGCGTATAGGACCATCGATAGATCGTATAATATGAAGACAAGTAATGCCATTAGCGCTATTGGGAATAGCGTTATCAATGACATCCAATCCACAGAATGTGTGAATCTCTTGTAATACCAGTGCGTTTTCTCAGAAGAAAGTAGCCTTTTCGTCAAAGGAGAGCTTACGCCAATCAATAGCGTTAGAGATGCTGTGTAAATGAGTGCTCTCGATATAATCTCGTAATCGAAGAATTTTGGATAGATCAGATATATGATCCCAAGCAGTATGAATAAACCAATTCCAACCAAGATCAGAACGTGCTCCAATATTCTATCTCTCTTGTGCGGAACACCCATTGCTTCAGTTTCAAGCTTTAAGAAGAACCTCGAAATTAGTTTTAGCGACTCCATTAAGCCCACTTCTTTCTTTTTGTCTCTGCTCATGAATTTGTAAGCTCTGTATCCATTTGAGGCCAATATTGCAAAACTTATAACGAAAACAACTGCAACGGGAATTAAAAGCTTCGATAGCACCACAAGCTTGCCTGTTGAAGCGTATTCCAGAATGCTTTGCCAATATAATCCGAAGTATAAAAGCAGTGAAAGACCAAAGATCGCAAGATAAGCCAAGAACTTACTCGCAAAGGAAGAATAATTCCACCACTTCGTAATTCCAGTCCAGTCGTATTTAATCGACTGATATCTTCTTATTGATGCCAAGATCTCCGAAGGACTTGCTCCACGAGGACAGCTGTCTGTGCAGTCTCCATGAAGGTTGCATGACCATGGTGAGATGTCTCCAAGTATTTTATCCTCCACGCCCAGCTGTGTGTAGCGTATGGCTCTTCTGAAGCTGACATCGAGTTCTTCTGAGAGTGGACAGACCGCAGTGCAAGATCCGCACTGGTAACACTCGAGCAGACTTTTTCCTCCAAGGTTGAAGACTTCTCTGTTTACTTCTGGGTTTATTGAAATAAACTCACTTCTACTAACCATCCAAACCACACTCCAGACTTTCTTAGTCAAACCACCAAACTTCTAACCTTTATATCGGAATTCGTATTTAAACCTAACGTGAAGTAGATATATTTAAATTTTTCTAATTATGCACTAATAAAAATTATTATAAATTATTGTTATAGTTGTAAGGTAGCTATAAGCTCACAAAAATATATAACCCCCCTCGAAACTTTAGATCATGGTATATGAAGAATATGTTGACAAAAATCACAAACCAAGCTATGATAAGGAGATCTTGGTCTCTTTTGTAGTTAAACCTGCCGAAAAATTTACAATTGAGGAATGTGCTGGCGCAATAGCTGCTGAAAGTTCAACTGGGACTTGGACAACATTGACAGATTGGTTTGATGGCAAAAGAGTGAAAGAACTATCCGCAAAAGCTTATGATTTTCATAAAATGGGCGAATATTGGAATGTCAAGGTTGCATACCCACTTGAGTTATTTGAGTCGGCAAATATTCCAGGATTTTTGGCTTCAGTTGCAGGAAACATTTTTGGGATGAGAAGGGTTGAGAAGCTCAGAATTGAGGACATATATCTACCAAAGGATTTTCTGAGTAATTTTAAGGGACCTTTTAAAGGTTTGGATGTTAAGAAGATCTTCAAAGTAGAGAGACCAATCGTCGGAACAGTTCCAAAGCCTAAGGTCGGCTACTCTGCCGAAGAAGTAGAAAGACTTGCTTATGAATTGCTTTCGAGCGGTCTTGATTACGTAAAGGACGATGAAAACCTCGCAAGCCCGAATTTCTGCAAATTTGAGGAAAGGGGTAAAAGAATAAT
>JANXDJ010000051.1 GCA_025059545.1 Archaeoglobaceae archaeon
TTCACACACTGGCTCATTTGGAACATTCCACCTGAAACCGTCTACATCCCTGAAGGAATTCCAAAAGAACCTGTGGTTGAGAAACCGATCAAAGCTGTGCAAGGCAAAAATGATTTTGGCAAGATTGGTTACGATGGTCCATGTCCGCCAAGCGGAGTGCATAGATATCTTTTCAAGCTTTATGTGCTCGATGCTGAGTTAGAAATTGAGTCCTTAGCGTCGAAGGCAGAGCTTGAAAAGGCTATGGAAGGTCATATTCTGCAATTTGCAGTATTCGAAGCAATTTATGGGAGAACGAAGTGATAAAAATTGAGAAAATAATTAAACAAGCTCAAGTTCTTTAAGCTTTTCTTCACTTGGAATTCCATTTCTCCATTTTCTGAACTCGTAGTATTCCTGAACCTGTTTCTTCACGTCTGGCACATTTCCAGCGGTTCCACCTTCGAGTGGTTGCAGAACGATCTGCGGTAGCTTATCGTCCTCAGCCTTAACTCCGCACTTCAGATCGTAGAGTCTCTTCAGTGTGAAAGTTCTCTCTCCCACTTTAGCCAAGCTCTCTAAGTCGAATTCGAAGCCAGTTGCAAATTTGAGCATGTTTGCAAGCATTGAAGGAGTGACAGGCATAAAAGCACACATGGTTACGGAGTTGAAAAGCTCTGTGAAGTTCTGAACCTTAGCTGTTAGAATTCCTTTTCCTTCGTTAGCAAACCTGTCGTTCGAGATTATGCCGTAATCGTCGATCACTTTACCCATTTCATAGAGATACATCTGATGTGGTAGATGACATGCTCCTCTTATGTGCACAGCGTAAGCGCTTGCAAGAGATGCGAAGGCTCTTGCATCGTGCATCGGTATTTCAAGACCTTTAACATGAGCTCCCCAGCCCTTCAAGTTGTATTTCTCCTCGAGGAATCTAACACCCTCCGCGAGCTCGTTGCCAATGCCCTTTCTCAATGCTATTTCTTTTATAAGCTCCTTCACTCTCTTTGCATCTCCCCATTTGAGGTTGAAGTTCCCAACACCCTTCTCAGTAATCCACATTGCGAAAGCTATTGAGACTCCGCAGGAAATTGTGTCCATTCCAAGATCGTTGCAAAGGTAGTTCATCTCCACGAGGGACTCAAGATCATCGTTAAGCTGAAGCGAGCCAAAAGCTGCAACTGTCTCATATTCAGGACCATGGATCTTCTTTCCCCTTAGCTCTACAACTCTGCCACATCTCACGATACAACCTAAGCATCCATCGTTGCCCTTCAAAATTGAGCTCGCCATTGCTGAGCCTGAGATCTTTGTAGCTCCCTCAAAAGTTCCCTTTGTGTAGTATTTCACCGGCAGATCTCCAAAAGCCTCCGCATTTTCAACGTATCCAGAAGTCCCGAGATCCTTGAACATGTTACATGTAAAGTCGTTGTTTATAGCCTCGATGAACTGAGAGACAACCTCTTTAAAACCTTCACTGTTAGCAAGCTTTATTTCAAATTTATCGCTTGGATCATAGCAAACTGCAACGCCTTTCAGCTTTTTAGATCCAAGAACTGCGCCCATTCCAGTCCTTCCAGCATGCCTCGAGTTATCGACCTGAATGCAAGCAAATTTTACAAGATTTTCTCCTGCCTGTCCAATAACAGCGGTAGAAACTCTTTTCTCACCCAATTCTTTTTCTATTGTTTCCTGCGCCTCATAGCATCCCCTACCCCAAATTCCACTCGCATCCTTAAACTCAACGCCATTCTTGTCGATCTTTAAATAAACAGGTTTTTCACTTTTTCCCTCGATTAAAACGCCATCCCAGCCTGCGTATTTCAGATAGACCCCCATTTTTCCTCCAGAGTTCGATTCACCCCAGATCTTTGTCAGTGGACTTCGAGCACAAAAAGCTAACTTGCTTGTCGCTGGAGCAGTGGTTGCTGTTAGTGGACCAGTCATGATCGCAATTGGGTTCTCTGGAGAAAATGGATCCTTCTCGTAAGTTTTCATTTGGTAGTGGAGCCTTATTCCAATTCCTGCTCCACCAACGAAAAGTTTCGCATCTTTTTCGTTTAATGGTAGAATGGAGGACTTTTTATCCGATAAGTTGACCCTCAAAATCCTTCCACAGTAGCCAAACATCTTTTCACCTCCATCAAAAATCTATTTTCTTTCCATCGAATGCGTATTCGTAGATCTTTTTAACCTGATCATAATCTGGAATCCTTGGACTCATTCCGAGGCTCGTGTCGTTCAAAGTGTTCATTACGAGATTTTCGATGTTTTTCTCGAATTCCTTCCTATCGATTATTTGCGAGATTTTTGTTGGCAGTTCTACGCTCTTCATTAGTGCAACTATCTTATCTATGAGCTTTTCAGCACTATTAAATCCTAATTTCTTAGCCAAAGCGTCCATTCTTGCTTTCGCATCGCTCTTGAGGTAGAACTGCATAACGTATGGCAAGAAAAGCCCTACACAACAACCATGATGGAGTTTGAATATGGCTCCAAACGTGTGCCCAAGAGAATGAACAAGTCCAACTTGTGAATTTCCAAATCCGAGTCCAGCCATTGTGGCTGCGATATGCATCTTTGCTCTTGCCTCCATGTCACCTTTGTAGGACTTTTCAAGATTCCCCAGTATCATCTCGACTGCTTTTTCGCACAACGCATCACTTAAGTCGTTCTTCCATATCGAAACTATACCCTCTACCGCATGCGTCAGAGCATCCAATCCAGAACCAGCTACGAGTTTCTTTGGCATATCTGCTACAAATCGATAGTCGAGTAGAGTTACATCGGGCACAATTTCCTTATTCGCTGGAGTCAATTTTCTGTGCTCCGCCTTATCTGTAAGGACTGAAGTCCAAGTTACGTCCGCTCCAGTTCCGCTTGTCGTTGGAATTGCTATAAGCTTTGCCCTTCTCATATACCCAAGCTCAAAAAGATCTGTAAAGGGAGTTACTGCAATTGGATCTATCTCAACTTCCATTAGAATTCTTGCAGCCTTAGCAACGTCTATGACACTTCCTCCTCCCAGCGCAATTATCAGCTCAGGTTGTAATTCTTTTGCAACCTTGGTGCATTTGACTGCGGTATCTATACTCGGCTCTGGCTCAACTTCGCTGAAAACCTCTATTTTTTCAGCTTTAAGGCTATTTTTGACGATATCAACGAATCCAAGCTGAGAGATACATTCATCTGTTACTATCAGAACTCTTTTCGCTTTTTCACCTTCAAGAAATGTCAGAGCATCCTCCCCATAAACAATAAGTCTCGGAGAGACAAATGTCCACATAGTATCACTAACCCAAGTCTATTGGCAGAGAGGACATTAGCTGGCTAAATCTGTTCACCGTAGCGGTGTTTCTCATCATGTATCCAAGATCGCCCTTCAATTTCAACTTACCTCTCATGATCTGGGTAGTTGGATCCACTTTGCCCATCACAATCTCTTTGAACGCTGCATAAGGTCCAGAGAGCACAAACCTCGGATTTTTAACATCTCCAGGAGCGACAGCTTCTGAACGCCTCATTTCTCCATGCCAAAAATCGAGCCAGACGTAAGTTGAGGCGCCTTTTATTTCTTCAAGCTTCAATTCCGCTATCTTTTTTGCAAGTTCATTCAAATTTAATTTCGACACATCTATTTCCTGATCTACTTCAAGTCCAAGCTTTTTGACCATCTTCTCTGTTGGAGTTCCCTTGTAAGTCGCTCTTCTCTCTTTCGGAATGGAGACAAGCATCGAAATTAATCCACCCAGCACCTTGGGTTTCTGGAAATCCTTCAAAGCCTCTTGATCGACCTCGATTATACAAAGGTAGTCCCCTTCCCAGTTCGCAGCAACTTTCTTATATGTTTCGTCGCTGTTAACCTTCTTTTTAAGCTCGTCTAACCAATCCTTAGACGGAAACACAACTGCCATGTTAATTTGTGCACATGGCAATATTTGAATTTATCGATATTGAACAGGCTTAAATAAAATTAATCATAACTTTTAACTCCATAGTTTTTAATCTTTTCGCTCTCTCCTGAACGCATCAATCCCAGTTATCGCTCTACCGAGAATAAGGGTATGGATGTCATCGGTGCCCTCGTAAGTGTAAACACTCTCGATGTTTGCCATGTGCCTTATTGGCGAATAATCCAAGCTTATTCCATTTGCTCCAAGGATTTCTCTTGCAGTTCTTGCACAGAATCTTGCAACTCTTACGTTGTTCTTTTTTGCCATCGATATTTGCTCTGGCGTCGCTTTTCCTTCATTCATCAGCTGAGACAGACGAAAACTGAGAAGCTGTCCCTTCGTGATCTCGATCAGCATTTCAACAAGCTTCTCTTGAATGAGTTGGAAAGAAGCGATTGAGACTCCGAATTGCTTTCTGTTCTTTGCATAATTTAAAGCGGTTTCATAGCAATCGATCGCAGCTCCTAAAGCACCCCATGAGATCCCGAACCTTGCCTGATCAAGACAGCTTAGTGGAGCTCTAAGTCCGAGAGCATTTGGAAGTCTGCTCTCTTCTGGAACTCTGCAATCCGATAGATAAAGTTCTCCCACATCTCCCGCTCTCATAGAGCCTTTTTTCCTTATCAGGCTCTGCTTAAAACCCTTTGTCCCTTTCTCAACAATAAATCCCTTCACCTTTCGATCTTCAACGTCTCTCGCCCATATTATTGCGATGTCTGCAATTTCTGCCTCGCTGATCCAAGTTTTCGTCCCATTCAGAATCCATTCATCTCCAGCCTTTCTCGCATTTGTCTCCATACTCGCTGGATCACTGCCCACATTTGGCTCTGTTAGACCAAAACAGCCAATTAATTCTCCGCTTGCGAGCTTTGGCAAATATTCTTTTTTTTGTTCTTCACTTCCATAGCTCCAGATCGGAAACATCACTAAACCAGAAGTGACCGCAACAAAGCTTCGCAGTGCGCTATCGATTCTTTCAACCTCTTCACAGACGATTCCAAAGGTGGTGTAGCTCATTCCCGGGCAACCGTATTCTTCTGGAATGAATGTTCCGAGCATTCCCAATTCTCCAAACTTCTTTGCTATTTGCCTGAAGTCAAGGGGCTCTTCCTCATTCCAAGCATCAACGATGAGAGGTTTGATCTCGTTCTCAAGGAATTCTCGTATAGAGCTCCTTACTAATCGATCCTCTTCGCTGAGCAGTTCTTCGAGATCGTAAAAATCAGAGACTCTCATGTTTTTCGTTAAAAAATTCCCAATATAACACTTTCGAAAATCTTGGAAAAAAGATAAAGGAATATAAAGGTATCAACTCCACATATCCATATGACCGATGTAGCAGTTATTGGCGTAGGACATTCTGTTTTTGGGACAAGAAGAGACGTAAACATCCCCGAGCTTTGCTGGGAGTCTATGAAGCCAGCATTCGAAACAGCAAATCTCGAGCCTAAGGATATAGACTTTTTCGTTGTTGGAAACCTTGGAATCTGGAGTAGTGAACTTGCAATTCCTTCAATAATGGCAGAATATGCGGATTTAGCACCGAAGGGCTCAATGAGAGTAGAGACAGCATGCGCAACAGGAAGCGCTGCAATAAGAGCGGGCTATATAACAATAAAGTCTGGGCTCGCAGATCTTGTGCTCGTTCTTGGTGTTGAGAAAATGCAAGAGTCACCGAATCCGAGTGTAATAGAGCTTATTGGGAGGTTTGGGAGCTATTTCTGGGAGTTTGAGAACTTTGGGCTAACATTTCCCGGTTACTATGCGATGCATGCGAGTGCCTACATGATGAAGTATGGAGCAACCGAAGAAGATTTTGCAAAGGTTGCAGTGAAAGCTCATCACTATGGTGCAAAGAATCCTTATGCTCAGTTCAGGAAAGAAATAGATTTGGCTACGGTTATGAAAGGTCCATACGTAGCTTGGCCTTTGAAACTTTTCGATTGCTCTCCGATTACAGATGGCTCTGCATGCATAATACTTGCAAGCGATAAAAAGGTGAAGGAATTGGGAATTCAGGATAAGGTTTGGATTCTCTCACAAGGCGTTGGCACTGGAACAGCCAATTTAAGCAAAAGAGAAGACTTCACGAGTTTAGCTTCAGCTCGCTACGCTGCAGAGCAAGCATATAAGCTTGCTGGTATTGAAAACCCAGTCAAACAACTCGACGGAGCAAACGTGCATGATTGCTTTACCGCTCCAGAGGTAATCGCATACGAAGATCTTGGCTTCTGCAAGCGTGGAGAAGGATACAAGCTGGTGCGAGAAGGACAGACCTATATCGGCGGTAAGATTCCAGTGAATGTTGATGGCGGTCTTAAGGCTAAAGGACATCCAATAGGAGCAACTGGCGTTAGCATGGCGGTTGAAGCGTATAAGCAGTTGCTGAGAAAAGCTGACAAGGGAAGGCAAGCGGACATAAAGAATGGGAGATGGCTAACTCATAACGTTGGTGGAACGGGTCATTACTCCTATGTTACAATTTACGGGCTGGAGAAGAGGTGATAAAAATGGACGTTAAAGAAGCAATTGAGAAGACTGGCTTTCCAATAGTCCCTGATGAGAAGAGTGGAGTCTTGCAGTGGTTTGATGTGAGAGAGCTTAAGCTGAGATACATACTCTCCGTAGAGGGTATAAAGAAGTTCTACGAAGGTTTGAAGGAAGGAAAACTGCTTGCGACAAAATGTAAATGCGGAAGAATTTTCTTCCCACCACAGAAGGATTGCCCAAGCTGTATGAAGTCGGAGATGGAATGGATCGAGCTTAAGAGGGAAGGAGTGCTTGAAACTCTCACTGTTATCCATGTCCGCCCTACAAGCTTCTCTCATTATGAGCCATACGCGGTTGGCATAGCAAGGCTTGACGATGGTGTGAGAATTCTTGCATGGTTCCGAGGAGAGCCGAAGCTGAAGCAGGGGCAGAGGGTTAAAGTCGAGATCGTAAAGCGGAAAGAAGGATATTTAACATACGAACTTGTCCCCATTTAACCAAGTTAATAATTGGAATTCTAATTTTTTAAAATAGAAAATTTTTTATTCAACCTTTCAGCACTTGCGATTGGTGGTAAAATGAAAATTATCGTGCTGGCAAAACATGCTCCGGATCCGCAAAGCGAGGTCGGAGTTGCAGGGGATGGCAAAAGCCTTTCACTTGGCACAGCGGTTTTTGACATAAACGATTGGGATCGCTATGCAGTCGAAGAAGCTATCAGGATAAAGGAGAAGATGGGTGGAGAAGTAGTTGTGGTTGGCGTAGGAAAGAGCGAAGACACTCTCAGAAAATGCCTTGCAATGGGAGCGGACAGAGCGATAAAGATTCCATTCGAAGCGGGACTTGATGCCTATCAAACTGCAGAAGTGATCTGCGAAGCGATAAAGAATGAGAAATTCGACATGGTCTTCGCTGGTCTAATGAGTCAGGACTACAACAACTCTCAAGTTGGAGTGATCTTGGCAGCGATGCTCAATTTGCCTTTTGCCACAGCAGTTACAGCGCTTGAAATTGGCAGTGGAGTAGTTAAAGTAAAGAGAGAGATCGAGGGCGGTTATCAAGAAGCGGTTCAGCTACCAATGCCATGTTTGCTTACCATACAGAGCGGTATAAATGAACCAAGATACGTTTCGGTCATGGGTATCAAGAAGGCAAAGACAAAGGAACTCAAAGAAGTGAGCATAGCTCCGAAGAAGTCCACAGTTGAAGTTGCGAAGATGTATCTGCCACCTGTGAAGAAAGCAGAGCTTATAACTGGAGATCCATCCCAGATTGCGACGAAGCTTATTGCAATTCTTAAAGATCGGGGGTTGATAGGATGAAGGTCTTTGCAGTTGCTGAACACAGGTTTGGAGAGCTAAATCCATTGAGCATAGAATTGATAAATCTGGCAAACAAGCTTGGAGAGAGCAATGCAGTAGTCATTGGAAAAGATGTCGCGAAATTCGCTTCTGAGCTTGCAAAGTATGCTGATAAAGTCTGGAAGATCGAGGATGCAAGCCTTGAGAACTACAATCCGGAGCTTTACATAGACGTTCTGCTTCAACTCTTCCAGAAGGAGAAACCAGATGTTGTGCTCGTCGGAAACACTGCCCAAGGAGCGGAATATGCTCCTTACCTTGCAGTGAAGCTCAACGCTCCCGTAGTTACAGATGTTGTCGGCGTAAATTCTGCAAATGGTCTCGTTGCTTCCAGATTTGTGATGCAGGGAAAGATCATGGTAGATCTTAAGGTAAAGTCAATGCCATGCGTTCTTACGATCAGACAAGGAGCTTTCAAGGAAGGAGTCCAGAAGAATGGTAAGATTCTTGATGCAGGAATAAAGCCATCTAAACCAGCTGGAAGAAAGTTCCTCGAATACGTGCAACCAGAGGCAGGAGAAGTTGATATAACCAAAGCAAATATCGTAGTTGCTGTCGGTAGAGGCATTGAGGACGCTGCGAACATTTCTCTTGCTGAAGATCTCGCCAAAGCTCTTGGAGGAGTTGTTGCAGGAAGCAGACCAGTAATAGACAATGGATGGTTACCCAAAGACAGACAGGTTGGCATTTCTGGAAAGGTTGTGAAGCCAAAGCTATACTTAGCCTTGGGCATAAGCGGCGCATTCCAGCATGTGATGGGCATGAAGGACAGCGAGCTAATAGTTGCTGTTAATAAAGATCCAGAAGCACCAATATTCGGTGTAGCTCACTACGGAATAGTTGCAAACTTGTTTGACATAGTTCCAGAGCTTTTGGATAAGCTTAAGGGTAAGTAATTTTTTACTAAAATTTATTAACAACAATTTCAAACTTTTTTTATGTGGCGAAAGATTGCAGAGAAGTTTGAGAAGTATCCTTCGCAGATCGCAGTTGTTAGGGAATTTCTTCGCTTAGGAATCTCTGTTAGAGATGGAAAGGCATTTTGCAACAACATCGAGCTAATTCCAGCAAAAATTGGCGAAGCCATTGGAGTTGATCGTAAAGTTGTCGTTTCTGCAATCCAGAACATCGAGAGGGATCCAGAGTTAAGAGAAGTTTTTGCCAATCTTAAACCAGTTGCAAACATAACAGAAATTGCTCGCTATCTCGGCTTTGGAGTTCTTGAAGTTTATGCTGAAAGTAGCAAGGTGGGAATAGTTGCTGGAGTAGCTGGAGCTTTGGCTAAGGAAGGAATTTCGATTAGATATATCCTTGCAGAAGATCCAGAGATCAGCGTAGAGTCGAAGATGACGGTAGTGACAAACACAAAAATTCCGGGCAAAGTGGTTGAAGAAATTTTGAAGGTTGACGGAGTTAAGAAAGTTATAATAAGTTGAGGTGTTGTTTTGAAACTCGTCTCTTTTGAAGACTATCTCGAATACGTTAAGAAGTTCAAAGAAGTTCAGGTTGAGGATCAGAAGATCAAGCTTGAGCCTATTGAGATCGGGCGATTGGAGCCAACCGCTGAAGAGCTTACAGACGTTTCTACAACTGTTTGGAGCTTTCCAAAGCGTGGATCGTGGGCGACGCATAAGGGAGACTATAGGGGAAATTGGCCTCCACAGATGGCAAGAGCTCTGATCCTAAGATATACTGAGCCCGGAGAAATTGTGCTCGATCCCATGGTCGGCTCAGGAACTACTGCCATAGAGGCAAAATTGCTTGGTAGGAATTGTATAGGGGTTGATATAGAGCTTGGAGCTGTGATGTTGACCCTTCACAGACTATACTACTTGGAAAAAGCTTTAAAGAGACCAAAAATTACTGAGGAGATTGGAGATTTGAGTGTAAAGGATCTTGAAAAAAGCTGGGTTAAGTTGTTCCATGGAGACGCAAGAAGGCTTGAATTGATCGAGAATGAAAGCATCGATCTAATTGCAACACATCCGCCATACTTTAACATAATAAGGTATGGTTCAGAGGGAAATATATCCGTGATGAGGAAACTCGAGGATTATCTTAAGGCTTTGGAGGAAATTGCAATAGAATGCTATAGAGTTTTGAAAAAAGGAAAGTATATGGCAATGTTGATCGGGGACACGAGGATCCACAAGCATTACGTGCCAATATCACATTACGGT
>JANXDJ010000052.1 GCA_025059545.1 Archaeoglobaceae archaeon
TTGTATCCGCTGTGCCACTTGCAGAAGTTATCGCTCTGCTTGCAGTCTTTGGGATCAATAAACCAGCAGAAGCGACAAGCGGGACTGCGATTAAATGGAACTCGTTACTTGGCAATCCTCCAATGCTCTGAATATTTACAACCATTCCTCTTTCAAATGAGATCTTTTCGCCATTTTCAACCATCGCCTCGATCATCCATTGGATCTCTTCGTCGCTCATTCCAACGATCTCGTTTGCAAGTGTAAATGCAGAAATTTCGAGATCGTTAAGAACGTTCTTTGAAATGTCCTCAATTACGCTCTTGATCTCTACAACTGAATATTTTCCACCTTCCAGCTTTTTTCTAATGAATTCTACCGATTTTGGTCTTGAAACTGGATAAACTTCAGCTAAGCATTTCTCATCAAGTCTGCAAGCTTCAGCGGTAAAAGAGCAAACACCTATTTCTCCTTCTTCAACTATATCAGTAAAATCCGCTTCAGCAACAAAAGACTCCTTTCCAACGATTACTTTCACTCTATCTCCTGGAAGAAGCCCAAGATCTTCAGCATCATTCTGATTTAGCACAACACTGAGCTTTTCGCTTCTCAGTGGCACTATCCGCACTTTAAACTTCATTAAAATTTCAAGTATGCTGAAGAGATATTAATTTTTCCAAAGTTACGTGATGAGTTTCCAATTTGTTTTGCGATTTTCTAAATTTTTTGCAATAATGGATAAGATTTTAATAGCTCTTTCTAATCTAAAATTATGCGAATAGGCATCCAACTGCCAGATGGTTTAAAGAGGAGAGCAATTGAGATCTGTGAGGAATTCGGCTCTGATGTGATTTTGAGCGGAGAAAGCTGTTATGGTGCTTGTGATTTGGATTTGAGTCTTTTGGCAGACGTAGATTTCTTGTATCATTATGCTCACACGAGAATATTAAAATACGGTAGAATTATTTATGTTCCTTATTTTGTAGACTTTGACGTAGAAAAGGTTGCAGAGAGCATTAAAAAAATACCCGAGAGGGATATTGCTTTAATCTCCACTGCGCAGTATTCTCATAAACTTCCGGAATTGAAAGATCTGCTTCAAAACGCTGGTTTCAAAGTAGAGCTTAAAAAAGGAAGTGAGAGAGTAGAATACCCCGGGCAGGTTCTTGGCTGTAATTACTCCGTGCTTAGAGATTCAAATGCAAAGGCGATCGTATTTGTTGGGGATGGACTGTTTCATGCAAAAGGAGCATCTTTTTACTCCGGAAAGAAGGTTTATGCAGTAGATCCTATTAACTTTGAATTGGTTGAAGTAGATTCGAGTGATTTTATTAGAACGAGAGCTTTGCAGATTTCAAAATGTGTTGGGCTGAGTAAAGTTGGAATAATCGTTTCAACGAAGCCTGGGCAGAAAAGATTGAACTTGGCTGAAAAGCTGAAAAAAATTGCACTGGAAAGGGGATTGAAAGCAATTATTGTTTATATCAACGAGATAACCCCAGATAAATTGTCAAATCTGCCCTTTGATTTTTACGTGAACACAGCATGTCCAAGACTTAGCTATGACGACTTTAGAAGATTTGAGAAGCCAATTATAACGCCTACGGAATTTGAATACCTGCTAAAACTTAGGGAAGAGATAGGAATCGATGAAATAGATTAGCATCCGATGACTTATTATATCCAAGAACTTAGATTGGATATGAATATAATCGAGCTCATCGATGTTTTCAAGACATACAAAACCGAGTTTTACGAAGTTCATGCATTGAATGGAATCACCATGAGCATTAAAAAGGGAGAATTTATTGCAATAATGGGTCCCTCAGGGAGTGGAAAGAGCACTCTTTTGCATTTAATCGGATGCCTTGACAAGCCGACAAAGGGAGAGGTAGTTATAAACGGAACTGAAATTTCGAAGCTAAGCGATGGAGAACTCACAAAGCTTCGAAGAGACAGCATAGGCTTCATATTTCAGCAATACAATCTCGTTCCAACTCTCACAGCATTGGAAAACGTTGAGCTTCCTATGATCTTCAAGGGAATCTCGAAGGAGGAGAGGAAGGAAAGAGCAATGGATTTGCTAAGGCAAGTTGGTATCGAAGATATTGCGGATAGAAAGCCAAAGGAAATAAGCGGAGGACAACAGCAGAGAGTTGCGATCGCAAGAGCCTTGGCAAACTCTCCAGCAATCCTTCTCTGCGATGAGCCTACTGGAAATTTGGACAGCAAAACTGGAAGGCAAGTTATGGAAATAATCAGGAAAATGAATGAAGAGCGTGGAGTAACTGTGATCCTTGTAACCCATGATTTCTCCTTAGCGGACTATGCGGACAGAATAGTGAAGCTCAGAGATGGGAAAATAGAAGCGAGCAATTAAGCCTTTGGAGACTCCAACGCTAACGAAACCAGTGGTAACTCCAACAACTCCAGTAGCAAAGCCTTTCATTCCGGGATTCGAATTGCTATTTGCCGTAGTTGGGCTTATTGCGGTAGCATATTTGCTAAGAAGATAGTAGTATTCTCGGCTCCTTAATGGAATTTAAATAAAATAGCTCGGGAAATGATCTGAAAAAGGCTTTAAATTAGGGTTGAAAGTAGATTTTTAATAGGAAAAATAAAAAATTACTTCTTTGGTGGCCAATTCTTCTCCATCCACCCTTTAATTCTTCCAGAGTCTATCGGTCCTACGAGCACTTTCCAGCCAGTTTCGTCTTCAATCGCTCCCTGAAGCCTTGCAGCAAGTCCCGGAATTACGAGATATTTGTGCTTAACTTTTTCCGCAACCTTTGTTTCCTGAATGATCTCTTTGACTTTCGAAGCTGTTAATTTTCCACCAGCGACGCTTGCTTCAACTCCTATGCCTTCAGTGTTCACAACAAGCAACCATCCTCTGATCTTTGCACTGTTCAAGTCGTTTTCTACTGTGTAATAAGTCAATGCAAAGTTCGTGGTCAGGAATACTGGATCTTCTGGTGTCGGATTGTTGAGCTCTTTCAGACCAGCAGCAACCTGCACCGGTGTGCGTGGATCAGTGTAGATGTTAAACCTAAGCGTTAGCGTTGGCATTACAACGTGCTGATCAATGCTGTGGAAGATCATCGCATCTCCGTATTTCACTATGAACATTCCCGCAATAACCGCTTCCCAGTAAGCCTTTGTCACCTCATCTCCTTGGATCAGCCATGCGGAGATAGGAGTGATCAATAGCGGATATGCAACGTCTTTATCGCCATCTAAAATAGCTTTTCTTCGTAGCTGGACAACTCTCTCAAAAGTCTCCCTTAGTCCATCTCCCAAAGGCTCTGTGACAGGATCGAGAACGATCTCCTTGATCCCAGCGGATTTGAAGGTTGCTGATATACTCTTCAGCACATTCAGATCTTTTGCCCTTATTGCAACCGGAACCTTGTAATCTAAGGCAAGCTTCATGAACTCTTTCCAGTTTCCTTCTGTTGCAGCGTAGATCAAAGGCTTCTGATTTGCAACCTCTTCCAACGCAGACTTCATGCACTCTGGATTCAACGCAATTAAAACCATTGGCTTCCCATAGCTTGCAACCTTCTTCGCAACCTCCTTGAATCTCTTGGGATCATTTGAGGTGCATCTAACCGCAAAGCCGTCGAGGGTGAGATACTTTCCAACGTAGAATTTCTTGTAATTCACAACCCTCTCACATCTCTCTTGAATTTTCTTGTCATCGAGAGTGTCCCAGACATCGAAGAAGAATGCGGTTGGATTGAAGAACGTGAGCTCATGGCGGTGCAAAACTTCTTCTCCACCGATCTTTATCGCCTTATCGCCTACTCCAACGATCACTTCAGCAATCTCTGGAGAAGTGAGCTCAACGAGTTTATCAAGCTTCTCCTTTATCTTTGGATCTTTCTCCGCATCTTTTACAAGTGGTTTGCAGTCGAAAACCTTTGCGGAGCGATCGAGGACGTGAGAAGCGAAGCTCATGCAGGTGTCATAACCACATTCCTTGCAGTTTGTCCTTGGGAGGTAATTGTAAACTTCGAGTGGGCTTTTAACTTTCATTCTTCACACCTCCGCAGTGATCCATTTTCCAGCATCAGCTATGCCACCTTTTACTCTTCCGCCGAGAGTGTTGAAGATCTCCTTGAGAACAGCTACTGCTAAGGGATGCATCATCATGAAGACGTCAACACCAGCTAAGGAGAGCGTTAGGCCCGTGATGATCTCCCAGATTGGACCTCTAAGCTCTCTTGGTCCCCAAGGTGTATCAACTTCAAGCGGTGAGTCTGTCATCCAAGATTCTCTTGCTCCCCAAGCATTCGTAGTTCCACTCGAGATCGGGAAGTTCAGATCGCTGTCACCTTTAAGACTGCTGATCCTGATTCTTTCCATGTTCGTAAAAGCGTAGTCCAAGCCGTAGCCTAAAGCTGCCGTCGTTGGATCCATCACAATGCTATTCCTTGGCATTCCTGCGCGTTTCAACAGATATCTGTTAAGCGTCTTCTGGTTGTTTATGTCCATTTGAGTCCAGCTTAAAACGACATGCCCATACTTCTTTGCAGCTTCGCAAATCCTTGCCCAGTCCATGTCAAGTGTAGCACTTGCAAGCATCACTCTCTCGCCTTCACAAACCTCTGCAGCCTTTTCAAGCACCTCAGGATCCTTATCTTTGTTTCCACTTCCACCTATGATGATCGGGCATTTCACCGCTTGGAGGACGTCTTCAACGACTTTAACCGCCTCACTTGCAGGAGTATTCTCAAGCAGTGGATCTGTGCTCACTAAGTGAATGGTAACCATGTCTGCACCGAATTTCTTAACGCACTTCTTCGCCCACTCTGCTGGACTGCCAACGACATCTTCGTAGTGAACCTTAACCGCTTTCGCAAGCGCTGGTGGGCGATCGAATACGTCGATGGCAATTGCGGGTAAATTCGGCTGTGGCTTGTCAAAAACGTAAAAAGCCAAGCTTTTTTCGCCACCAAGCTTTACAACATAGTCTCTTGTTCCTCCATCCGCCTTAGTAGCTCCGAGAACAACTTCCTCGATGTAGCCTGAGTATTCGACCTTTGGCGCCTCGAATTTTGCTTCGATCAGCTTCTCAGGAAGCTTAAACTCAGGAACCGCCGGAACTGGAGCTGGAGCTGCTGGGGCAGGAGTGACCACTTGCAACTGTGGCATCTGGAATGGTGCTGGAATTCCGAGCATCGTGGATATTCTCTGCAGGTAGCCCAGAGCCATGTTTGTGTGATAGAAGAAGTTTCTAAATTCGCTTAGTAGAGAGTATAGAGCGGTAAGCGAAGATAAGTCGACTGCAGAGCCTTCGATTTCTATTTCTAAGTCCCCTTCGATCTTGACATCCTCAAGTCTCTCAACGTTGTATTCTTTCAATAACTTTAGAAAATCCTCAAGTGTATATTTTGACAATTTCTCACCCCTTCAAAAACAATTCCGCAACTTTACTCATCCTTTTATAAACTTCAGATTTTTCATCCAATTTTACAATCGGATTGCCCTTTAAGTCTAATTCAACCACTTTCTCATCGTAAGGAAGAACTTCGAGCAGTTTAATTCCCTCCTCATCTGCAAACTCTTTTATTCTTTTCTCAGCATTCTCGTTGGCAATACGGTTTGCAAGGAGCATTATGTCCTTGAATTCCAGTTTAAGCTCTCTCGAGAGCTCTTTTATACGCTTTGCAGTCGCCAAACCTTTTTTAGACATGTCTGTTACGATCAAAATGTAATCCGCGCTATCGATCGTTTTTCTGCTGAAGTGCTCAAGTCCTGCTTCGCTGTCGATGATAACGTATTCGTAATGTCTTCTCAATTTTCTAAGCACACCTCTGAGCAATGAGTTTGCGAAGCAGTAACAACCCTCACCTTCGGGACGACCCATTACGAGCAGATCGTAGCCTTTACATTCGCAAATAGCCTCATAAACTTTACCTTCAAGCCACTGCTCTTTATTCATCGTCCCCATTTCGTCTCTGCTTTCCTGAAAAATCTCTCTGATCTCTCCAAGAGTTTTCTCGACTTCAACGCCGAGAGCATCCGCAAGATTGCTGTCTGGATCCGCATCTACCGCAAGCACTTTGCTACTTTTTTTGGAAATAAAATGGATGAGGAGGGCGGATACGAGGGTTTTTCCTGTGCCCCCCTTGCCTGTTACTGCTACAGTAGTCATTCCTCCTCCTCAATTATGAGCTCTGGGATCTTGATCTCCGCTCCAACGAGGATCAGTTTAACTTTTTTTAATTCTTTTTCCATCAGCTTTCCCCCTTCCCTTTCTTAACCACGATCTTGCCGATTGTGATCTTTGCATCCTTTATGACGAGCTTTATTCCAGCTGGAGCTGTCTGAGTTGGCATTGGCATTGCTGGGATCTGTAAAGCAGGCATTTGCATCGGCATCATCGTCGGTTGAGCAACTGCTGGAACCGGTGTGGGAGCGGGAGCAGGAGCCTTCGCCTCTTCTTTTACCTCTTCCTTCTTTTCTTCCTTAACTTCAGCCCATCCTTGTGTGATCTTCTTTCCATCAACCTTCCTTACAACGCCCTTTACAACGGGATGATCAACCTTCTTAAGGAAAGCTTTCAGCTCATCGAGGTTCTTTGCATTCTCTTCTGTTGCGATCTTGTCTCTAATGTCGTCTGGTATATACTTCGCCAATCTTTCTTTCAGCTCTTTTGGCATCCAAACAACTCTATACCAACCACCATCAGCCTGAATGAACTTCTTGCTCCTGAAATAAGCCATTCCAACGCCAAGGAATCCTGCAACTTGCTTTCCACCGCCTGTTTGTCCAGCCATTGTTGAGAAAGTCAATCCATTTGGACCTGGGCTTGCATAACCTCTGTGAACCCATCCAATTCCGTCAACTTCTGGCATGTAGAAGCCAATGACTTCAAAGCATCCACAGCTTGTATGCGGAAACTCGAAGAAGCTGTGCAATTTAATTCTTTCATACTCTCCGCCACTCTCTTGCTTTGCAAACTCGTTAACACCGCTGTATTCTCCGCCTACGGGATCAACAACATTCCCTTTTGGAATTGCCCTGTTTGGTCCTTCGGGATCAACCTTCGCTGCAGCTCTGCCATCGAACCAGCTAATAGCTCCGCAAAGCGAGGGACGATCTGGAGAGACTACGCAAACATTCGTTGGAGCAAAGCTCTGGCATAGTGTGCATGAATAGAACTCCTGAACATCTTCATCGTGGAGCATCTCAACTCTCCTGTCTCTTTCTTCGTAGATCGGCATTGCGACTTCCTTGAGCAACTTATCCACAAATGCTTTGTCTGTTATGTAAAGAGCCTCTATTTTCTCGATGAACGGCAATTCATTCTTGTATAGCATCATTGTTGCCTTTGCAATCTGTATCAAGCTCTTAAGCCCCTTCTTAACTGGGTTCTTGCCAATTCTTACCCAAACGTCATATCTCTGGTTCAAGTGCATGTAGCCTTCGATGTAATTCTGGAAATCGTGGTTTCTGCGCTCAATGACTGGCTCAAGATCGGTCTCTACTTTGCTTCCAGCAATGTAATAGATCATTCCATATGGATAATTACCACCCTCCTTCATTTCGTCAAGATCCGGGCCAACGAGAGTCACTTTCATGTCCTCTACCTGATCCGCTGGTAAAGCCATGACGAGTTCAAATTTTACTTCCTTTGGTCCACCAAGCTCCACAAACATGTCCTCCTTGCGTATTCTTTCGCCCTCATACATCGGAGATATGTCGAATGGGAATTTCTCTTCTGCGCCAACGCTGACTTTCACTTTTGCTCCTGCAGGGATCTCAATTTTCTTTCTCTCGACCATCAACCACCACCTCAAGTGACTGCTTTTTACACCTCTCTTTGTGAACCTTTATTTGTATTTATCGGTTTTTATCGGTGTCGAATCTAACATAATTTCTCATTTAGATAAGTCAGAAGAATTGTCCAAAAGGACTTGCAAGGGCTCTAAATTTAAATTTTTACTAAATATTATTTTGAATAATTTTTTATTTTTTCGTAACAGATAATAATACATTACCTATCTCAGATAATACCAAAAATCTTAATAAGTAAGGAGATATAAAAAATATATGGAAAAGTGCTTGGAGATCATATATACAAGAAGAAGCATAAGAAGCTTCAATGGAAAGAAAATATCAGATAAGGATCTGAATAAAATTTTAAAAGCTGCATTCCAATCTCCTTCTGCAGGAAATGAACAGCCCTGGCATTTTATAGTTATTAAAAGCAAAGAAAAGTTAGAGGAGCTGAGTAACGCCCATCCATATGGAAAAATGCTCGTGAACGCTGGAGCTGCGATTGCAGTTTGCTGTGATCCAAAACTCTCAAAGTATCCGAATCCGATGTGGATCCAAGACTGCAGTGCAGCAACGCAGAACATTCTGCTTTCTGCAAGAGCACTTGGAATTGGTTCATGCTGGCTTGGAGTTTATCCAGTTCAGAGCAGAATGAAGTCGCTCGCAGAAGTTCTTAAGGTTCCAGAGGAGATCATAGTTTTCAGCCTCGTAGCTCTTGGATATCCGCATGGCGATGATGAATTCTTTGAAGCTCCAGACAGGTTCAAAGAGGATAGGATACACTATGAGAGATGGTAATGGTTAAAAACACACGATGGTAGATTGATCATGGGCTGTGTTTTAATAGTGGAGGATGATGTTGCAGTCTTAGAAGTCCTCCAGATGATGCTTTCAGAAAATTACAATGTTATATCAGCAAAAAATGGAAAGGAGGCTATTTATAGCTATAAAATGTATAAGCCAGACATAGTTTTGATGGATATAGTTTTGCCAGATGTCGATGGAATTGAAGCTACCAAAGAGATAAAAAGAAGGTATCCAAATGCAAAAATAATAGGCATAACCGCATTTGCAGTTCAGAAAGGAAAGGATCTTTTAAAAGCTGGAGCGTTGGAGATAATTGAAAAGCCTTTTACAAGGAAAAAGCTGATAGATACGATTGAAAAATATTTGAGAGATTGATCTCCAATTAAAGCTTTTATCTAATTCCAGAAAGGACTAAGAAACGTCTTCAACCCTCTCGTCTACTCTGGAATCAAGCGGATGAATGGTATTCGAAGGTTGTGGATAAGCTGATCGAAGTCATTTCAACAAAATAAGGCAGGCATATTAATTCGTATACCTCAAAACTCATTATACCGTTACCACTTTATCGGAGCAGATCTGAACGAGAAATATGATCTTGGCTGGGAAATTCAATCCAACTTGCCAAAAATTCTTAAAGTAGAACCTGATCGACGTTAATTTCAAAGAATTTTAAAGTCTTCTTAATTTCTATTTTTAATGCATTTGGAAGTTAAACAACTCGAGCTGAAAGCAGTCGAGCCGAATGTTTATATTGAGGGCTTCGCATCATCGAACAGCAGGGATCTGGATGGAGAGGTAATAAGCGATGAAGCCTATGCGATAAATTCGCGGGAAATATAACTTTAGAGCATTAAGTTAAAATTGTCAATTTTGCAGCATATCATTTCCATTTTCAGTAACATCTTTTCAAACCAAATTATGCTATACGCTCTCAATTAGCTAAGAACTGCGGAGAAGCTTTATAAAATTCGATTTTCAAATTATAATCGCATTTAAAAATTTAAGAAATTCGAAGCAACTTTTAAAAGCTTA
>JANXDJ010000053.1 GCA_025059545.1 Archaeoglobaceae archaeon
TATCCAAGGCTTGATGGAATAGTGGAAGAAGTTGAGAGGTGGGGAAAATGGATCATCGATGAACTAAAAAGAGATCCACTTCTTAAGGAGTTATACGAGGAAGATGTTGCGGTTTACATAGGCTCATGGGAATTTAATTGCCCTAACTGCAAAAAATGGACGCCAATAGTTGGCAACTGGTGGCTTGCAAGAGTTAAGGGAGAAGAAGGATATGAAAGGCTTTCTTTTTTCAGATACAATGTTAGCAATGGTAGCGTAGAAGTAGTGGATCTTGGAAATCGCTCAAGTCTCGCAGAAGTTGATGGAAGATCGATCAAGCTTGGAAATGAAGCTCTTATTGTTCCAGAGCCTAATGTGGATGGAAGAAGAAATACCGCTCTTTGCTTGCATTGCGGGATGGAGATAAAGAAGTCTGTAGAGAGTGGTGACGAGTGGTATGTGAAGTGGGCTTTAAAGAAGTTCAACGAAGGTGATGAGAGGTTTGCAAGGCAGAGATTACTTGTAAAGGTTAAAATCTCTAAGGGAGATCTATCTTTCCATCCCTGCGATGCTGAAGACCAGAAGAGATTGGAAAGGGCGAAGGAAGAAGTGAAGAAGCTGATCGAAGCGGAAGATCCTGATTTACCAGTGGATTTATTTGCACCATATCAAATGGGCACCGCTGGCACTTTTAAGATAACATTATGGGGTTTTGATAGATTTTACAAGCTCTTCAACCCCCGTCAATTAATAACTCTTGTAAAGCTCGTTAAGCTAATTCGAGAAGTTGGCAAGAAGGTTGAAGAGGAGAAGCTAAGGGAAGGTTTGAGCAAAGAAGACGCTTTCAAATTTGCTGAAGCGGTTACGGCTTATTTAGCGATTTCGTTGTGTAAGTATATTAACTATAATTCTATAACTACAAGATGGCATCCTGTGATGTCAATAGTAGGTGAAACTCTTTCAGTAAGGGGCATAGCAATGATGTGGAACTGGTGTGACGTTAATTATAATGCACCACTCACGGGCTCTTTGAGCAGAAACATTGAAAGATTGAAAGACAGTTTGAAATATTTAACTTCAGCGATCTCCAATTCTAACAGCTCCAACATTTTCTTAGATGATGCCACAATCCTGAGCAAGATAAACGAGAAATTCGATCTGATCATCACAGATCCCCCATATAGAGATGATGTTCAATATACGGAGCTCAGCGACTTCTACTACGTCTGGCTTAAGAGAGCGCTGAGCGATGTTGAAGGAAATAGATTAAAGCCAAGATTTCTTCCTGAGTCATTTTTCAAGAAAATAGGGGCGAAATACAAGGAAATTGAAACTCAGTGGCAGGAGTTTGCAAAAAGAGAAGTTTCCTACAATGAAGGAAGATATGAGAATGAAGGTCTTGACGCTCTCGAGCGATACAAGAAACTTCTAATAAGCTCCTTCAAAGCGATGAGGGAAAGGTTGAATGAAGATGGAGTTATAGGAATCTACTTCGCACATTCGAGCTTTGAAGCATGGGCTGAGCTGATAGAGACATTGATTTCCGCAGGGCTGAGAATGACCTTTGCATTTCCATTGGCTACTGAAAGCAAGGATAGGGTTACGGGTAGAGGAAAGCTTACAATGGACACGTCGCTCTTCATAATCTGTCGTCCCTCTTCAGGTGGAGAAGTTATGCTCAACAATCTAAGGAGTGAGATCGAAAAAAATGCCAGACGTGTTGCAGAACACCTAAGCGCAAAGGATCTTCCGGGCAGGGATACACTCATTGGAACTATGATCTCTGCAATAGTCCCAGTTACGAATTACTCACGCATTCTTACCTCTTCTGGAGAGATTTCGATCAAGGAAATTCTCGAAAAAGTTGTTTATCCAATAGTGGGTAAAGTTCTTGCTGAGACCTATGGAGAGAAAGCGAAGATAGGGGATCAGTATAGAGAGATCAGGGATCCACATGCTCTATTCTATTTGATTGCAAAGATAAGCTTTGGAGGGGGAAAAACAACGAAACCATTTACCTCTGACGATGTTATAACTCTATGTAGAGCTTCTGGCTTAGACAGAGATTTGGCAAAGCTTCTTGTGAGCGATGTTAAGGGAGAAGAGGAGGAATTAGGAGGGGGTAGCAAGGTGGCAAATCCGAAAGCGGTCAAACTACTCGAAATAACCGATACAAATCCTGAGAAAATAAAGGCTTTTTTAGCGAAGAAGAAACTACCTCTAACGGAACCTAAGCCAAGAAATGCGGTCGATGCTTACCATTATCTCCTATACTTTGCATCTCAGTTCTCTAACGAGAGAATAAAGCACGAATACCGAGAAATGATTGAGAAATTTGAATTCGCTGAAGATGCCTTCAAGCTTGCCAAGATCATTTCAAAGATGAAGAATGGCGCTGAGAAAGATCTGAGTTTACGCCTTCTTAGGGCAGTTGAGGGTTTATCTTGAAGAGGTGATAGTATGGGTGTTAAGAGTCTTCCCGTAAGAAGTGAGATTTTGGAAGCGGGTTATGAGCCCGCCCCAAAGCTTGGAGAGGTTCTTGAATTTTTGTCTGGTAGGAGGGATAAGAAGAGTTTGGAGATAGTAGCGAGTCCAGAGAAATTTTTCGAACGAACAGTAGTGACGGAATCCATGCTGAATATATTTGAGGCGGTCTTAGATGCGTTTGAGGGAAAGAGAAAGAGAATTTTCATTCTGAGAAGCTTTTACGGCGGTGGTAAAACGCATACCCTTTTAACAATATTTCATGCACTTAAGAATCCTGATGCGATCTTGAAAGTCAAGGATCTCCCTGCACATCTTAGAGTTAAACTTGAAGAGATCGTAAAAAGGATTAAAAACATGAAGATAGACGTCGTTTGTTTTGCAGGAGACAATTCAGTATACTCAGGAGTTCCCCTATCACCTGTAAACGTTGGAAGCTACACATACAGAACAGTTTGGGGATACATAGCCCATGCTCTTGGAAAGTATCGAATGCTAAAGGAATACGACGAAAAACTCACCGCACCACAGGAAAATATTACAAGAAAAGTCCTGGAAGGGGAGAGGGTTCTTTTCCTCTTCGATGAGCTCGCAGACTACATTACAATGCTGATCGGAGGAGACTACATAGGTTATGCGAAATCGGTCGTGACTTTCATCGAATACTTCTCCAAAGCGGTAGCATCTTCGAATTGTGTTGCGATCTTCACCCTTCCGATTGAAGAGGGGAAGATCGAATGGAGATATAAGAGCATAGAGCACATTGAATCCCTTAGAGTTGCCTTAGAAAAAGAAGCGGAGAACTTTGAACCTTTGAAGAGTAAAGACGTAGTGGAGATTCTGAAGAAGAGGATCTTCGAAAACATCCCCGGAACAATAAGAGAGACCTCAGTAGAGAGATTTAAAGAGGTAAGGGTGAACTATCCGCAGTATTTCACAACGAACTACGAGCTCGAGGTTGATAAAAACTACCCATTCTCTCCAGAATACATTGAAGTCCTTGAAAGATTGGTGAGGGAGACAAGTTTACAAAAAACAAGAGCTGCTCTTGAGATTACGATTGAGGTGGTAAAAGCTATTCACACCAAAGACTCAGATCCAGAAGTAATAAAACCTTGGCACATCGATTTATCGAAGTTCTCGGTTTTTGGTGATAAAAGCGAATACCAGCAGATCTATGCAAGACAAGTTATCGTTGAGCCAGAAATTCACTCTCTCATTCTAAAAACGATATTCTACTATACCTTCTATTACGACTCCGGGGTTGAGAGAAAAGAATTCCCAACCAAGAATGAGATAGTAAGATCGGTCTACGAACCTGATAAATTTGAAAGATTGAATTTGAACGTAGTTGATATAGAGAACGAGCTTGAAAATTTGAAGAAGAGAGATGACATCCTCAACTTATACTTCTCCGAAGAAAGATATTGGTTCTGGAAACTTCCATCAATAAAAGAGTATGTGAATAAGACCGCCAGCAGAATACTCAAAAGCGGAGACCCGAGAATCTGGGATTATGTAAAGCATGCACTCAAAGAAAGCTACAAATACACTGGAACAAAGAAGACGAAGATTGAGCTGAAGAACAAGTTCCAAGATTTCATAATCTTGGACGATGAAAAGTATCCAGAAGACAATGAAAAGCTGAAACTCGTCGTAATCCTTAAATCTGAATTAACTTTTGGCAATTTTCCGAGCAAGATCATCGAATTTAGCGAGAGCGGAACGAGAAGGAACAGGAACACTATAGTGGTTTTATTACCTCACTCTTTACCAAGAGATAAAGCGATTTCTTGGACAGAAAAGAGTGAATATGAAAAGATGCTCGAAAAATCAGCCAAGCTCGTTGCAATAGATGAAGTTAAAGAAAAGATCTCAGAATGGTTTGAGGATGAGCGGATAATAGAGATCCAGAAGAAAATGTTAGAAGGAGATAAAAGCACAGCGGAGAAAGATCTTCAAGGTTTGATTGTAAGAGTTTATTCCTACGTTCTTTATCCAGAAGCTTCAGGTATTAGAGAAGTCAAAATTTTGGAGCCCTCGATGAACATCGCAGAGGGTGTTTGGAAAACTTTAGCAAAAGAGGACAAAGTTGCAGAAAAAATTTCTGTAGACTACCTTGCGACTTTTATTAAAAACAACTTGGGAATTGATATCGATCGAGACGAAGAGAGCTGGCTATACTCACAAGTTCGTTCATGGTTCAGACAGAACGTCAGTCTTCCATTCCTCACTGACGAGGCTATAGAAAAAGGGATAATAAAGTGCGTTAAAGATCTGAGACTTGGAATTAAGAGGGAGAAAGAAGTGTTCTTCAAACCAGTCCACGATAAAATTCCCGCCACAAAAGATCCAGAAGGCTTAGCTCCATCGAGTCTCATGGACAATGACGTTGTGATGACGAGGAAAAAAGCTATTTTGGAGCAGATTGAAAGTTTAATTTCAAAGGAAACTGAAAGAGAGACACTCACACATATTGAAAAAATAAGTTATTACATTTATCCGGAGATTGGAGGAAGTGAAAGATATCCAATATCCGCTATCCGTGGTCTAACTCATTGGGAAGAGATTTTCCTTGATGGGGTTATAGTTAGAGAGGTCACAAAGATCTCCAAAGATGAACCTAAAATCGATGTTCAAGTTATTCCAAGCAAAGAGATAGAAATTTCTGAGGGAGAATTGGCTAAGTATATAATAATCGCTAAACCTTACAAGTTCGATCCCGAGAAGATCAGAATCGTGATCAGTAGCGGTGGCAAGGAGATTCTGAACGAGCTGATGCATAAAAAGAATGGCTACTTTGAAAAGAGTATAGAGTTGGAACTGGAAAAAGATGAAGAGAGCTTCTCCACTCTTATATACCCTGAAGGTTTCAAATTTGTTGACCAGAAAAAATATACTGTGGAAATTATACTAAAAGCCAAAAAGAGGAAAAAGGGCAAGAGGAAATTAGAAACAGATGAAATTGGAAAAGAGCATATAGGCTACAATCTATTGAAGATCTCGAATATCTATGACTTAAACGCTCTGAAAGAGATCGCAAACGATCCGATTCTTTCAAAGCTTGAAGGAAAGGCAAATGGAGAAATCTATGGGAATGAGAAGGGGGGAGAAATGATTCTGGAAATAAAAAATATGCAAATAGAGGTTGCAACAAATGCTGGCGTGGAACTCGCGGAGTATTGCTCAGAAAGAACAGTGAAAAGATTTGAGATAGATTTTAAAAATATTTCAATCGACGAAAGACTGGTCAATTCGCTAAGGAAGTTGAATAAAAAAGTAAAATTTACGCTTGAAGTCGAGGAGTGATAAAATGGGCTCCATGAGCGAGGCGGAACCCATATCCAAACCTATTGATGAACCATTGGAGAGGAAAAAATACAGTGGTTTTGTATCTTTGGAAAAGAGAAAAGGAAAAGATGTTGTGGTGTTCAAATACAATCCAAACGGCAAACCGTTCTTAATTTTTTCTTCAAAGAAGGTATTGGATTTTCTTGAAAGGCTCCAAGCGGATTTGGTAGATAACACTTATGCTTTAGTTGAGGACAAGTGGATAAGAGCGATAGTTTTTGCTTCCGCAGTGAAATTCATGAAAGATGAAAAGACTTTGACAAAATTCCAAGACTTTGTTCTGGTTCTAAACAAAATAGATCTGCTATACTGGTTTGATCACCTACGAAGGTTTGCAGAGAATAGAAAAGCGAGAGATAGGGTTGCAAAAGCCATGTTAATGCTTTTCGACTTTAAATAGAGCCTATGACTTCCGAGATTCCCGATTTTAAATTTAAAAATTCCATTGAATCTTTCTTACAGGAATGTGAAAAAAATGAACCTGCATGCATTCTGCTATCCAAAGGTTGGAACAGAGTTTACATGCCATTCATGCACCAGCAATATCTCTATTGGAAGTTCTCTCTTGAGGATGCGATCAGAGTTTTTATCGGTGACGAGATAGGTCTTGGTAAAACCATCGAGGGAGCTCTCCTGATAAAGATGCTTATAGAAAGAGGGGCTAAAAGAATACTGATCCTCGTTCCAAAGATCTTGAGAAAGCAATGGTATGCAGAGCTTACGAATTTCTTCTCCGACTACTACGTTAGAATGATCTCGGGTAAGGAAGAGCTACAAATTGAATTCTCAGGCATCGATTCCCTTCCTGATTACAGGATCTTCATAGTTTCTATCGATTTTGCTAAGAGAAAAGAACATGCGAAGCACTTTAGGAGAGATTGGGATGTTCTCTTAGTGGACGAAGCACATAATCTTGGCTCAGATACGCAGAGAGATGAACTTGTAAGAGAGATAAGGGCCAAAAACAAGATCTTTCTTTCCGCAACACCCCACAGAGGCGATGATGACAGATTCTTAAGAACGATTTCCCACATAAAACCAGTAAAAACAATTGATGAGGCAAGAGATCTTCTCATTAGGAGAACTAAAAGACTCGTTAATAGTGTTAGAAAGAACATGAACTATAAACCTCTTTTCAAAAACTGTAGGGTTTGTGCAGTAATAACAAAACCGACAGAAGAGGAGAAAAAATTCTCAAACGAAACACTTGAATTTTTGAGGAGCATTCTGAAAATACATGTGCCAGAAAAACCACTCGGATTAATAACTGCAATCATAAGAAAGAGAACTTCTTCCAGTCCGAGAGCTGCAAGAAAAACTCTCCAAAGAATTATCAGCGGAGTTTCCGGAGTTACGGGAGAAGTAAATGAAAAGATTCTTGAAAAGATCTTTGAAGGATCCATAGAAGAGTTAAGCGACGCCCTTGAAGAAATGGGCTTTAAAGAAGTGGATGAAATACTTGAGAAGGCGATCTCAGGTATAGCGCCGAAAATGAGCCAAGTTGAGAAAAGAAGACTTGATGAGCTGTTAAAGTTGGCAGAAGAGATCGAAAAAAGGGATAGTAAACTCGCCACACTTATAAAAATTCTCAAACATCATTCGAATGAGAAGATCATAATATTCACAGAATATATAGATACTCTGACATATTTGAGTGAAAAACTCGCTGATTTTAATCCAATTTGCATCCATGGAGGACTGGGGGAAAATGAGAGCAATAATAGGATCAACGAATTTCTGGAAAAGGGAAGAGTTCTTATAGCCACAGATGTAGCTTCGGAAGGTCTAAATCTCCAAAAGGCGAGTGTGATTGTGAATTACGAACCTCCTTGGACTCCTATAAAACTTGAACAGAGAATAGGAAGAATATGGAGGCTTTTGCAGGAGAGAGATGTCATAGTTTACAATCTTTTTTTGGGAACAAGAGCGGATAAAGAAGTTGCTGAGAAGCTATATGGTAAAATTCTGAATCTGGCATTAGCACTTGAAGATGTCAAGAACGTTCTCGGAGAAGAAGTAATTGGTGCGGACATAAAGAGCTCAGAAGATATAATCTCTCCCGGAGTTAGCTTTTCAGAACATGATATGATAAAAAGCCAATTAGAGGGGCAATTGGACAGGTTCATAGCTGAGATAGAGGATATGATAAGAGACGTGAAGGAGAAACTATCTTCAATCTACCATGAAGAAAATGCTCACGATGTTTCTGCCATATACAGAAGTCTTGGAATAATAAGTGCAGAGGAAGCGAAAGAAGCATATGACTTTTTAAGAAAGGCTGTTAAAAATCTCAATACTGACATAATCTTAGTTCCATGGGATAAGGAGCGCGTAGAATTTGCAGTCACAGGAATTGCGAGGGTGGAACACAAGAATGGAATTCTCGAATTTCCGATGATTTTCCGAGATTCAGATTGCATAACTGGTTCAGCTGTTTTAAAAACTATAAAAGAGGCACTTGAAAGAGCTATAGTCCCTGATGAGATCCATGGACTAAGAGAACCAGATGTTTTCGTAATTAAAAAGCATATAGTGGACTTTATCAAAAAAATCAGAGCGGTTCCCATAAATAAAACAGATTTCAAAAAGTTCTTTACAATGGTTTACGTTCCAATTTCCACTGGAAGCACATCAAAACAATATATTAACATCGTGGGTCAGGAAGCAGAGGATATAGTGCGAAATTTGGAAGAAAAAAAGGGTAGAATAGTAATAGAAAGAAAAACACTCGGAAAATATGACTTCTACTCCTTTGAGCCTTTAGAGAAGAATAAACCTGAAGGTTCAAGAGATACCGAGAGATTTATAGAGGTCAAAGGGCATGGATATGGAGGTGTTGATGTAACGCTCACAAATGAGGAATTCAAATTTGCAAAAGAGAATAGAGAAAAATATTGGCTATATATTGTCTGGAATGTCCTCCGTGGAGATCCATTGATTGCATGTTTCAAAGATCCACTTTCAAAGAAGTTTTTCAATGTTGTTAAAAAAGAAGAAGTGATAACTATAAAAAAAGAGCTATACGTTTTGACTCTCAGAGATGCGGGAAAATTAGAGGTTTCTGAATAAATACACTACGCCCCCGCCGGGAATCGAACCCGGGTCTGAGGCTCCGAAGGCCTCTAGGATCTCCGCTACCCCACGGGGGCTTTTGAAGTTTTTAGAAACTGTAAAACTTGCAATACTTTAATCTTTCCAACTCCAGTTTGAACTTGGATGAAAATCTAAAAGTTTAAAACTTGGAAAAAGACAGTGTGCTATGAAAATAGGATTTGTCGGTGCGGGCAGAGTTGGAAGCTTATCCGCTTATGCTTGCCTTATGAACATCGATCTCGATGAAATTGCTTTGGTTGACATCGTTGAAGACTTAGCTATTGGAGAAGCCATAGATCTATCTCATGCTGGCGCTGTCATGGGAAAATTCCCAAAGATCGTTGGAGGGACAGATTATTCATTGCTAAAGGGAAGTGAAGTGATCGTGGTTACCGCTGGCTTTGCAAGAAAGCCCGGAATGAGTAGACTCGATTTGGCAACGAAGAACGTTGAAGTTATACGAGATGTAGCAAAGAATATTGTAAAGCATACCAAAGAAAGCAAGATCCTCGTCGTAACGAATCCAATGGATCTGATGACCTATGTTGCTTGGAAAGAAAGTGGTAAAACTCGTAGAGAAGTTTTCGGAATGGGTAGTCTTCT
>JANXDJ010000054.1 GCA_025059545.1 Archaeoglobaceae archaeon
ACGGGTGTGCCTTGTAGCGTAGCCATTCAACCACCTCCTTACAAAGATTGGTGGATAGGTATTTCTATATAAAGTTTTTGCTCTAGTTTTTGCCTTCTAAAATCTCGTAGATCTGCTTGGGATATAGGTTCAGACGATCCTATTTCATTTCTAAAGGAAATAGAGCAATTTAAAAATATTTCTAAAGCTATTCAACACATTTTTTGACACTCGGAGCAAAATGTTTTTATACCTGTCCAAGACATTTATGAAATCGAAATAGAGGTGTGAAATTTGAAAGAATTTGGAGGATTTGAAAGAAAACCACCAGTTCAGGTGGGAGATGTTAGAACTGTTAAAATAGAGGCAATGGGTAGTAGTGGAGACGGGATAGCGAAAATAAGTGGATTCGTTGTTTTCGTGCCTGGAGTAAAGTTGAACGATGAGGTAACTGTTAAAGTTACCAAAGTTCTTAGAAAATGCGGATTTGCTGAAGTCGTTGGGTGAAAGCTTAACCTTTCACAAATTTTTTAACCAAACCCTAAATCTTCCTTAACATTTACAACTCCTCTCAGTGCAATTTCATAAAAGCTATCGAGAGGTATTATTTTCTCAATCAATCTTATACGCTCTCTATCGCAACCTGCTGCAAAGCTTCTCTCCTTGAATTTCTTCTTTACGGTTTTGCTTGTAACTTCAGTTATCTTACCTCCTTTAACGAGTGCACAGGCAATTATGAGCCCAGAAATGCTGTCAGAAGCTTGTAAAGCTATCTCAATCGGTTTCTCGTAGTCTCCAAAGAGTATGTGGTTATGTCTCCTTACCAATTCTGAGATCTCAGGAAAGCCCTCCTTTATCAATATCTCTCCACCAATAACTCCATGCCTACTCATATCGCCTTTGCATAACTCGTAATCTATATCGTGTAGCAATCCAACTTTCCACCAGAGTTCTGCATCTTCTTTAAGCTCTTTTGCAACTTCTCTCATTATTCCCGCTACCGCAATGCAATGTTTTATCAGACTTTCATCTTTAACGTATTTTCTCAAAACATTAAGCATCTAAAAATCACCCTATATTTTCTTTAGCTCCACTTCCATTCTATCCAAGTCAAGAATTGCAAACATTCCCCAGTTCACAGGACCGGGATTAATAGCTATCTTTTCTTCTTTCAGAACACCGAAGCTTTCGTGAACATGTCCGGTGAGTGCGATCTGGAATTTGTCAATGTTCTTTCGAATTGCTTCGCTCCCTATGTGCTCTCCGTATTTCGTCTTGTCGAGGATACCTTTTGCTGGAGAATGAGAAACAAGAATGTTGAGATCTGAAAATTTGAAACTTTTTAGTATTTCCTCATAGTCCTTCTCAGTGTATTCCGACGGTGTGCCGAATGGTGTTCTTAGAGAGCCACCAATTCCATGAACTGTGAAGTCATCCAAACTCAAACTCTTGCCGTGAATGAAATTTATCGAATTTAGCTCATAGCTTAATATTTCCTGAGGATCGCAGTTTCCATGAACCGCATAGCACTCTGGAGCGTATTTTGAAATTAGATCGTCAATTGTGATAACATCTTGCTTTCTGAAGTGCGTAAGATCTCCAGCGATTAATAATAAGTCAAATTCGATTTTTTTCAAGATCTCTTCAAGGTTCTTTGTATTCGAATGAATGTCTGAAAGTAAAAGAAACTTCATACTACAAATAATTCTCCATTCTTTGGAGCGAAGGCGTCCACACCAATATTTTGCCTAACCCAGTTTGCAAAATCTTCGCATTTTTCGCCGTGCATCGTGAAAACTACTTCAGCTCCTTTGTCCACAGCGACCTTTACAAAATCTTTGAGCTGTGGATCGTCTGCATGAGCGGAGAAGTCATACTGCTCGACTTTCATCTTCAGCTTTACAACCCTTGTTCCGAGATTGATCATTCCATGCTTTAGTGCCATGTCTCCATTTGTCCCTTCTACTTGGTAGCCAGTTATGAGTAGTTTTGACTTCGGATCTTCATAAAGCCTTGAGATGTAGAAGATCGCTGGTCCACCATTCAGCATTCCCGCAGTTGTCACTATTACTGCTGGTTCTCTCAGTATGTCTTCTCTCTTCTTCCACTCAACCCACTCCGCCTTTTTGAATGCTCTTCTCAGGGCTTTAGGATCTTTTATAAAATCTGGGTGTCTCTCCAGGAGCTTAAACACTTCTTTTCCAAGTCCGTCAACATAAGGAGTTATTCCATAGCTCTCTAAAATCATCAGCACTTCCTGAGTTCTTCCAACAGCAAAAGCTGGGATTATAGCATGTCCTCCACGTTCTACTGTCTCTATAACGCTCTCCACAAACTTTTTCTCGAGTTCTTTTCTATTTGGATGTTCAACACCATAGTATGTGCTCTCTATTATCAAAATATCTGTCTCTGGAAAGCTCAGATCCGCTTTTTCGAGTAGTCTTGTGTCCTCAAGTTTTATGTCTCCTGAATAAAGAACGCTGATCTCGTCTCTTAAGTGGACTATAGCACTTCCCGGCACATGTCCAGCGTTATAAAACTCAACCTCGATATCAGACACTTCTACAGGCTCGTTATATCCCAACTCATTGCAGTTGCTTTCAAACTGTCTAAGTTCTTTTTTGGAGAAAGGAGGGGGTTGCATCACATTGAGGGAATCATGAAGCAGAACGCTCGCTAAGTCGATTGAAGGAGGAGTTAAGTAAACTCGCGGATCATAATACATCAGATTAGGAGCAAATCCGACATGATCTAAATGAGCGTGAGAAACCAAAATTGCCTTTGGAGAGAATTCAAGCGGATATTCTGGTGGAGAGGAGGGTTTTATTCCGTAGTCTATAACAACCGAGTCTACAGCTACCGCTGATCTTCCTACCTCCCCACATCCGCCTAAGAACTTAATCGTTGACACTTCATTTAATAAGCAGATAAGCAATATATCTCTTTCGTTCAAGTTGTTAGTAGATTTTAAAATATTGGTAAGATGGAAAACTTTTTATATTGGCTACTATATTAATTATGTTAAAACGGGGTGGTAGAATGAGAGAGAGTTGGGCTACGCGTGCTGGATTTATTCTTGCAGCGATTGGCTCAGCTATAGGATTGGGCAATATATGGCGCTTCAGTTACCTTGCACATGCCAATGGTGGTGGAGCGTTTCTGATTCCCTACTTCATTGCCCTCTTCGTCACTGGCATTAGCTTGCTGATGGTTGAGTTTGCCTTAGGACACAAGTTCAAGGCAAGCGCTCCGATGGCGATGAGGCAATTAGGCAGAAAATTCGAGTGGATTGGTTGGTGGGCGGTGCTTTCAGCGTTCATAATCACAACCTACTATGTTGTAGTCCTCGGCTGGGCGTTGGTTTACTTCACAAAGTCCTTTACGCTTGCCTGGGGTGCTGACACAGAATCCTACTTCTTTGGCAACGTTTTACAGCTTTCAAACTCTCCTTGGGCTATTACTGGATTTGCTCTGGAGGTTCTTATTGCAGTGATAGTTCTTTGGCTGATAAACTGGTTTGTTGTTTTCAGGGGAGTAAAGAAAGGCATAGAGAAGGCGAATCTCATAATGATGCCTTTGTTGTGGATCCTTGCAATCATTCTCGTGATCAGAGCGGTAACACTTCCAGGAGCTTTAGAGGGACTGGAATGGTATCTAAGACCGGATTTCTCTAAAATGGGAGATTATAAGATCTGGATTGCAGCATTCGGTCAGATTTTCTTCTCTCTTAGCCTCGCAATGGGTATAATGATCGCCTACGGTAGCTATTTGCCTGAGAAGAGCGACGTTGCGAACAATTCGTTTATCGTCGGCTTAGCAGATAGTGCTTTCAGCTTCCTAATAGGCTTTGCAGTCTTTGGAACCCTTGGCTACATGGCTTTCGTAACGCAAACGAGTGTCGAAAACGTCGTTGCAAGCGGTGTTGGGCTTGCTTTCATCGTATTCCCTCAAGCTTTAAACCTAATGCCCACATTGCCACATCTGATCGCAGCTATATTCTTCCTAACGCTGATCGTCGCTGGGCTATCCTCCTCGATCTCACTCGTCGAAGCCATAACTTCCTCGATCATGGACAAGTTCAAGGTTAGTAGAACCAAGGCTGTAAACACCGTTTTTGTGCTTGGATTCTTGGGTAGTCTGATCTTTACAACAACTGCAGGATTGTATTGGCTTGACATCGTGGATCACTTCATAAACTACTATGGACTCGTGCTTGTCGCTTTGCTTGAAGTCATAGCTGTAGCGTGGTTCTTCAATCTCTCATCGCTGAAAGAGCACATAAATTCAATTTCCGAAATAAAAATTGGAAGCTGGTGGAACTGGGCGCTTAAGTATGCCACTGTGATCGTCCTTGCGGTGCTACTCATCTTGGACATTTGGGGCAACTTACAGAAACCATATGGAGATTATCCAATAGACGTTCTTGCAACTGGTGTGCTGGTCATAATTTTTGGAATGTTTGTCTCCGCATTGCTAACGCTGAGGAGGGGTAAGGATGTCGCCTGAAGCCATAGCTTTCGGAATATTCGGCTTTCTCGTGCTCTACGGCGGACTGGCGTATTTTCTCTACAGAGCGATAAAGTCAAGATCTAAAAGTTCCTAAATTTTATTTTTTGTAAAAAAGCTAAAAATTCTGCGATCTGGCATCGAGTCCAGCTTGAACCAAAGAACTTAAATTTGCACTTCCAAACTGGTTTCCCAGCTTGGTAAGTCTCATTTAGTCCTTTAGCCTATTGCCAGACTCGATCTTGCCTCGCAAAAATTAGTAATCATCAAACTATATAAATTTTTGCACTGCTCGAAGAAGGGATAAAAATTTTAAAAAATTGATTAAAGCTTCCTGAAGGCAAACCACCAGTCGTAGCCCTCGATCTCGCCCTTCTTTATTTTTTCTATCCTTTCCATCGCATCCTTTACAGTTCTTGCTGGTGGAATTATGACTTTATCCCCTATTAGCTCGTTGCTAGGCCAATTAGCCGGCACAGCAACTCTGTTTGCGTCGCTTACTTGCAAAGCTTTAACAGCTCTGAGAATTTCATCCATGTTCCTGCCGATCTCTTGTGGATAGTAAATGATCAGTCTTACGACGCCATTCGGATCTACAACAAAAACCGCTCTAACCGTGTTTGTTCCCTTTGCCGTATGGATCAAACCCAGTAGCTTTGAAACTTCTCCAACATCGTCTGCGATTATTGGAAATTCAATGCTCACTCCAAGTTTCTCCTTGATCCACTCCACCCACTTAATGTGGCTAAAAGTTTGATCTATGCTCAATCCTATTAGTTCGCAGTTCAGCTTCTTGAACTGATCCGCTCTCTTCTGGAATGCAACAAATTCAGTCGTGCATACTGGTGTGAAGTCCGCTGGATGGGCAAAGAGAACAAACCACTTTCCTTTGTAGTGCTCTGGCAGTTTCATTTCTCCATGGGTCGTTTTAACAACTACTTCTGGGAATTTTTCCCCCAACAAGATCATACGATCACCATTCATAACATACTTTCCAAATATATAACTTTTTCTTTCGATTTTCGAACCATAATTTATTAAACCCTATTAGCTATTTTATATATGGATGAAAAAGATCGAGTGATCTTGTTTACCCTACTAAAAAATGCAAAGACCTCAAAAAGCAAGATAGCAGAAAATCTCGAAGTGACTGAAACTGCAGTTAGAAAGAGAATTGAAAAACTCGAAGCTCAGAAAATTTTAGTCGGCTATCGAGCGATTCTGAATTTTAAAAAAGCCGGTCTCTTCTTTTCTTTTACTGGCTTAGATGTTGAGCCAGAACGACTTTGGAAAGTGATGGATCTTTTAAAAGACATGGAGGAGGTCATCAACCTATACCTCACTTCTGGAGACCACACGATCCTCGCCGAGATCATTTCAGAATCGATTGAAAAGTTAAACGAGACTCATGAAAGGATCTCGAGGATCGAAGGAGTTAAAAGAGTCTGTCCCGCAATCGTTCTTGAGGTCGTGAAATAGACTAAGAGAACACCTTATTCCTTTCAAGACACTCTGAAAGTTCCTCGCATAATTTGATCAGTTCTGCAGAGTCGTGGCTCTTGACCTTCATCAAAATTCTCTCTCCGAGGCTCCCATTCTCTATTCGATCTTGGATTACCTTCAGATACTTTCTCTCTTCATCTTCCGCATTTTCCCAAGCCTTCTTAAAAAGAGCTCTTAGTTCTTCTTTCAAATCTGAAGTTCCAGAGGCTATGGCTGAATTTAATTTACTTATAAGCTCTTCTCTTGGCAAATCTTCGAGCTCAGCCCTTAAAATGCTAACAATAAACGCAGATAAAGCGACGTCGCTCTTTATGCACTCCTGTTCATCCATGATCTTTATTTCAATGCAATCCCTTGAAAATCTGAAAATAGCTCCCCTTGAATTTACCCACTCTCTGCAAAGAACATAAGCGTCTCTTTTCACAAGTTCAGCATAGATCTTTTTCAAGATCTCTTTATACTCCTTCAAACTGCCTACATTCTCAGGAATAACGTTGTTGCAGATCAAGGGGATCTCCTTTTGGTTCAAACGATAAAAATGGACTCTCGTGTCTACAAAAGCTCTTTTTCCCTCGCAAAAAGGCGAAGCGGATGCAATTGCAGTTAGATACGGCAAAAGAATTCTCAATTTGCTGTGCATTTCTATCCCTTCTTTCTCGTTGCTGAAGGAGATGTTGAGCTGAAAGCTCTGTATGTTCAGCCAACCATGTTGCCTAATATTGAAAATGCGATCATATGCTTCATACAATCTCCTGTCTCTGTGATCCCAGACTTTAGCTTCTTCAATTTTTAAAAGGGGATGCATTCCCAATCCGAGAAGTTTATAGTTGTCCAGAAAACTAATAAGCTCCTCTAAGCCACTCTGCATAGTCTCTTCGAACTCTGATAGGCTTTCAAAAGGTTCATCCGCTCTAAGCTCGATCACATGCTTCTGCAATTCCTTGCCTACGAAAACCTTGCCAAGCTTAACTTCATTTACAATTCTACCTGCAATTCTCTTTATGATCTGGTCGCTTAAAGGCAATGCGTTGAAGTTTTCATCGTTTATGGAAAACTCGTGCTCCGGACCGATCATAGATAGTAGAGCATAAGGGTTCCAATTATAACGGTTACGAATGTCAGTGGAACGCCAACTTTGAGATATTCCCCAAAGCTAAGATTGATCCCATACCTCTGTGCGGTTTCAGCAACGATCAGATTTGCTACACTTCCAAGCAAGGTCAAGTTTCCAGCAAATGTTGAAGCCATTGCAAGGATTAGCCAGAATTCTCCATCGAGTTTTGCAACAGGCAGAGCCATCATCACAAAAGGAACGTTGCTAACGAGATTGCTTCCAACTACTGTTATAAAGCTCGCAAAGAAGTAAGAAGTGAGATCATTTTCTATAGCCAACGCAGAGATCAGATATTGACCGTAATCCTTTTCGAAGGCATGCATTATTATGAATAAGTTGCAGAAGAACAAAAGAAGACCACCATCTACCTTTGTGAGAGCTTTACGTGGATCAATTCCACCAATCAAGAAAATTAATGCTGCTCCGAGTAGTGCAGAGATCGAGATCGGATAAACTTCCAGAACGAAGAGAATTAGGACAAATATGAAGACAGCAAGAGTTTTAATCGCCAATTTTTGATCGATCTGAACTTCAGTTCTCGTAACTTTGAAGTTCTTGAAGTCCTTACGATAGATATAATAGATTAGCAGGAAGTTTGGAATCAGACAGATCGCACTGATCGGGGCTATGTTTTTTGCAAACTCTAAAAAGCTTATCTTGGAGCTCATTCCAATCAACATGTTTTGCGGATTACCTATGATCGTCCCCGCACTTCCTATGTTAGCAGAAGTGGCAAGAGCGATCAGCAGTGGAATTGGATTTATATTTGAAGCAAGAGCTATTCGAACAACAACTGGTGTCATAAAAACACAGATCGTGTCGTTTACAAAGAGAGCGGATAAAAAGGCTGAAGAAACGATCAAGATCATTAAAAGTCTCTTGCTGTTCTTCGAGATCGCTAAGACGCGCATCGCGAGATAATCAAAGAAACCAGCAATGCCAAGATAAGCGGTGAGAACCATCATTCCAAAAAGCAGAACGATCGTGTGGAAGTCTATCGCCTCTACTGCTTCATCAAAGCTCATGATCCCAAGGGAGAGAATTAAAGCAACTCCTATAGTTGAAGCTGCGGGACGAGAGAGACTGAACTTTCCTATGTTCTGAATAGCTATAAGAGTATACGTAAGCACGAAGATCAGCAGAGTTAGTAGCGGAGTCACCCTTTAAAGTAAAAATGAACAAGATATATTAAAATATCTCTAATATAAAATCATTGTAAATACCGACTCAGGAAATATTCTTAAGTTGCCGATATGAGTATACAATACCGATGAGAGAACCGAGGGCCCTGACCAGCCGCGGGATGGAGCTCTCGCACATGCGAGCGATGACTATCCTTTCGCTCCCTCAGGGTACAGTTTGATTCTTTAAACTTCTTAACAAAAAATTTATATACTGAAAAATACGATAATTTTCATGCGTGTTGTATTGTTGGCAATCCTGATTTTAGTAGCTCAGGCAAGTGCATTTGTTCCAGAGCAGTGGAGCGGAGATGGCAACAACTTGAACCTTGCAGTATTAAGGCCTGGGGACATAATTCTTTGCAGAGGTTGTGCTGGATGGCTTGAAAATAATTTTGGAGGGATAGTTGGCTACTGGAGACATGCAGCAATGTTTATCGGCAATGGACAGATGATCGAAGCTTGGAAAGATGGTGTTAGAGTTGTTCCAGTTTCTATGGTTAATAGGGCAAGCGAAGTTGCTGTTTACAGAGTTGCAACCAGCGATGCGGTGAGATTGGCTGCGATCAATTGGGCTCTCACAAAAGTTGGGCTTCCATATGACTACAAGTGGTTAACATACGTTGGAGGAAAAGAAATAGAGGGGAACAGCTATTACTGCAGTGAGCTGATCTGGGCAGCATATCTAAAAGCAGGTGGACCAGATATCGATCAGAATCCAGGATTTAGCTCGAGATACGGTTGGAATGTAGCCCCACAAGAGCTTGCAGACGATGGAGATACTTATTTAGTTGCTCGTGCAAGTTAATCCATTTTTATCATTTTTTAGCTATTTTTAGAGTGAGTTCTTAGAAAAATTCCTTCTTAAGCAACCTTTAGAAGGGGACGATGAGCTTTTTGCTAAAACAAAATAGAATTTTTATCTCCAATGGATAACCAAATGCTATGAAGATCGCTATAACCGGCAGACCTGGCATAGGAAAGACAACAGTTTGTCTAAAAGTATATAATGCTCTAAGAGATAAAAAAAGGATCTCAGGTTTTATTACCAAGGAGGAAAGAAAGGATGGAGTAAGAGTTGGATTCAAGTTGATCGATCTTTCAACAAATTCTGAGGCAAAACTCGCGAGAGTTGGAAAAGGAAAGATAATGGTTGGTAAATATGAAGTTTTGCTGGAAGATTTTGATAATTTCCTT
>JANXDJ010000055.1 GCA_025059545.1 Archaeoglobaceae archaeon
TATTTCCACCAATCTTCACTTCGCGGATCTTAAATGCATAATCTTTTTCGAGCTCATCTACCGTCTTTATAACCTCTTCCGCTCTTTTGCTTTCAATCAATCTACAAGCTGGAATTTTATGGGACAATTCAATTTTATCAACATACTTCACAACTTCACGTAGATCGTAAGCGTGCAAAGGTCCGAGACGAACCTTTACACCTTTTTTATGCTCAAATTCCTCCCAATTGCACTCAGAGGTAAGTCCAGGGACTAAAATGAGGTCATAATTTTCTAAAGCAACGTCTTCGAGTAATTCAGGGGTTATGAACGCTGCGACATCAACATCACAAACATGCACATCTACAGTAGGTGAAGAATTGCGAACGAGCTCTTCTGCAAGCTTTCCAGTCACTAAGAGGATCTTCATACTACTCCGTAGTTAGCAAAAAATCCAGAATTCGATCGAGATCTTCACCGCTCAGATTTCTACTGATCCTTAGAAAATTTCCATTAAAAGCTACAAATCCCTTACCAAAACGATATGCATTTTTAAATGGATAAATCTTACACTTTTGACCACCAAACTCTTCGAGTTCTACACTTGGAATTTCAAAGTTGAGTTTCAAGGTGAAAGACAGATCATCTCCAACTGCAACGACTCCCTCAAATTCTTTTTTAAGAACGCTCTGAAGTTCCCAAGGTTTCCATTCTTTTGATTTTGCGATCTCGTATAGCTTTATTATCACTTCTTTCGTAAAATCTTCACCTCTTCAACGATCTTCGGCAGTATTTCGCCAACCTTTCCCTTTATGATGTAATCTGAAATTCCTTCTCGAGTTAGCGGCGTCTCCTCAAAGTTGATCTCTAAAACCTTTGCCCCACACCTTTTCGCAACTCTCGGAAGCTCTGCAGCGGGATAAACTACTGCAGAAGTTCCGCAAACGAGCATGAGATCGCATTTCATCGCTTCTTCGAAGCTTAAATCATAAACGTCCCTTGGAATTGGCTCTGTGAAGTAAACAACGTCCATTTTCAATGGACTGCCACAAGTTTTGCAGAATGGGACTTTTTTCTCTACAAGATCCGTTGAGAAATCTTCTATTGGAAACCTACAACCGCAGTAAATACACCTCAGCTTTTTAATTCCCCCATGGAACTCAAGAACGTTCTTACTTCCTGCTTTCTGGTGCAATCCGTCGATGTTTTGAGTAATAACCGCTTTAAGGATTCCCATTTCTTCAAGCTCTGCTAAAGCGTAGTGGGCGGGATTAGGCTTTGCTTTTTCAAGAATAGAATAAAAAGGGGACTTAAGAGCTTCTTCCCAGTATTCCTTCGGATTCCTCAAAAATTTTCCAAAAATCTCATAAGATCTCCTCTCGGCTTCTGGATCTTTTGTCCAAATCCCTGATGGACCTCTAAAGTCTGGGATTCCGCTCTCAGTTGAAATTCCTGCTCCGGTGAACGCAACAACGTATTTAGCATTAATAAGATCCTCTGCACTTTTCCTTATGGGTTTCATGTTATTTTCTTGAGGGTCAAATTTATTATTTTAACGCTGAACTTAATGCAATGCTTTGCAAGAGATGTGCAGAAAAAGTTGTGCTCGAGATCGATAAAAGCGCTGGCATTTGTCCATTATGTGCTGGTATATTTGAGAAAATAGACGAAGTTGCCATAATGATTGCAAAAAAGCTGAATTTCGACTTTGACAGCTTTCAAATCGGTATAAGAGGTGAAGGTAGCTTCAGGGCTTTGCAGGAATTCTTTGAAATTAGAGGGGTTGATTACGATTTGAAAACAGAGATAAAGAACGAACTACAATCCAGATTGAAAGAAATAACTGGAAAAAGAATCTCCTCTGATCCTGACGCACTAATAGTTTTCAATCCCGAAGACTTGAGCTTTGAGATCACGATAAAGCCCTTTTACATTTACGGAAGATATATAAAAAGAATAAGAAATATATCTCAAACGAGGTGGCTTTGTGGAAAATGCAAGGGCATTGGCTGTGAGATCTGTAATCAAACTGGCAAAAGATACCTTCATTCCGTAGAAGAGCTTATCTCAAATCCAGCAATAGAGCTTTTTCAAGCTAAAAACGCCATTCTTCATGGTTCAGGTAGAGAAGACGTGGATGCAAGGATGCTTGGAAGTGGAAGACCGTTTGTTCTTGAAATTGTTGAGCCAAAGAAGAGAAAAATTGATCTGAGTGAATTAGAGAGGAAGATAAACGAATTTTGCGTAGGAAAGGTTGCAGTTAAGAATTTGGGCTACGCAAACGCGAAGGATGTTGAAAAAGTGAAAGAGGGTGGATTCAGAAAAGTTTACAGGGCAAAGGTAGTTTTTGACAGAGAAGTGAGTAGAGAAGAGCTTGAAAAAGTTCTCAATGAACTTATAGGAGAGATCAGACAAAAAACCCCTGAAAGGGTTATGCACAGAAGAGCGGACAAGTTGAGAGTTAGAAGACTTTATAAAGCTGAAATCGTTGCCCATTTTGGCAAAATCGCGGTTTTGAAGTTTGAAGCTGAAGCAGGGCTTTATATAAAAGAACTTGTGAGTGGTGATTCTGGCAGAACTGAGCCAAATCTTTCGAAGAATTTCAAAGCCTTTGTTGAAAAGCTCGACGTTCTCGAAGTTTTGGATTCTGAAAAGTAAAAATTTTATACCAAGAAGTCTACCAATATAGTGGAACAGAATAAAATTGAAAGAAACATCTTTTTAGCCTTAATTGGGCTCTGGATTATAGTAGTCGTAATTTGGACTATATTTTATTTTCTAACTCCAACCGTAGAGTTCAACCTTGAAGACATATTCATAGAAGGTCTGATCTTTTTACTTGCAGTTTCATTGCTGATCTTTATCAGAAATGTAAAACCTCTAATTCCGGGATGGAGTATTTTCAGCATCGCTCTTGGCATCGATTTGCTCGACGAGTTCTTAGTTGAACCAGAATTCATTGGAACCTTTGTTGAAGGAATTCTCAAAGCATCTGGGCTAATATTGCTTTTTATTGGTGGTATCAGATTTTACTACGAGATTCAGCAAAAAAGAGCTGTTGCAGAAGAAAATCTTGAATGGTTCAAAAAGCTCGTTGAGATTACACCAGTCCCATGCGCTGTTTACACTGAGCAGGGTTTTGTCTACGTAAATAAAGCTACTGAAGAAGCAACTGGCTACAGCAGAGAAGAACTTCTCGGCGGAGTTTTATGGGAACTTTTCGATGAGAACGATAGAGAAAAAGTTAGAGACATAATGAATAAAAGACTCTCTGGAGAGCCAGTTGAACCCTACTTGCTCAGAGTGAGAAGAAAAGACGGAAGTTATCGCATATTAAAAGCTTTTGGAATCTCAGATATGTGGAAAGGAAAAAGTTTTGGACTTGTTGCTTTAGCAGATGTAACACAGATCGAAGAGGAGAGAAAGAGGAACGAAGAACTTTCAAGAATGATTTCTCTCATAAACAGAATTCTACGCCATGACACACTAAATGCTCTTATGAGTGCACATACATACATAGACCTCTACAAAGAAGAAGATAATGAAACTTATTGCCAGAATGTCAAGAATTCGATTGAAAGGGCTATAAACATAATAAAGAATCTCAAAAACTTTGAAGAAGTTGTTAGAGCGGGTGAACTCAAAATAATGAGTGCAAAGAGCGTTGCTGAAGAAGTAGCAAAGGGTTTCAGCATCCCGATTTCTGTTGAAGGGGATTGTGAAGTTGTTGCGGATGATGGGTTGAGAGTTGTTTTCGAGAACATTTTCCAGAATGCGGTTCAGCATGCTGAAACGGATAGAGTTGAAGTGAGAATAAAGAGATCAGGTGGTTATGCAGAGATCAGAATCGCTGACTTTGGTAAAGGAATTCCAGACGAGATTAAAGATAAGGTCTTTGAGGAAGGGTTCACATACGGTGAAAAAGCCTCAACTGGCTTGGGACTTTACATAGTCAAAAAGTTGATTGAAAGGTATGCTGGAGAAGTTAAGGTTGAAGATAACAAGCCAAAAGGAACTGTTTTCGTTATAAGGCTCAGAACGATATAACCGTAAACCAAAAATTTCATAAATCTAAGTTCCCATTTTCATTGAAGCCCCGTGGGGTAGCGGTCAATCCTGCGGGACTCTGGATTCCGCGACGCCGGTTCGAATCCGGCCGGGGCTATTTTTCATAATTATTGACTGCGAGCTACTATTCCAAATTTTGATTCAAAGATAAGCTTCTGAATAATTTAAAACCAAATTACCAATTTTAGACTTAATTCACTCTCAAAAACTTATTTATTGTCCTTCGAATAGAATATGATGTGCTCGAAGACCTCTTCTGTCCAAAGTGCAAGAGGTTGAAGAAAAGGTGCATATGTGGAGGAACGGTAAGGGATAGAAATTTGGAATTGCTCAAGAAGAATTATAAGGAGTTTTTAAAACCAATATTCGATTGCGATGATGAAATAGTTTTTTACGAAGTCTTTCAACCTTTTAATGAATCTCCGACAGAACCTTTGGATTTTCTTCCCTTATCTTTTCAGAAAGCTTTGCGTGGTAGAGGAATTGATAAGCTCTATCCATTCCAAAAGAGAGCAATAGAATTGCTTAGAGACGGTAATAACGTTGTGATCACCGCTCCTACTGGCTTTGGGAAAACTGAAGCTTTCACGATTCCGATGCTCGAGAAAGCTTATGATGGAAAAGCAATGGTTTTCTATCCCACAAAGGCTCTCGCAAAAGATCAGGAGATTAAGATAAAATACTATGCTGAAAGCGTTGGACTGAAAGCGGTAAGATTTGATGGGGATTCAACTGCTGAGGAAAGAAAAGCGGTTCTTGATGGTTCCGCAGACGTTGTGCTTACAAATCCAGATATGGTTGATTTTCACCTCCGCAACACTCCTTCTTTTCGCTCTTTCGCCAAAAAAATCAAATTCATTGCTCTCGACGAACTACACATTTACACCGGATTTTTTGGCTCGAATATGCATCATTTAATAAAAAGGCTTTCGAGATTTGCAGATTTTCAGATCGCATGTTCTTCAGCAACTCTATCGAATGCAAAAGAATTTGCTGAGGAGCTTTTTGAGAGAGAATTCGTTCACGTGCACGGAGAGCACAGAAAGACTCCGATGAACTTTATAATGCGAGAATGCCGGAGCATATACTCTGCAATTCTCGACGTCGTTCGTTCTTTTCCAAAAAAGAAGATCCTTATCTTTGGAAACAGCTATAAAAATGTGGAAACGGTAAACTGGATCCTTAGAAGAGCTGGAATAAACTCTGCAGTCCACAAAGGCGGTTTAACAAAGAATGCACGAGACAACGTTGAAAAAGACTTCAGAGAGGGGAAATTAAAGGTTGTAGTAGCCACACCTACGCTTGAGCTTGGAATCGACATTGGAGACGTTGACATCGTGCTCTCTGAGCTCGTTCCATATGCCCAGTTTTTGCAAAGAATCGGCAGAGCAGGAAGAAGAGGGCAGGAGAGCATTGGAGTGCTTTTATTACGTTCTGACGATCCTATTTCAACTTTTTACAAAAGCAGGCCTCAAGATTACTTCACTAACGAGGCAAATGGATACGTCGAAAAGAGAAATGAGGAGGTAATGAAGTTTCATGCACTCTCTATGATCTTGGAAAAGTTGACTAAGCCAAAAGAAGTTGATCTGGATCTTCTAAACTTTTTAATCTCTGAAGGCTACGTTAAATTAGGAGATTTTCTTTCCTTAACAGAAAGAGGATACAGCTATATTCGGAGCTTTTCAATGCGGGGTGCTGGAGAAAGAGTGAAGATGGTATGCAATGGAGAAGAGATCGGTGAGAGAGTTATGCCAATAGCAATTAAAGAGCTTTATCCGAACGCCTTACTAATACACGAGGGTAAAAAATTCAAATGCAAAGAGCTGAATTTGGCAGAGCTTTACGCAGAACTTGAACCAATTGAAAACGAAGAGATCACAGATCCGCTTTACAGTTCGATTCCCAAGGTTATAAAGATTGAAGATAGCCTAAAAGAGCCCGTAAATGCAGTTTATACGACTCTCGAGATCACACTCTCGGTTTATGGTTACTTAAAAAGGGACGTTTTCAAAGAGAGAAGGAGTGTTCATTACTTAGATGAGCCCGTTGAGTATTCTTATAGAACAAAGGGATTTCTCTTTTCGTGTCCTTTTCCTGAATACGAGGATCAGGAAGATTTCTTTGCTGGCAGTTTTCACGCAGTTGAGCATGTGCTAATAGAGTCGACAAATGCTCTAACTGGTGGAGGTAGTAGGGAAATTGGCGGAGTTTCAACTCCAGAAGGAGACGTATTCATCTACGATACCACTATTGGTGGCAATGGGCTTAGCAAGCTTCTCTTTAAAAGATTGAAAAGAGCTTTCGAGATCTCGCTTCAGATCCTTGAAAACTGCGATTGTAAGCGGTCAGATGGTTGTCCAAAATGCACCTACAGCTACCAGTGTGGTAATAACAATAAGCCTTTGAGTAAAAATGGTGCCAAAGAAGTGATAAAGCTAATTCTTAGCGGAGAAAGAAAAGATACAGATTGGAAAAAATATATGGAAATTGCAGAATTTCGCTACTTCCCCTAATGCTCTGCAATTACCATTCCTCTAACTGCTTGACAAACTCTTTCAAGCTCCTCTTCTCTGCCAATGGCTTTCATGATCCCATAGCAGAGTTTCATAATTGCATCTCTGTGCTCGATCTTTTGTCTAAAGATCTGCACAGGCAAAATTTTCAACGAATCATATTCTTGAAAATACTCATTTTCGATGCCAAAAGACTCGAAAAACTTTTTTATCTGAAACAAAAGTAGGTGGAGATGCACGATCTCCTCCTTCCCAAACTGCCCAGACATAATCGAATGTCGATGACTAATATATAAAACTATCGTTAGATAAGTTTTTAAAAAGCTTTTTAAGTCGAAAGAAGGAATCTAAACTATTAATTTAAGCCATTGAAGCAAAAGAATTGACGAAATCGCCAATATTAACACTATAACAGGTTTTAGTAATATTAAGTAGCACTTATACATGTTTGCTTTAAAAAATTCAATTGTGAGAGCAAAGCATAGATGAAATGGTGAAAGGATCACACCAACAAAGCCTCCTAAGATCAACATCAGCAAAGTTCCCGACTCTTCAGCTGTTCCGATGAAAACTGGTAAAACGATCGAAGAATAACTTAGCTCAATACCAGTGGAAAATCCCACAATAAAAGCCAATATGAAAGCGATTTGTGGAACAGGCAAATAAGATAACTCAGTAGATATTAACTGAGCAAGATTACTCGCCTCAATTATATTTTTGTAGCCCATAACCGCGAAAACGAGAACTATTAACCTTAAATCTACTGCCTTCATGATTAGAATTCTGATATTTGCAAAATCTGGCTTTTTATCTATCAATAACAATACAATAGATACAGCAACCGCAAAAATGAGCATTTTCGTGGCTAAATATAGGAATATAAGGCACAGAATTGGATATAATGCGATGATTCCTTCTTTAAGATTTTCAGGTCTGAAAGATCTCTCAAACCCACTTAAAAGCAGAAATCCTGCTAAAAATGAAAAAAGAGAAATCGGAAATACCAAAGAAGCATAATAACTGTAATCTTTTCCCAAAACAGCCAATGCTATAATAACAGAGGGATAAAGTGGCCATATTGTCGTCCAGACATGCCTAAACCAGTAATTGATAACTGTAAGTCTCTCAGCCGAAAGTTTACCACTTTTAAGCATCGGCAAAAGCATTGTTGCAGAAACCAAAGCTCCAGCAGGCATTGGAATTAGCCCCACGATGAGAGGAATCATAGCCAAACTTAAAGCGCCAAAAGAAGAACTAAAAGAATTAGATACCCTCTCGAGAAATCCAAAATGATCCATTGATTGAGCTAAAAAGTATGTGAGGATAAGTAAAAACAAAACTTCAAAGCTTTGAGGGTGAAGATAGCTTTTAAGCAGTTCTAAAGACGCTCCAATGCTTGAAAATCCCAAGAATAGGGAAGCAATTAGTAAAGCTGGTCCGATTCCAATTTTTCGGACAAGGACCAATGCGATGAATATTGAAAGCAGGAGAATAGCCAGCATTAGAAATAAAAAAGATTAAGCAAGAAATCTGCTCATTCCTGTTCTCCAAGCTTTATCAGCTTCGTTCAGATTGCATGAAAAGCTTCCAAAGTCCAGTTTATCTCCCTCGCTGTAGCCAATCTGTTCTGCTTTCAACCCATTGTTTCGGAAGAATTCGATGTAGTCCTTAAGTTCTTCTTCTTTAACTTCAACGATCCACCTCGTATTTGACTCAGAGAAAAGATCTACTAAACTCATTTTTCTCATAGCTTTAAATCCAATTCCGAGTCCAAAGCTCATCTCCGCAATTGCAGCTGCAATTCCTCCCTCAGCAACATCGTGACAGGCTTTGACTCCAAATATCTTGAAGGATTCGAGTAGTGCTTTTGAATAAGCCTTCAGAACTTCAGGCGAGGTTTTTGGAACGTTGTAGCTTTCGAATCCCATTATCTTCGAATAAAGGCTTCCTCCGAATTCTTTCTTTGTCTCTCCAATCAAAACGACCGCACCACCTTTAAAAAAGCTATCATTAACTTTTCTAACGTCCTCAACGATTCCCACACCAAGAAGTGTTGGAGTTGGTGGAATTGAACAGAATTTAGTTTCGTTGTAGAAGCTGACATTACCGCTCACACAAGGCAATCCATAATTTTTAGCCATCCAACCCATTGCTTTAACACTTTCAACAAACTCCCACATTCTCTCTGGCTTTTCTGGATTTCCAAAGTTTAAGCAATCGACAAACGAATGTGGCTTGGAATTCACGGCTACGAGATTCCTTATGAGCTCATCAAAAGAACTCGCAGTGCCCCAATATGGATCTGCTTTTGTCATCCAAGGATTTACCGCTACAGCAATCGAAATTCCTTTGTTCGATCTCGTAGGCTTCATCACTACAGCGTCTCCATGGGTTTCAAAGTTAACTCTGCCTTGCAAAGGCTTTATCAATGTGCAAGCTCTAACTTCGTGGTCGTATTGCCTTATCACCCAGTCTTTAGAAGCTACGTTCGGATGGGAGATCATTTTCATGAAAACCTGCTTGAAATCCCTCGGCTCAGGAATCTCTGGCTCGAGCTTTGGTATAGGTTTCGCAGTGTATGTTCTGCAATACTCAACCGCACCAACGATGAACTCGATGTCCATTTCATAGATCTTATGTCCATTGTAGAATATACGAAGCATCTTGTCCTCGGTAGTTTTACCGATCACTGCAGCAGGGAGATCCCACTTCTGGAATACATAGAGCACTTCATCGACTTTCTCTGGCTTTACTGTTAGCATCAACC
>JANXDJ010000056.1 GCA_025059545.1 Archaeoglobaceae archaeon
ATTTTCTGGCTTTTTTATCTTTATTAGTTCTATGAAACTCTTTACTTTTTCTTCGCTAGCATCAAGTAGTATCTCAACCACTTGTTTTCCACCGATCAGAAAATTATCTGCAAAGAATCTTTCAATCTCCAGCGATTCCGCTATGCCAAGCAAAAAAGGGCGGTAGCCAACATCATGAACCTTGCCAGCGATCGTGATCTTGACCTTCACAACTATGATTTTCGTCATCTTATTAAAATAGGTTTCGCTTTGGTGAAGTGTTCAAAAGTTAAAAGCTTTTGAAAAACCCAAATTGCCAAAGTAATGGAAACCGTTTATCCAATTGTGGAGATGAAATTTTAAAGAATGTTGAAAATCAAATAGATAATTTAAAATTCCTTTCCAACTCTTGCCTCGCTGAAAGATCTTTTCGACAAATCTAAGACTCTTCTCCTTACTCAAATTTTTTCGTCAATTGCAGAAAAATATATCGGTGGGGGGCAAAAAGTTTAAATACTTTAAATATAACTACTTTTGGCGGCGGGGTAGCTAAGGCTATACTCCGTCCGCTAAATCGGAGGATTTATATAGTAGGAAGTGAACGAAAATGCGGAAGGAGGTTGAGAAGATGAAAAGGTATGGATTGATAGGGTTGATGTTGTTAGTGATCTTAGCGACTCCAGCGATGGCTCAGGCACCACAACCCAATCCAGGTCCAACAAATTATTCAGACATAGGGATTCACTTTTTGAAAATCGACGACGATGACGGAAAGGTTACCTATGGTGAGACCGTAAAGATTATAGCAAACTACGATGTTCCAGACCCCAATATCTATGGCACGAGATATGTGGGTATTTACGAGTGGACCAAATATAATTCAACTTTAAACAATACTAATGTCACGAAACTGCTGGATCCAGATAACTACAAGTGGTTAGGAACTTTACCCGCAACAGGTTCTCACACCTTTGAAATAAACACCGCAGCTCAGGGAATAAGAGCGGGAACCTATGTAGTAACCGCATTTAATGGTACAATAGCAGTTTGGGATAGGTATCTTGTGCTTAGGGTTGAGCCAATAGCAGGAAAGCCAGATGTTAGTATAAGCGCAACTCCAATGACTGTAGCGCTTGGAGATCAGGTTGAGCTGAAGTATTCGATGAGCGGTTCAGATCAATACTACGTGATGGTCTTCCTTACTGGTTGGAGCAAGGATGGAACCCCGAACCTATATATTGCAAACTGTACAGGCAAGTCTTGGGAATGGGTAGATCCATCGAACTCTACAATGGTCGGAGGAAAGCTCATAACCCTGCAGCGTTTCTATAGAAACTTTGGACCATATTCAACATTTGATGAAGGCGTCTGCGGTCTTAAGTTATTCGATTTGACAACTACAAAGAACTTCACTAGGGATACTGAGGGATATATAGTAGCCAAAATAGTCGCGATGAGTGTAGGAGGATATGACCTAAACTACAGCTTAGGTAGTCCTCATGTTTATCTTGATACAAAATGGCAAAATTGGGCAACCAATTTCATAAGTGGAACGGATCCAACAAAGGCTGAAGCGGTTCAGGCAATTATAGTTGCAAAGCCCACACTCAGCTCGATCAGCGTTCCATCAAAGCATGTTAGAGGCACGGATCTGACGATCACTGGAGTTACAAATGTTGCTGAAAGTGGTAGTAAATATGATGCGGGCGCACAAAACATTGTGGTTCTAAACATAACTGACTTGAACGACGTTCCAAAGGTTAACGCAACTGCAATTGTTGGTAAAGACAAGACTTTCAGCATAAAGATTGACAACTTAGGAACTACGTATCCATCAGGCGGATTGCCTACTGGATACTACAAAGCTAAGTTCACACTTATAACCGATACTGGCTTTACGGATGAAGAAACCACAGTCTTCGAGCTTGTCAATGGCATGGTAAAGATAAGCCCAGACAAGACTACAGTGATTAGAGGAGACAAAGTCAAGTTCACAATAATAACGAACCTAAAGATAAACAGCCCAGTTGAATTCACAATCGAAGACCAGAAGATCATAGGTGGAACTGGTTCAGCTACCGAAACTTTGAGAGTTGATGCTACCGGAAAGGCTTACAAGGAGATAACAGTAGCTCAGACCGCACCACTAACAGAATACAAGTTCAAGGCAAAGATTGCTGGCGATATCACAGATACTGTGACGATCTCAGTTGTAAAGCAAACGATTGATCTTAGTGCGGACAAGACAACAGTGGCAAGAGGTGGAGAGATAAGGTTCACCGGATCGACTACTGCGGATCGTGTATACATCTTCGCAAGTGAGGAAAATATCTTCAAATATGGAGGAAACTATGTGCCTGATGTTTTCACTGAGACCAACAAGAGCATCGATCCAAGCTGGATCTATGCTATACCTGACACCAACGACAAACTCGACTTTAAGATTGAAGTTCCAACTGATGTTGATGCTGGAACCTACTACCTCTACTTCTACGCCAATGTCACACCGGGCTACATTGATAGAGCAAGCGATCCACAGAAGATGTTTGCAATTGTAGTCACAGATCCAAGAATAATCAGCGTTGAAATTCCAAGCGTCATTCCATATCAGGGAGAAGTTGAGGTTAAGATCGTAACAGATCCGGGCAAGAGAGAAAAAGCAGCTGTAACGTGGGTGCTTGAAGGTTCCAACGTGAAAGCAAAGCCAAGAAACTTTGGTGGACCTGCTGATGGAAAATACACTATTGACTCGAACAACGAAGTCAGCTTCCGCCTGAACCTCAAGAATTACTACGATGAGAAGAACAGAGCACTCGATGCTGGACTTTACGTATTCACCGTGAAGCTCCTCCTCGACAATGACGAAGTTGACAAGGTTCAGAAGCTCGTTGAGATCTCCACAATTAAGATGGATGTAACAATTGAACCAGCGACAATTGTCGTTGGAGACACAATAAAGGTAACTGTCCAGACTGATAGGGAAGGAGTTGCAGGCTACGATAACATCTGGGTAACGATGGTTGGAGCCAACTACAAGGCGGTTCAGAAGGTTACGCTCGATGCTAATGGCAAGGGAAGTGTTACATTTGAGTCTGTTGGAATTGCAGATGGAACTTATAAGTTCTACATAAGAGACACCATGGGCACAACTGCTGATGATCTCGGATACACAGCAAACTACATTGCAGAGGAACTTTATGACCTCGATCCTGCAGACTCTACTGCAAGAATGGCAAAGGCTCATGATGACTTGCTCGTGATCAAGACTGTGCAGATCCTGAAGGAGAAGCCAACAGTCACAACACCAGTGCCAACAACACCAGTGCCAACAACACCAGTTGCAACGCCAACACCACCGCCAACAACACCAGTTACAACGCCAGCAAAGACACCGACACCAACCACACCAGCTCCAGGACCAATTCCAGGCTTTGAGGCAATCTTTGCAATCGCTGGGCTGATTGCGGTTGCTTACTTGCTGAGAAGAAGACAGTAAAACTAAAATTTTTTCCTAATTTTTTCTTTTTAGTTTTTTAAAATAGCAATTTTTGAGAACAATCTAATTTTTTGCCAACCTTTTACAGTCTTTTGGAAAATTTTAAATTCTCATAGAGAAAATTAATACATGCGTTTAGGCATTGCGATTGCAATCATAATTTTCACAGTCCCGGTTTTCGCACTCGAGAATCTCAGCTCAGCACATTTCAGCGTTGATTTAGAAGTAGACCCTCAGCAGGATTGCTATACTCCCGGGGAAAAAATTTATGTAAAGATGGGAATATTTCCAAAAACTTCTGATTATCGAGTTCTTTTGGCTGGGGAGAAGGATAATCCAAGAACTTACTACTTCCAGAGTGATTTAAGTGATGCAAACTGGAGATTGGCAATCGATTACTACCAAGGCGGAATTTGGGATGAGGAGATGAAAGGCAAAAGTGTGGCAATCGAAGTAAAGTATTTCGCTCTTGAAGGTGAAGAGAAAGGAATCTCGAAGTTGGTTGCGAATCTGAGTGGCATAGTTCCATACTGTAGTTTAAGAATTTGCGATTTTGTTTTGATAAGTGCTAAATGCGAGCTTTGCGAAGCAAATGCCCTTCCAAATCGGAGCATGAAGGTTGCAAACGAAGCAATCTTTAAGAATGACATAAAAGCACTGAGATCAAAAGCGATCGAGCTTGCAGAGAAGCTGAAGCAAGAGAACCTATACAATGAAGAGGACTTTAAAAATGTAACGACTCTTCTCAATTCTGCGGAAGATTTTGTTCTTGCTAAAAAATTCATAGATGCGGATAAGAAGTTAAGAGAAGCTGAAGAAGCGATCAATCTGCTTTCAGATCTTACAAACAGAAAATTAGTGGAGAAGGTTTATTCTGAGGTAGAATCAAAGCTTTCTGAGATAAAGAAAGAGCTCTTGAATATTTCAGTTTTGCTCGAAAAGATAAAGGAAAGTGAAAAATACGTAGATCTTGCCTTGGAGCAGAAGAAATATGAAGATGAGTTTAACGCTCTTGAAAACGGCTTAGAAGAGGCTAAAAGACTAATAGATGCCAAAAAATATGGAAGCGCTAAGGAGAAACTTGGGTTGATTGGCGGGAATGCAGACTCTCTTAAGGGAAAGGTTAATGGTTTGCTCGAGCTTATAAAGGTGGAGACTGAGAAGTATAAGTCAACTTTCTCTCTACCTTCTCTGGATCCAACTCTTCTTTTAGCATTGGCTGGAATAGTATTTGTAGTTCTGGGATTGGTGGCATTGAGTAAGTTGAGAAAGCGAAGAAAATGGGATGAACTCCGATGAATAGGTTTTTTCACTTTTCTTAACAATTTTTGCTCGAGGTTTTAAATATCCACTAGCTTCTTTCTTAGAAGTGGGATCAGAAAAGAATTTTTATCCTGCAACTCATAGCATTGCCAATGCCTGTAATTACGCTTAACTGGAATGAACTTGAAAGGCTTGTAGGAGCAAAAAGAGAAGAAATTATAAAAAGAATACCAATGATCGGCTGTGATATAGAAAGGACTGACGAAGAAACTATTGCAGTCGAGTTTTTTCCAAATCGACCAGATCTTTACAGCATCGAAGGAGTGGCGAGAGCTTTACGTGGTTTTCTCGGAATAGAAACTGGTTTGAAGAATTACGAGAGTAAAAAAGGAAATTGGAAGATCTTAGTTGATGAAAGCGTTTTAGAAGTTCGTCCAAGGATTGTTGGATGCGTAGTTAGAAATCTTAGAATGAGCGACGAAGTGATAAGGAGTTTGATGGAAGTTCAAGAAGATCTTCACTGGACAATTGGCAGAAATAGAAGGAGAATGGCTATAGGGGTGCACGATCTAAGCAAGGTGAATTTTCCTCTTAAATACACTGCTGTTGATTCAGATTTCTCTTTTATTCCCCTTGAATTTTCAAAGAAGATGAGCATAGCGGAAATACTAAAGGAGCATCCAAAGGGGAAGGAATATGCATTCATCCTTGAAGGTAAGAAAGCTTATCCGATGATCTTAGATGAAAAGGATGAAGTGGTCTCTTTTCCACCGATAATCAATGCAGAAAAGACGAGAGTAACTGAAAAAACAACAGATCTTTTTATAGATGTTACTGGCTTCGATGAATACGTTGATAAAGCTTTGAAAATCGTTGCTTGCATGCTTCAGGATAGGGGAGGAAAGATCGAAAGAGTAGAAATAATCTACTCCAATAGAATTGAGGAGACACCAGACCTTTCTGCAAAAAAGCTGATAGTTCAAAAATCGGAGATCTTTTCCCTTCTTGGCTTTGAGCTAAGCGACGCTGAAATATTATATTCGCTTGAAAAGATGAGATTTGGAGCTAAGATAAATGGATACACTGTTGAAGTTGAAGTCCCGCCGTATAGAGCGGACATAATGCATGAGTGGGACATAATCGAGGATATTGCGATAGGCTATGGTTATGAAAGGATAAAGCCAGAGTATCCGAATACGATGACGATTGGCTTGGCACATGATTGGAATGAGAACAAAGAACTTGTAAGGGAGCTCATGCTTGGTCTTGGATTTCTTGAAGTGATCACGTTCACACTTACGAGTGAAAGAGCCTATCAGAATTTGAGACGAAAAGCAAAGGATTGGGAGGATTTTGTTCCCTTAATGCATCCTCTTACGCAAGAGCATACAATTGTAAGAACTGAGATCTTATCAAAGCTTCTTGAAGTAATAGCGGTTAATAAGCATGTAGAATTGCCTTTGAAGATCTTTGAAGTCGGCGACGTAGTTGTTGGGTTGAGAAACAGACTTAGGCTTTGTGCATGTATTACGCATTCAAGAGTGAATTTTGCGGAGCTTAGAAGTTATGTTCAGGCGGTGATGAGGGAGCTTGGGGTTGATTGGAGTGTGAAAGAAGCTGAAGATCCAGCTTTCATAGAAGGAAGACAAGGAGAAATCGTGGTTAAAGATAAGAAGGTGGGAATATTTGGAGAAGTTCATCCAGAGGTTCTTGAGAAATTTGGAATTCCAAATCCGGTTGTAGCTTTCGAGATCGAAATTGACAAGATCTTTGAGTGTGGAGAACTGCTATGAAATTCCTTCTTTTAATCCCAGATGGAATGGCTGACTGGAGAATTGAAAAGCTCGGCAATAGAACACCTTTAGAAGTTGCAGAAAAACCAAACATGGACTTCATAGCAAAAGAGGGATCATGCGGTTCTGCATTGACGGTGCCAAAAGGCTTCGAGCCGGGAAGTGATGTAGCCAATCTAACAATTCTGGGCATCGATGTTCGAAAATACTACACTGGAAGGGGTCCAATTGAGGCTCTTGCCAATGGTATCAAGGCGAGACTTGTTTTTCGGTGCAATCTCGTTAGAGTGAGTGATATAATGCTTGACTATGCTGGAGGTCGAATAAGCGATTCTGAGGCAAAAAAAGTTATAGAGCATCTTAATGCGAACAAAAAGATCGATTTCATAACTTTTTATCCCGGAAGGAGTTATAGAAATTTGCTTGCAATAGAAAAGGAATTCGATGATGTAAAGACTTTTCCTCCTCACGACATTCAGGGAAAAAAGATCTCGGAATATATGCCAAAAGGCGGAAAGCTTGCGGATCTTCTATGCGAACTTATGGAATGGTCAAAAGAGATCCTTCCAGCTATCACTGAAAAGGCGAACATGATCTGGCTCTGGGGTGGTGGAAAGATTCCAGCATTTCCAAAGTTCAAAGAGAAGTTCAGAATGAGTGGGGCGATGATTTCGGAAGTGGATCTGCTAAAAGGAATTGCCAAAGGCTTAGAGATGGAGTTTATCGAAGTCGAGGGTCTCACAGGTTATGTGGACACAAATTACAGGGGACTTGTTAGAGGCACATTGAAAAGTCTTGAGAAGTTCGATTTCGTCGCATTGCACACCGAAGGCATCGATGAGGTGAGTCACGAAGGAAATTTAGAGGGGAAAATAGAGGCAATAGAGATCTACGATGAAAAGATAATAGGTAAAATTCTGGATAAAGCCGATCTCAGCGAGCTAAAGATCCTTATGCTCCCAGACCATCCGACTCCTATTGAGCTAAGAACGCATGTTGCTGAAAATGTTCCATTTGCAATCTATGGTTACGAGAAAGACGAAGTTAAGACCTTCTCAGAATTTGCCTGTGCTAAGGGTAGATATGGTAGCATAGATGGTCTGAAGCTAATGGATTACTTTTTAAGACGGAGCTCTGCTTAGAGCTATGGATTGGATCGAGAAAGAAAAGAAGCTAATTCCGCAGGTTTATAAAAGGCAAAACGTGGTATTTGAGCGAGGAGAAGGTTGCTATCTTTACGATATAAATGGAAAAAAATATTTGGATCTCGTTGCGGGAATCGCAACTATTGCTATTGGTCATTCTCATCCTGAATTTATTGCAAGGGTTTTTGAGCAGTTAAAGAAGCTTGTCCACGTTTCTAACCTTTACTACACGATCCCCCAGATAGCTTTGGCTGAAAAGCTTCAAAAGCTAACGGAATTAGATCGATTCTTCTTCTGCAACAGCGGAACCGAAGCGATGGAAGCGTCTCTTAAATTTGCAAGAAAGGCTACCGGTAGGAAAAAGTTCATTTCATTCAAAAATGCTTTCCATGGCAGAACTATGGGTGCTTTGTCCATAACCTACAAGGAAAAGTTCAGAAAAGCCTTTGAACCATTAATTCAGCCAGTTGAATTTGCAAATTTCAATGATATAGCAGATCTTGAGAAGAAAGTGGATTCAGAAACCTCTGCTGTGATCTTGGAGTTGATTCAAGGTGAAGCAGGTGTTTTTCCTGCAGATAAAGAATTTGTGAAAGCAATATTCGAGCTTAAGGAAAAATACGGATTTCTTGTAATCATCGACGAAGTCCAGACAGGATTTGGAAGAACGGGAAGGTGGTTTGCAAAGGAACACTACAACGTTGAACCAGACATAATGGCAATGGCTAAAGCAATGGGTTCAGGATTTCCAATAGGGTGCTCTGCGATCAACGAGGAATTAGCTAAAAAAATCGAGAGAGGAGATCATGGCTCCACATTCGGAGGTAATCCATTAGCTTGCTCCGCATCTCTTGCAACGATCGAGATCATCGAGAAGTATAAGCTTGTGGAGAACGCTGAAAAAATGGGAGAATACTTTATGAAGAGACTAAAAGAGCTTTTCGGCGAAGTCAGGGGCAAGGGGCTTATGATAGGCTTCAAAGTTCCTAATGCAGAAGAGCTTGTTAAAAAAGCACTCGAAAAAGGACTGATCTTAAATGCAACCTCTGAAGAAAACATAAGGCTTGTGCCACCGCTTTCAATTCGAAAAGAAGAGATAGATTTAGCGATCGAGATCCTTTCAAGGATAAGCTAAATATTAAACATATTATAATATATTCCTTAATTGAAAAAGTTTATATAGCTCCAAATAGAAAAATAATTTTTAATGAAGCTCATGATCTTTACTTTGCTACTTGTTTCCATACCTCAAATTTTTGCATTAGAGATAAGAGTTGGTGTTTACGATAATCCCCCACTCGTAAGTCGGGAGGTTTTGAATTACGAAGGTCTTTACATAGATCTAATTGAATATATTGCAGAGAAAGAAGG
>JANXDJ010000057.1 GCA_025059545.1 Archaeoglobaceae archaeon
AAACCCTAATCCTAAAATTGTTGCCCAAAAGATCTCCGAGCCTTATTTCTCTTCTTGAATAGCCTAAAAATTCAATTTTAGCGTCCTTTATGCTTAATTTCTCAATATTTTCTTTTTTAACATCGCTAATTGAAAAGAACTGCACAGTCAAAGCCCTCTTATCCTTTGTTCCAGCAAAAGAGATCCTCTTCTGGCTTATTCCAAGCATCTTTGCAAGAACTCGCACAAATTTTATGGTTTCCCAGTTCTTCTTCTCAACTCTTAAGATCGCAAAATTACCATCTTCAGCCAAATTTAGCTCGAGAATTTCCTCTACATAAAAATCCTCCGCTTCTCTCTTTATCTCTCCCCCCATTGGCGGAGTTTTTGTTATGTAGCCTTTGATCCCAAGATCCACAGCTGAATTTGCGGAAGCTTTTTTTAAACCTTGTCCAAATCTCATCGTGGAGAAGACGATCCAAGATCCTGTGCACGGTTTGATAAAGTTGGAAGATTGGCAGATCTCGATCATCGACACTCCACAGTTTCAAAGACTCAGAAGGATTAAACAGCTGGGATTTGCAAATCTCGTTTATCCCGGAGCGAATCATACGAGATTTGAGCACAGCCTTGGAACTATGCATTTGGCTGGGATCTTAGCTAAAAAGCTCGATTTGGGGGAAGAAGTGATCGCTTCAGCTTTATTGCACGACATCTCTCATCCACCATTTTCTCACAGCGGAGAAGGAATTCTGAAAGCGTATGGCAAAGAGCATGAAAACATCGAGTTTGCCATAAGGGGAGAACTTAAAGATGTTTTAGAAGACTTGGGATTCAACTTGAGGAGAATATCGGAACTTGTAAGTGGAAAGAAAGAGTCCATAGTTAGCGGAGACATTGACGTGGACAGAATGGACTACCTCGTTCGAGATTCGCATTACACCGGCGTTGCTTATGGGATCTTTGACATTTCGAGGCTTATTGACAAGATCAAGTTTATAGATCGTTTGATCGTTGAAGAAGGAGGAATAAAGGCTGCCGAATCTTTGCTCATTTCGAGATTCATGATGTATCCTGCGGTTTACTTCCACCATGTTTGCAGAATAGCGAGCAAGATGTTTGAGAGAGCGATGGAAAGAGTTTTGGAAGCAGGTTTTGATCCAAAAAAGCTATTCGAGATCGATGACTGCATTGCGATGGAGCTAATTAAAATCCACGATCCCGAGTTCTACGAGTTTCTCCAAAACAGGAGACTTTTCAAGAGAGCGGTGTATGTTGGAAGAGAAAGCTTGGATCTAAAGGAGATCATGAAACTAAACGAAGGGAGAATAGAGGAAAAGATCGCTGAAAATGCGGGAATAGACAGAAAATATGTTATCGTCGACATACCGCCTTTAGAGGATGTAAGGGAATTCAGAGTTCGCGTCGAAATTGGAGGAAAAATAGAGAAGCTGGAAAACGTCTCCAAGCTTGTGAGAGCACTAAAGGATTCTTGGATAGACAACTGGCGTTTTGGTATTTATACAAAGAGGGAATTTGTTGAAAAAGTAAAAAGATCTGCTATAGAAATTCTTGGGATCGAGAAAACGACTCAAACTTCTCTTTTTTAATCTAAAATTCTTCTCTTAATCGCAGGATTTTTGGAGATCAGCTCCTTAAGTGCAGACTCGAAGCTTTCCTCAATGGGAATTTTCTCACATACATAAATTCCAGTTCTTCCTACCTCCCTTCTTCTACTAAGAATTCTTATTCTCTCAAGGACTATGTCGATAGAGACTCCGAGGAGCTTTGCAACAACACTTGGATGCATTTCGCTCAAAGGGATCTCTTTATGTCCCTTCTCATTTGGCAATATTAAAAAAAGCCTTTTATCAACTCCCGGAACTCTAAGATCTCTCAAAAGCTCCTCATAGTTAATACAACCCCCGAATCTGTAAAAATCGAGCTCTCTTTCTTTCATCTTCACAAGTGGAAAGCTAACCGTTGTCAAATCATCGATCACAAATTCTCCCTTGATCGCATAATTCGGCGTCGCTTGGACGATCCTCTTCTCAACAAAATCGATCCCCTCTAAGGCTAATTCAATCTTGAATGAGGGGATTTGCTGGGGAATAAATAGATCCACGTCGCTCTTAGCATTCACGTCTCCTCTTGCGATACTCCCATAGGCGACGCTTTGCAATCCAAAGCTTTCTAAGATCTCCATCAATTCTTTGGCTCTCTTCCTTTTTTCCCTAAGGATCCTGAAATTCTCTTCATTGTATTCTATTTCTACACCGCTCATTCAACCGTTTTATCGATCCAGTCAAGAAACTCCCTTAAGCCCTTATCAATCGGGAAAGAGCAGATACAGGGAGTAGTGTAGCTGTGGAGTTTCTTTATCTCATCCCTGATCTCAGAGAACTTTTCATTCTTAGTTTTTAGAATCATTCCATATTCTTCTGCAATCTCAATTTTACCCTCCCACCAGAAGTAAGACTTTATTGGAAAAATGTTAACGCATGCAACGAGCTTTTTTTCGAGCAAATACTTTGCAATTTTTTCAGCTTCCTCTTTGGAGCTTGTAGTCACGTAAATAAAGCTGAACATTGCCATAAAAATCACTTTTCTTTTTTCTTCAGCACGACAACGTCTCCCAATGTTGGAGTCATAGATGACCTCTTCTCGAGCTTAACAACAGGAACGCTCTCCTTTAACTTTATTCCAAAAAGCTTCTCAAGCTTTGCCACAACTTCTGGATCGGGTGTGATCTCCGCATTCTCTATCTTCTTAATTAGGGACTCCTTTTCCTGAATTTTCTTGGCAAGCTGTTCTTGGCTCCAACCCCTCTTTTCCCTCTCTTGCCTTATGATCTGATTGTAGTTATCCAAAAGTTCATCCTTAAATTCGATGTCTGTGCTAACTTTCTTTTTCTTTATAACTACTCTCTTAGCCCCCGATTGCGAGGCTGTGGAGACTTTTTCACTCCCATATTTCTTACAAGTAGAACAAACAGTCAATTCAGTCCCTTCGACTATTATTTTTACCCCAGGACCCTTTAGCTCTTTTCCACAAATTTCACAATTCATACGATCACCAATCAATAAGTTCATATAGTTGAAGAGATATATATTTATTTGGAGGCTTCCGGAAGAGGTAGGTGGAATGTCAGAAGACCTGAGCTATCCGATGGATAAGCTTAAGAAGCTTGAAGAGGAATATTATAAGCTTAGAGAGGTATGTAGAAGACTTGAGGATGAGAAAAGATTTATCGAAAGCGAAAGATTGAGATATGAAAGAGAAGTTAGAAGACTAAGAAGTGAGATTGAGCGTTTAAGATCACCTCCTTTACTCGTTGGAGTTGTCTCGGATGTTCTTGAAGATGGAAGAGTAGTCGTTAGAAGCTCAACTGGACCAAAATTTGTTGTTTACGCATCACAATATATTGCTCCAGATGAGTTAAAACCCGGGACAAGGGTTGCTTTAAATCAGCAAACCCTTGCTGTGGTTAACATCTTGCCCTCCTCTAAAGATCCGATGGTATGTGGTTTTGAAATTGAAGAAAGACCAGATGTGACATATTCAGATATAGGAGGCTTGAACCAGCAAATTGAAGAAATAAAAGAAGCTGTTGAGTTGCCAATGCTGAAACCAGAGCTTTTTAAAGAAGTGGGGATTGAACCACCAAAAGGAGTTCTGCTATATGGTCCTCCTGGAACGGGGAAAACGTTGCTTGCAAAGGCGGTTGCAAATCAAACTAAAGCGACGTTTATAAGGGTCGTTGGAAGCGAATTCGTGCAAAAGTTCATAGGTGAGGGAGCAAGACTTGTCAGAGAAGTATTCCAGCTTGCAAAAGAAAAAGCTCCTTCAATAATCTTCATCGACGAGCTCGATGCCATTGCTGCTAAGAGAACAAGTAGCGATACAAGTGGAGACAGAGAAGTCCAAAGAACTATGATGCAGTTGCTCGCTGAGCTTGACGGCTTTGATTCACGAGGGGATGTTAAAGTAATTGGAGCTACTAACCGCATCGACATCCTTGATCCAGCGATACTTCGCCCGGGTAGATTCGACAGAATAATAGAGGTTCCAATGCCGAGCTATGAAGGCAGAATACAGATCTTCAAGATCCACTCAAAGAAAATGAAACTCGCCGAGGACGTAGATTTCAACGAGCTTTCAAGAATAACAGAAGGAGCAAGCGGAGCGGACATAAAGGCGATCTGCACGGAAGCGGGAATGTTCGCAATACGTGAAGAGAGACTAAAAGTCACCATGAGCGACTTTACAAGAGCGATAGAGAAGGTTCTGAGAAAAGCTTCGCCAATTCCAGATCTCAAGGGAGTCATGTTTGTTTAGCCGGAAGCCTCCACCAATTTCAAAAAGTTCAAAAGCTGAAGGGGGTAAGGTTGCTGTGGAACTCGGATGTTTGTCAGTGTCGCACAAACGTGCAAAGGTTGAAGAGATCGAGAGAGTTGCAAAGGAGGAATATTTTCTACCAATTCTTTCCTCTTACCCCTTTCACGAATTCGCTTACATTATAACTTGTAACAGATTTGAGATCTACGCAATTGGCTTTGCGATCTACGAGAATTTACTCAAACTCTCAAAGGAGCTTGAAATTGAGAAATTGGCAGAGATCCATGTTGGAGAATATTGTCTTCGCCATCTAATGCGTGTCTGCGCTGGGATAGAGTCGATGATCGTAGGAGAAAACGAGATCTTGGGGCAAGTGAGGAACTCACTTGGAAAGTGTGAAAGAAGGGGAGTTGTTGGGGAGAACCTTCAAAGAGTTTTTACCAAAGCAATTCAGGTTGGTAGCAAGATCAGGAGAGAGACTGCAATATCCAGGGGGGCTTTATCCATAGGTTCTGCTGCCGTTGTGCTCGCTGAAAGGGTTTTAGGTTCTCTGAGTGGGAAAAAAGTTCTAATCGTTGGAGCTGGCGAAATGGGTGAGCTTGTTGCTAAAGCTATTCATAGAGACGTCGAAACCATACTCATCGCAAACAGAACTTTTTCAAGAGCGGAAGCTCTTGCTAAAAGGCTTAATGGAATTGCAGTTCGGTTTGACAAATTACAAGACTATCTCAAGATCTGCGATGTCGTAATTTCTGCAACTTCAGCACCCCATATAGTGATCTCAAGGCAAGTAGTTGAGAATGCGATTAAAGAGAGAGATAAGAAGCTCGTAATAATAGACATAGCTCTTCCGAGAGACGTGGAGGATTCTGTAAGAGAGTTGAAGAATGTAGAGCTTTTTACAATAGACGATCTTAGAGCGATAAGTGAGGAGAACTTGAAAAAGAGAGAATTGGAGGTTAAAAAGGCAGAAGAAATAATTGAAAAAGAGCTTGAGCAATTTAGAATTTATCTAAAGGATCTCGAAGCTAAAAAAGCGATCAATGCGATGTATAGCCTTGCTGGAAAATTTGTCGATGAAGAAGTCGAAGAACTTTACCGAAAGCTTGCAAAATTAGGATTGAATGATGAAGTAAAACCGATGCTCAAAGCTTTTGCGATCTCACTCATAAAGAAATTTTTGAGCGAGCCAACGCTAAAGCTAAAGCTCGCTGCGAGAAACGGGGAGTCTGAGTTGATAGATGCGATTCTCAAGATCTTTGGTGATGGAAATGTTCCCGAATCTGCGAATGAGAAGACTACGAAGGGAAAATCTGAGAGAGTTGTTTTGGGAAGCAAGGCTGAGAGTTGAAGATCTAATAGTCCCCATATTCGTCGACGAGACTGCGAAGGAGAAGAAGGAAATAAGTTCTATGCCCGATTATTATCGCATTCCACTTGATTTAGTCACAAAAGAAGTCGAAGAGTGCATGGATCTCGGGCTAAGATCTTTCATCCTCTTTGGAATTCCAAAGAAGAAAGATGAGATTGGGAGTGAAGCTTATAACGATCTTGGTATTGTTCAGAGAGCCACAAGAATGATCAAAGAAAGCTTTCCGAAGGCTGTTGTGATCACAGATCTCTGTCTTTGCGAATACACAACGCATGGACATTGTGGGATCGTAAGAGGCAACGAGATCTTGAACGATGAAACACTTGAAGTTCTTGGAAAGATCGCATTGAGCCAAGCTAAAGCTGGAGCGGACATTGTAGCTCCGTCGGGAATGATGGATGGAATGGTTTCTGCAATTCGCTCCGCTTTGGATAGCGAAGGATTCACAAACACGTTGATCATGAGCTACTCCGCAAAATTTGCTTCTAATTTCTATTCGCCCTTCAGAGAGGCTGCAGAAAGTGGATATAAATTTGGGGACAGAAAAAGCTACCAAATGGATTTTCATAACAGTGATGAAGCTATGCGGGAAATTGAGCTCGACATCCTTGAGGGTGCGGACATAGTTATGGTTAAGCCTGCGTTGGCTTATCTCGACATAATTCGAAGGGCAAAGGATAGCTTTAACGTTCCACTTGTAGCATACAATGTAAGTGGAGAGTATTCGATGGTTAAGGCGAGCATGAAGATGGGTTGGCTAAGCAAAGAAATAGTTTACGAGATCCTGACAGCTATAAAGAGGGCGGGAGCGGATTTAATAATAACTTACCATGCAAAAGAGATAGCAAAGATTATCTGAGCTTAAAAATTTTAAAATTTTAAAATAACCTATACCTTTTGCCAGCGTCTACTTCGCCATTGAACGCTACTTTTGGCATCATCATCTTTCCAACTGCTGATACCATGAGGATCTTTGTCAAGTCTCCCGGAATAAACGGAATCGCTCCCATCATAAGAAGTTCAAAGAACCCAGTGTTTGGAAACATCCAACTAAGCCAAAGAAGTCCTAAGCCATAGATGATCACGAAGTTGGCGAACATAAGGATTGGGAGAAGCGTCAAGAAGTATCTGGCTCCAATGTATCTGTCTACGAGGTGTCCAACAAGGAATGCTGCGATGATGAAGCCAAACAAATAGCCTAAGGTTGGTCCTGAAAGTATAGCTATGCCTCCCTTAAAACCTGCAAACCAAGGAATTCCTGCAAAGCCTAAGGAAACGTATAATACCTGACTGATACCTCCCCAATGTTTTCCAAGCACTAATGCGCTAAGAAAGACTGCAAACGTTTGCATCGTTATTGGAACTGGCGTCCATGGCAGATAAAGTCGAATCTGTGCACAAAGTCCAGTAAATGCTGCAAAAGCTAATGCTAAAAGTATCTTCTGCTCAAATTCCGCCTCGTATCTCCATCTGAAGAACCTATACCTGACAAAATCCATGCGTGAAAAATTGGGGAGTTGAATATAAATTTTATGTTAAGAGAATTCCTGACCTTCGATACTCGGTTCGTGCCCCGGAAGAATTCTGCTCCGCCTTACAAGGCTTAGTGCCTTGAAACAGCTATCAAACCATTCGCTTAAGTCCACATGCAGTCCCGGTGGGACAAAGGGCAGATTAGATCCTATAGAAACCTTTTGCCCGCTCTCATCTTCGAACTCTATTGGAACTTTTGGTGGACGAAGGTTTATATAGGAGTAGAAGTGATCTCCAGAGATCAGATAATTCCCACTCTGAGCTTCAACAAGAACTCCCTGCAAGCCCTTAGTGTGTCCCGGTAGTAGGATTAGATTTATGCCTTTTTCGATCTCAACGTCTCCATTCACAAGGCATAGATCCATTTCCTCAAGTGGTTCAAAAAGATCTCTTTCGTAAATTTCTCGATAGTGCATTGGTGGGTTCATTGCGGACTCCCACTCCCTTTTCTGCACGAAGATTCTCGCATCGCTAAAAAGCTTCGCATTGGCGACATGATCAAAATGGAGGTGTGTGATTACCAAAGTTTCCACTTCCTCGGGTTTTATGTTCGCGCTGGATAAAGCATCCCTTAGACCTTTTTCACCTCCATCTTTGCAAGGGAATCCGTGGACTAAACCATTCTTCGGTTCTGAAACACCTGCATCAACTAAAATTTTTTTATCGCCACCCTCTATCAGCCAAACATAAACTGGTCCAGAGACTAAAAAGCGCATGTCGCCAAGCATGGCAACAGCACCCAGAGGGACGCTAATCTCAGCCTGCTTCAAAGGCTTAATACGGAACATAGCCTATGTTCACCATGATCAATATAAATTTTCTCGATCATGGCATTTATTAGTTCGTAAAGATTATATAATAAAAAATCACTTTATCTTTGGTGATGTGAATGGTGAGCACGTTACTTCAAATGTTGAAGGTTGGAGCAGAAACCGCTCTAAAGGAATATGAGGATCCATTGAAGCATTTGATAAAGGCAAACATAGAGATTCTGAAAGCTGTCCATTCTTTTACAGGTATCTTGGTCAACAATTTAGAGAAGATGGTTGAAGAAGAGAAAGAACCGAAGAGAGAAAAACTAAAGGTTGAATAATTTTTAAATTTTTTAGCCGTAGCTTCTCTTATTTGGGATTTTGGAAAGTTATCGCAACCAGAAATATACATTTCCCTTAAAAATTGGTTTTCCATTTACATTCCCATACCAAAACTATTTTGTTCTGACCAACAATTGAACAAAAAATTTAAGTATAGTAAGAGACATCAACTATTGTGATAACGCAACTCGTATTTGTAGGGCACCATAAAGAGAGGCTTTTAGAGTCCATAAAGGCACTCAGAGAGCTTTCGATTTCAAAAATAATCCTTTTCATTGGAGAAGAAGAATTGCCGGGAGAGAAAAAGGTGAGAAAGATTGCTGAAGAGTTGAAAAAGGAGCTAAGAGCGATTTGGGATGTTGAAATTGAAAAGATTGACAAGAAGAATGTTATAAAAGCGGTAATGCGGTTGCTTGAGATAATAAGAAATGAGAGAGCAAAGGGAAATGAAGTCGTGATCAACGCCTCCGGCTCATTGCGAACCTTGGCAATCGCGGGCTATATCGCTTCATGCGTGGCAAATTCGAGGATCTTCACCTCTATTCCAAGATATGATGAAAAGGAGGAAGAGATTGGAATTGA
>JANXDJ010000058.1 GCA_025059545.1 Archaeoglobaceae archaeon
CTGAGGATCGCATCTGCATTCAACTGCTGTTTCCAGGCACTCTTCTCCCTTCCAAGGTAGTTTCGCAGAATCATAAAGCTTCTTACCGCAACATGCCTAAAGCGTCTTCGCAGAAGCTCAGTGTGATCTAAGGCTCGAATTAGGTGATCTTCGAAGTTCGGAATTATGAAAAGGGATTCTATTTCCGCATCGTTAATGAATTTGTATGGTGGAAGGATTAAAGCAAAACCATTGTCGTTCACCACAACTTGCACATTGCAGTTCTTCATCAAGCCAACTCTATAAGCGAAAACTCTGGAAATTGCACTGTTAGCTCTTCTACCTATGAGAGTGTGGAAGAAATAGTAGTTCTTCTCACCTTCGAATTTCTCTATAACGAGCTTTTTATCCGTAGGAATTTCGCTAAAGAGCTTCTGCTCGACGAAATATCTGTAGATAGCATTCGCAGATCTCTCATCAAGCTCATAGTTCTTTTCTAACCATTCAACCGCATCATCTTCGAGTTTCTTCTCAAGTTCTCCACGGAACTTCTGAATTCTCAAAGCCAAATCGTAGCTCAAAGGCAACTGCTCGCTGAACCAGCTCGGCACAGTTGGCTTTTCTCCTTCTGCTTCTTCCACGATTATGTTCATACCCTTCGACTTTAGGAATCTGAAGGTTTTTCCCGCTAAAACGAATATGTCCCCAACAACAAGCCTTTCAGCAAAATCTTCCTCAACTTTTCCAACCATCTTTCCTTCCTTTGTGATAACCCCTATCGCTACTTCATCTGGAATCGTGCCTACGTTTAGATAGTAGATCGGTCTTGCCATCTTGCCCCTTCTTCCAAAGACGCCTTCGTTCTCATCAAACCAGATCTTCGCATAAACATTCTTTCTTTCCAATTCAGAAAATTCTCCAGAAAGATAGCGAAGCACTGAGATAAAATCTTCTCTTTTTAGATTTCTATAAGGATGAGCATTTCTCACCAATGCTAAAGCTTCTTCGACAGTCCATTTCTTCTCAATTGCCATCCCAACAACGTGCTGACACAATACATCGAGACAGTTCTCTGGAATTCTTATTCTGTCTAAATTTCGATTTATTGCTTCTTTCGTAAGCACCGTGCACTCTACGAGATCGTCTGGATCGAGAACGATGATTCTACCAACAGAAATCTCGTGAAGCTTGTGTCCACTTCTCCCGATCCTCTGCAAAGCTCTGTTTATGCTCTTTGGAGAGCCTATAAGGATCACAAGATCGATGTAGCCAATGTCTATTCCAAGTTCGAGACTAGTGGAAGAAACTACGCATTTCAGCTTTCCCTCCTTCAGTTCATTTTCAACTTCAAGCCTGACTTCTTTTGATAAAGAGCTATGATGAGCTCTAATCGGTTCCTGAATTCTTTTCTTGAGGTGGTAAACAACTCTCTCCGTAGCACTTCTTGTGTTCGTGAAGATCAAAGAAGTCTTCGAATTTCTTACGAGCTCGGCGATCTTGTCGTAGAGTCTTTCACTGATCTCCTCTGCAGAGAGATTAAAAAAGTCGCTAATTGGTGAAACGACCTTTATATCAGTTTTCTTCTCAAAACTTACATCTGCAACAACGCAGTCACGCTCAACACCATATTCTCTGCCAACGAGAAACTTTGCAACCTCTTCAAGTGGAGCGATCGTTGCTGACAATCCTATTCTAACCATCTTCCCGAGCTGAATCCTTTGAAGTCTTTCAATTGAGAGAGAAAGATGCGTTCCACGCTTGTTCTCAGCCATTGCATGAATTTCGTCAACGATCAGAAACTTCACATTTCTCAAAGCCTTGGAAAACTTTGGACTGCAGAGAGTTATTGCAAGCGTCTCGGGAGTTGTTATTAGAATGTGAGGTGGTTTTCTCATCTGCTTTTGCCTTTCCGTAGCATCTGTATCGCCAGTTCTAACAGCCACTCTTATTTCTTGAAGCTCTACTCCCTTTTTCTCCGCAAGCTCGTAAATTTCTCTTAGCGGTTCTTCAAGGTTCTTTCTTATGTCATTGTTAAGGGCTTTCAGCGGAGAAACGTAAACAACATGGACTTCATCGCTTAACTCATTTTTCTCCGCTTTATTCAATAGCATGCTCAGCGAAGAGATAAACGCTGCAAGAGTTTTACCACTTCCAGTCGGGGAAGTTATGAGGATATTTCTATCTAAATGGGATTCGACTATTGCGAATCTCTGAGGAGGAGTAAAGGATGAAAATTTAGATAAAAACCACTCCTTGAGCAAGGGATGCATTACTGAGAGTATTTCAGAGTCGCTGTATGGTTTTCCAGCTATGATCATTCACCCAATTTTCTCATGATTGCAGAAAAAACTATCCTCCACTCACTGGGGGGAATATTGCTATCAGATCTCTATCTGAAACTTCCAAGTTTAGATTTCCACGGGCGTTTTTCCCGTTAACCATGATCTGAACAAACTCTTTAAGCTTTTCTCCCTCGAAAAAGGACTCTCTAAGCTTTGGAAACTTCTTAGTCAGGTTTTCTACAACTTCCCTTAAATTTCTACCCTCGACTTCGACTTCACTAACTCCAGCAAGCTCCCTAAAAAGAGCAAAAAGCTTAACCTTTGGCATAGACAAACTCCTCCATTCGATCAAGAGCTTCTTTAAGCTTTTCAAATTTTACCGCAAAGGCTAATCTAACATAACCTTCTCCACATTCACCAAAAGCGTTTCCTGGAACAACGGCGACTTTCTTCTCAAATAAAAGCTTCTCCGCAAATTCTTCACTTCCCATGCCTGTTGAAGAAATATTAGGGAATGCATAGAACGTGCCTTCTGGTTTTTTAATCTCAAGAAATTCACTCAACTTCTTAAATAAGTAATTTCTCCTTCTAAGATATTCCGCTTTTGCCTTCTCAACTTCTTCAAGGCACTTCAAAGCTTCAATCGCTCCAATCTGTGCAGTGATAGGGGCGCAGAGCATACAATACTGGTGGATCTTCAAAATTCCTGCCAATATGTCATCTGGAGCTATTATATATCCGACTCTCATCCCTGTCATCGAGAATGCTTTTGAAAATCCGTTTATTGTAATAACTCGATCCTCCATTCCATTCAAAGACGCTATTGCAACGTGTTTGTAGTCAAAGGTGAGTTCAGCGTAAATCTCATCTGAGACTACGATTAATTCATGCTCTATTATGCTATCTGCAATCTCTTCAAGCTCATTCTTTCGATAACTAACCCCGGTAGGATTTGCTGGATAGTTTAGAATGATCGCTTTTGTCTTCTCATCAACATATTTCTCGATCAACTCGCTATTGAGCTTAAAATCTGGGTTTGTTGGAATAGAAACAATTTCACCACCACATAGACTTACAAGAGGTCTATAGCTCACATAACATGGTTCGGGAAGAATAACCCTATCTCCGGGCTCTATTATTGCTCTTATTGCCAGATCAATTGCCTCACTCGCTCCTGTGGTTATTAGAACATTTTTTGAAGAAGTCTCAAGTGAGAATCTTCGGTAATATTCTGCAATCCCATCTCTAAGTTCTGGAAGACCGTAGTTTGATGTGTATGAAGTGTAACCCTTTTCCAGAGAATAGATCATTTCCTCTCTTATCCTCCATGGAACTGGAAAGTCCGGTTCACCAACTCCAAGGCTTATTATGTCATCTCTGCCAATTATTAGATCGAAGAACTTCCTGATTCCAGAAGGTTTCAACTCTTCAACTCTCTTCGCAACCCTACGGGACGAATGCGAGTCTTCTGTCTTCTTCGTCTGCAAACAGATTCACCCCCTCCTCCTTATAAGTTCTAAGGACAAAATGGGTCACAGTATCTCTTACCTCAGGGATCGTTGAGATCTTTTCTGCAACGAAGAAAGCAACATCTTTTAAGCTTCTTCCCTTGATCACGACTTGAAAGTCCGCTTCACCGCTTACCAATCGAACCGCGTGAACTTCAGGAAACTTTGCAATTCTTTTGGCTATATCATCATAGCCCTTCTCTCTCGAAAGGGTAACTTTTAGGTTTATTATAGCATATACATAATCTTCGTGGACTTTGTCCCAGTTCACAATTGTTTTATACTTCAGAATTACTCCGCTCTCCTCAAGCTTTTTTATAGCCTTTCTTATAGTCTCGATGTCAGTTCCAAGTCTTTCCGATATTTCCTCGTAATCGAGCTTTGCGTTATCTTCAAGTATTTTTAACAACTCTATCTCGAAGTCTTCCACGATTCTCATTCTTCTCTTGGTATTTAAAATTACTCTAAACAAGCAAAAATTTAAATTCAGTATGGTAACGGGAATTATTACTTTGGGGTGCAAAATATGGGGAGAGTTAGGAACTTCCAGAAGAGGAAAACAAATCCAAGGCTTGTAAATCTCATAGATTTACTGCTTGAAGAGAGTGTGAAGAATAAAGTTGGGATATGGAGATATGTAGCGGAGAAACTCGCTTCGCCAACAAGGACTTGGGCGGAAGTGAGCTTGAACAAGATTGAGAAGTTTGCAAATGAAGGTGAAATCATTTTAGTCCCCGGTAAAGTTCTTGGTGGAGAAATCAGCAAGCCCTTGAAAATTGCAGCATTCAGTTTCTCTACCAATGCCAAATCAAAAATTAAAGAAGCTGGCGGAGATTTTATGAAGATTGAAGAACTTCTAAAATTGAATCCTTCAGGCAAGGGTGTTAGGATCTTAATTTAGGTGAGATCATGAACGTAAAAAGGGTGCTTGATACACTCGGTGGAGATTACGTTGTCATCGACGCGTCTGGAGCGATTCTTGGCAGACTTTCAAGTATAATCGCCAAGAGATTGCTTAATGGTGAAAGGATCGTTGTTGTGAATGCTGAAAAAGCAGTAATTACCGGAGAGAGAAGTTCGATTTTCGAGAGATATAAAACGAAGTTCGATAGAGGTAGCAAGGAAAAAGGTCCTTATTTCCCCAAGCATCCAGAAAGGATCTTCAAGAGAACTGTAAGGGGTATGCTTCCCTGGGGCAGTAGAAGGGGGAGGGAGGCTTACAGAAGGCTTAGGGTGTTCATAGGAATTCCAGAGGAACTTAAAGGCAAGGACTTTCAGAAAGTCGAAAATGCAATGCTTGAGAAAGTTTCAAAAACAGAGAAGTTTGTGTTTCTCGAGGAAGTTAGTAGACATCTGGGGTGGGCTAAGTGAAGGTAGTTGTAACGAGTGGTAAAAGAAAGACCGCCGTAGCAAGGGCGGTAGCGAGGGAGGGTAAAGGAAGAGTCAGAATTAATAGTATTCCGCTCGAGATCTATCCTCAGGAACTACCAAGAAAGATCATGCTTGAGCCGATAAAGATCGCCGGCGATTTAGTCAATAAGATCGATCTCGAAGTCAAGATATTTGGTGGCGGGATAATGAGCCAAGCTGAGGCTGCAAAAACTGCAATCGCAAGAGCGATTGTAGAATTCACGGGAGATGAGGAACTTAGGAAGTTTTTCCTTCAATACGATCGCACGATGCTCGTTAACGATGTCAGAAGAAAGCTTCCTAAATTGCAAGGTGGAAGAGGGGCGAGAAAGAGAAGGCAGACCTCCTACAGGTGATCCTTCTGTTTCCAATTCCTAAGAATGAGAAGGCGAGCGATTTCCCAATAAGGTGCTTTTCCTGTGGTGCAGTGATAGGGCACCTTTATCCGAAATATCTTGAGCGTTTGGAGAGTGGAAAATCTCCAAAAGAAGCTCTTGATGAACTCGGGATTGATAGATATTGCTGTAGGAGAATGTTTATAACCCACAAGTCTGTGATTGGTGAAATTGCAAAATTCCGAGGGGCCGTGGGGTAGCCTGGTAGATCCTTCGGCGTTCGGGACGCCGTGACCCGAGTTCAAATCTCGGCGGCCCCATGTGAGAGGTGATCAGCATTAAAGAAAATTTCCCGTTCAAATACACAAGATTTGAAAAAGCCCGGATCATTGGGGCAAGAGCTTTGCAGATTTCGATGGGGGCTCCGGTTTTGATCAATACAGACAAGACCGAGCCAATAGATATCGCTCTGGAGGAATTCGAGAAAGGTGTGATCCCGATCACTGTGAAGAGGAGATCTAATCGCTTTGTTTGGCTCGAAAAATATGACATGTTCTGAGGTGGTCGAGTGGTAATTGAAGACGTTCGATATAGGATCATTTTCGACAGCAGAGGTCGTGAAACTGTTGAGTGTGAAGTTGAAAGTAGTGGTATTGTCTGCAGAGCTTCTGCACCAAGTGGAGCTTCCACTGGGAGCGAGGAAGCGGTTGTAGTTAACCCAAGAAAATATGGGGAAATTGGGGAAAAGGTTGCAAAAACTCTTATTGGTATAAACGTTTTCGATCAAGAAGAAGTCGATAACGCACTTAGATCTTTAGACGGCACTGAGAATTTTTCAAACATAGGAGGTAATTTTGCAATCTCTGCAAGTATTGCAGTTGCTAAATGCGCTTCGGAAATTTTGGGATTACCCTTATGCCTTTATCTTGGTGGTGTTTTTGCAAAAGAGATTCCTTACCCACTTGGAAACGTTATTGGTGGTGGAAAGCACGCTGAAGGTTCTACAAATATTCAGGAGTTTCTTGTTATCCCCGTAGGTGCAAAAAGTTTCTTGGAAGCTCAGAAGGCGAATTCAGAAGTGCATAAAAAAGTTCGGGAAGAGTTGAAGGCGAGAGGAATATTTTCAGCAAAAGGCGATGAAGGAGCATGGGCAGCGCAGATCAGCGATAAGACTGCTTTTGAAGTTCTCAACAGAGCGATAGAGAGAGTAAAAAACGAGAATAGTGTTGAAGTTAGAATGGGTATAGACGTTGCTGCAAGCGAACTTTGGGATGGCAAGAAATACGTTTACAGCGACAAAAATCTAAGCAGGGATCAGCAAGTGGAGCATATATTAAAGATCGTTGAGGAATACGATCTCCTCTACGTCGAGGATCCTTTCCATGAAAACGATTTTGAAAGCTTTTCTGAGCTGACAAAGCAGGTTAAATGTATGGTTTGCGGTGATGACTTATTTGTGACCAATGTTAGAAGACTAAAGAGAGGTATTGAGCTCAAAGCCGGAAACACATTGCTTGTTAAGCCAAATCAGATTGGAACGCTTACAGACACCTTTAGAGCTGTAAAACTTGCCAAAGATCATGGCTATAGCATCGTTGTGAGCCATAGAAGTGGCGAAACTGAGGACAACTACATTTCACACCTTGCAGTTGCTTTTAACGCAAAGTTAATAAAGACAGGAGTAGTCGGAGGAGAAAGAATTTCAAAGCTAAATGAGATGATACGGATAGAAGAGATGCTAAAGGCAAAAATGGTGAGAATATGATGGAGACAGAGTATGAATATCTAATTCCTCCAGAGGAGTACCTCGCAGCGGGAGTGCACATCGGAACTCAGGTTAAGACAGGCGACATGAGGGAGTTCATCTTCAAAGTTAGGCAGGACGGACTCTACATACTCGATATAAAGAAACTGGATGAGAGATTAAGGGCTTGTGTAAAACTACTCCTCAGATACGAGCCTTCAAAGATCTTGCTTGTTGCAGCGAGGCAGTATGCACATAAGCCAGTAAAAAAGCTTTCAGAGGTGATTGGAGCAAAATACATGATCGACAGATTCGTTCCAGGAACTTTGACTAACCCTAACATAAAAGAATACACCGAACCAGACATAGTTTTCGTGAACGATCCAGCAATAGACAAGCAGGCAATAGCGGAGGCGACAAAAATAGGGATTCCAGTCATCGCTCTATGCGATACAAACAACACTACTGCAGATGTTGATCTGATCATCCCAACGAACAACAAGGGCAGAAAAGCTTTAGCTTTGATCTACTGGCTAATTGCAAGAGAAATGAAGAAGGCTAAGGGCGAAAGCTTCAATTACACGGTTGAAGACTTTGAAGCTGAACTATAATTTTCTTTGAATTTACTCAACTTTTAAAAACTTCTTCACGAATCTCTTATACCATTCAAGTTCCTCTTCTCTAATCAAATGAATTTCAAATGGTGCAAAGACGTCTATCCGCTTTAAGATCTCAGCTACGATCTTTGATCTATCTAAAATTCTCTTGGGAGTATTCTTAGACACTATAAGCACGTCTATATCGCTCGCCATAGTAGCTTTTCCTTCGACAACAGAGCCAAACAAAAAAACATCAGCATTGCCGAGAAGCTCAATAGCAATTTCTTTTATTTTCTTCGCATACTCCATATATTTTTCGAAGTAAATTCTCTCTTTTCTTGCAATTTCTGCTTTTAAATCGAACATAGCTCCTCAACGACATTCTTTATCTTCTTTGCGGT
>JANXDJ010000059.1 GCA_025059545.1 Archaeoglobaceae archaeon
GCAGCTCTATCGTCGGGATTTGTCAGATCAAGCTTTATTATTCCCGCTCCAACGAGAAGCTGGAGAATGATCGAAGCGGTGACTATTGGACCTATGCCCAAAGCCAAAATAGAGCCAGTTGCTCCAGCAAATAAAGCTCTATAGGCTTGAAATATATCTATAGAGTCCTTGGAAAGCCCAAAAACTGGAACATTACAAAGAATGAAGTAAAGAAGCAAAATTGCAGAAGTCCACATGAACTTCTGCCTGAAATGCACGTGCCCCTTTGGTCTTTCAACGCTCGGTATTCTCTCTAAGTATGGCTTAAGACTTCTTATTAGAGAATCCATTCTACACTACCCCGCCACCAGCAGATTTCAATTTCTCCATTGCCTTAGGGGTTGCACTCTCTACCTTAACTTCTATAGCTTTATTCACACTTCCCGCTCCCAGAAGCTTGGAGTAGCCGAGAACACTAAGATCGATGAGATATTTTTCTCCTCTCTTTTCGGCAATACCCAATTTAGCCAGATTTTCTATTATCTTGGAGAGATCTCCGACGTTCAGGTCGACTTTTGAATATAGAAATCTATAAGTGCTATCGTCAAGTTTACCTTCATCTCTTAGACTCCTTAGCGTCTCCTTAATGATCTTCTTCTGATTTATCTCTTTCACTACCGCTCTTGGTCTTGTGAATCCACGATCTCCAAATTCATACAACCCAAGTCTCTCAAGCTTCAGGAACTTCAGATACTTGTGCTTATGCACTCCAGCGTTTCCCCTACCTCCCCTGTGTCCAGCTCCTCTTCTCTTCTTATGGCTTCCACCACCGCAAGTCCTTGAGCCCCTGAATTTCTTAACTTTCAGTTTTGGCATTTTTATCACCTCATTCTGTAAAGCAGGTCCTTAATCTCCTTATGAGATCCGAGATCTCCCTTTGGATAGTGCCACTTTATGTTTTTTAACCCTTTTCTTGGAGAATGCAGTCTGAAGACAGGCTTAAGTCCGGTTAAATCGGAGAGTTTAGCCTTTCCTTCAATTACTGCTTTAGAAAACTCTTCTATTGTCTCATAACCAGTCTTTTCTTTCACATATTCGTCAGTTAAACGCAAATTACCTTCAAGCCTTCCTCTATTTCTTAAGAGCAATGCCAAAGTTTCGTGATCGATCTCACCGAATGCTACGTAATCCTTAACGACTTGAAGCATTCCTCTGTAAGAGGGTGTATCTGGAACGACTACGCAATTATATCTTTTGTGCAACCTTAAAAGTCTCAAAGTTTCGCTTATTTTTCCGTGGACGTCAATTGTTCCCCTCAATCTAACTACTGCGAGCATAAACTCACCTCTTAATGAAACACGTTTTTCTAAGTGCATCGAATGTTGCTAAGGCGAAGTTTAAAGTTGTCCTCGTTTCTCCAGAGGTTATAGTCCAAACGTCTTTGACTCCGGCAAGCTCTATAATTCTCTTTGCGGTGTCAGCAGCAACTATTCCGAGTCCTTTTGGTCCGGGAACTAAAGTAACCTTCACACTTCCACATTCGCCCGACACTCTGAATGGAACCGAATGTGCAGAACCACAGCCACATTCCCATGAGCCACAACCTCTCATTACGCCAAAAATGTTAATTTTCGCATTCTCTATTGCCTTCTGGATCGCTGGAGCTACTTGTGTAGCCTTCCCAGTGCCAATACCGATGTATCCATTTCTATTGCCAACGACTGCAGTAACCCTGAACTTTGTCCTTCTACCGCTGTCTGTAACCCTCTGAACCATTGAGATCTCAAGTATGTCTTCTTCGAGCTCCGGCAGTAAAACGTCGACTATTTCTGGCTCTTTTATCGGCAATCCACTTGACAAAACGTCGTCCATCGTCTTTATTTTTCCTTCCGCAACCAGTTTTCCGAGCCTCGTTTTCGGGATCCACTCAGTCATTTCATCACCATTATTTTCTTCTTCAATTCTTCAACATGAGAGGGTAGATCAGAGGGTTTCAAACCTCTTTTCTCATATTCTCCGAATTTTTCAGGGTTCATTTCATAATATTTTGCAATGTGTTCCCCCATAATCCTTGATTCGTCAGGTAATACCTCCTCACTGTGCGGAATCTCCATGCCCATTTCAACTGCGCCTTTTAGGACTGCAAATACCCTCGAACCCTTCACCGGAGATTTTAAGCCTATATCAAGAATTGCTTCGTTTATTCCTGCCTTTAAGGCCTCTTTTCCAGCAAGTAGACCAGTTAGATAAGCTGCGGGAGTGTTATTCAGATCTCCTTTCCAGCCGTAGTCTCTCAAATTTTCAGAAGTTACAGAGAGCAAAACTCTGTCTCCTTGAGGACTGTAGCCTACTAACTGAACTATAATCCTCTGATTCGTTATTCTAACTACAAATCTGACTTTCTTAGACAGAAGGAGCTTAAGTCTTCTCCTGTAATTAGTGTATCCTTCTCTTCTCCTTCTATTCGGAACCTTATATCTTGCTCCTTTGGCCATGCGATCACCTTTTTATCTCCTCGATGAAAGCGTTGAGATGGGCAACACTCCTAAATTCTCCTCCTTTAGCCTTTCTGTAAAGAATTCTATAAGTTCTGGTGTCAATCTGACCGTTTGTTTTTAATTCCTTTAATCTTCTTCTTATCGCTCTAATTCTAATCACCCAAAGCCTCTTTCTGGGCATTCTTGCAGTCTTCTTGCCCTTTCTACTACCATGTCCAGATCTTCTACCCTTTCTCTTCTTAAGCCTCATTCGATTGATCCTTGCTCTACAAACACCTTTTACAGCCTTTCTTTTTATTACGCCTTTCTCTATTAGCTCTCTTACGTCTTGCTTTGTTGAAGCAGTGGAAATATCTTCGAGTGCTTCAGGATCGAACCAAATTCTATTCTGCCCGCACTTCAAAACTTCTGCTGCGAGCCTTCTTTGAATTCTCAGATCCATAAGATCACCTTGAAGGATTCAAGATCTTTAATCCCCTTTCATTCGCCCTTTTCTCAATTTCAAGCCTTTTTCTAAGCCCTACACAGCTTGCTATCCTAATTGCTTGCTTTTCTGGGTTCAAATTTTCAAGATCTTTGGGAGTGTAAACAAGAACGTCTTCATAGCCACTCGGATGTAGTCCACGAACCGCTAAGGGAGTCTTAAAGCCAACTTTCACTCTCTTTTTTCCCGACCACTTTCCGCCGTATTCGATCCTCATTGCATTGTCTAAGCCTCTCGGCTTTCTCCAGCTTTTTCTCCTCAGCTTTAGCTTTCTATCCCAGCAATATCTCCTGAATTCTGGCTTTCTGGACTTCAACCTCTTTCTAAGTCTGAGTAATGCCTTCATTTCGATCACCTATGGCTTTTTCACAATATAGATCCCATCCTGAAACACTCTTCGATCCTTTTCTCTGATCTTCGTTGCCCTTTCAAGATTTGCTGCAGTTTGACCACATTCTTCGATATCCACACCTTTCACTGTTATTTCCTGCCCCTTTATCTCCACTTTAGCTCTTCCAACGATCTTCGCCTTTCTTGGAGTCGTTTCTCCGAGAAAGTTTTCAATTATCACGTCATTTCCTGAAACTTTGATCTTTACTGGGAAGTGGGCGTAAAAGACTTTGAGCTTATACTCAAAACCCTCCTTAACGCCCTTGATCAGATTATTAATATGAGCTACATAAGTCCCTACCACTGCCCTGTATTTTGCCTTTCCAACTGGTGTATATACTCTTATTCCATTCTCAGATCTCTCGATAAAGACGTCTCTGAACTTTAAAAACTTAGTATTCTCACCCACTGGTCCCTTAGCCGTTAACTTGTAGCCAGCGATTGGATCTCCTTCCACTTTCACCTCAACTCCTTCGGGGATCTTAATAATGTAAGAGTATTCAGTAGACGTAAGCAAGTAGAACACCTCCTAAGCCAAGTTCTCTCGCTTCCTTTTGACTCATAATTCCCTTCGTTGTGGAAACTATGAGAATTCCAAAACCTCTTGCTGGCAAAAATCTTCGTTCATAGAACTCATATTCTGTCGCCTTTGAAGAGAACCTCGGTCTTATCGCTCCACAATTATTTATATTTCCCGTTAGCTCTACCACAAATTTACCGCCAACGTTCTCCTTTACGAATTCAAAGCTCTTTATGTATCCATGACTCTTTAAAACCTTTAAAACATTGCTTACAATCTTAGAAGCTGGTCTAATCTCACAGATCTTTTTTCCAACCATTTCTGCGTTCTTTATCGCAATCATTGCCCCAGAAAGTGTATCAACCGCCATAAAGATCACCAATACTTCTTGAATCCGAGTTCCATCGCCGTTTCTCTGAAGCACTGTCTACATAGGTAGATCCCATACTTCCTAACAAGACCTCTCTTTCTGCCACATCTCTTGCAAAAATTCGCTCCTCTTCCGTATTTCTTTGTCCTCGTCTTGCTCATTCCACCACCACCCCTAAGCTTTCAAGCCATCTAATCGTCTCTTCTTTCGTTATTCTATGTGAACTGCCAACTTTGCTGTTTTTTATCCTCCTATCCGAAACTCTATAGCCTCTTCTCCTAAGCGAGACGCAAACATCCATTCCAAATACACCAATATCCGGATCGTATTCAACTCCAGGAAGATCTATATGCTCAGCAATTCCGAAGGAGAGATTACCAGCATTTATAGACTTTTTACTTAGCTTCATCTCCTTAACTTGCAAGGCTCTCTTAAGAAACTCCATCGCTTTTTCTCCTCTTAAAGTAACTTTCAATCCAATGGTCTCCTTTTTTCTTATTCCAAAATTCTTTATTGTCTTTTTTGCAATAGTGGTTGCAGGCTTTTGAGATACAAGAGCTGAGAGCATTTTCTCTGCCCTCTGAAGCTTTTCACCGCTCTCTCCAATACCAAGGTTGATGACGATCTTATCAAGCAGAATTTCTCTCATCGGGTTCTCTTTCTGCACTTCCAACATACTTACACCCCTAAATCGATCACAGGCTTGTCACTCCCTTTCTTTCCAACTACAAAGACGTAGTCTTGCACGGTGGTTATCTCTCCAATAGAAGTTTCCACAGTAACGAGATTCGCTCCAGACCCCTTAACCACTTTATAGCTCTTCACTTTTCCAATCTCCCCGGCATGAGTTCCACCAACGATCATGATCAGCGCTCCGTCTTCGAACCTTAGGTGATCGAGAATTTGCTTTTCGGGGATTTTAAGCAGAATACTGTCTTTCGTTTTGAAATCATTAGTCGCAAGGATATTGGATCCATCGAATAGATTAAGCTGGACTTTACCTCCATCAACGATCGTTTTACCCGTGATCTTGAAGAGCTTTTTATCCTCATCCTCGATCTCCTTTAAAACAAACCTGCCTTTCTCATCAAAAAGAACTCTATAGCTTTTGTCAAGCTTTGGTATTCTTACGACGTCGAAAAGACCAACAGGGAATTTATAGTCCTTCCTAACAACACCATCGACGAGCACTTCCCCGGAGGATATGATCTTGCGTGCTTCTCTTGCTGTATCTGCGATCTGCAATAGATCTCGAAGCACGACCGCGAGTGGGATCGCATTTTTATTATGCGGTCCAGGAGAGGGTTTTATTACCCATTTACCCGCTTTTCGCGGAACTTTGTAAGTTTTAGGCGCGGAAAGTCTTTTTTGATGCATCTACTCACCTCTCTAAAATCTTCTTTCTAACATCATCAACCTCGCCGAAGCTGAGGATCATGACATTCGAAGGATGAATTGGCACCGCAACTTCAGTGCCGTTAACCTTCGTCGTAGTAACTCCTTCGATCGTTATCCTGCAATTCTTCATGTCAACTTCGAGCACTTTTCCTTCATGCCCAGCAAAGTCTCCACGCATAACTCTAACTTTGTCGCCTTTGCAAACTCTTGCGGATCTTTTATTGTATTTCTCCCTAAGCTCCTCTGAAAGCGTTGCATGTAGTAGCTTGTGCTTTTCATGGAGCTTTGAAGTTTTATAAAGCCATCTTCTCTGCTTTCTTGCCTGCATAACCATCACACTATGGTTGTCGCAATTGTTGCGATCTTCGCAAACCTTTCTGCTGCTTCCTTTGCAACAGGACCTCTAATTTCTGTCCCCTTTGGCTCTCCTTTCTCGTTCACAAGCACCGCTGCGTTATCTTCAAACTTTATCCTGTCACCATTCGGTCTTCTGAATTCCTTTCTCTGTCTTATAATCACTGCATAGTGGATCTGTTTTCTAATCTCTGGCAACCCCTTTTTAACGCTGACAACAACCATGTCTCCTATACCCGCAGCAGGATACCTTCTCCTGACGCCCTTGTAACCAATCACAGAGATGATCTGAACTTCTCTCGCACCGCTGTTGTCTGCACAGACGAGCATAGCTCCAGTTGGCAAAGCTCTCGGAATTTTAGCTTTTAAAGCCTTCATTTGATCACCTCGATAATAACAAAACTCTTCGTTTTGCTTACCGGTCTGCATTCTGCGATTCTAACTAAATCGCCAGGCTTAGCTCTAATACAGTCAGGATTATGAGCATGAAGTCTTGAACGCTTTCTCATATACCTTTCATACTTCGGAACAAATTTTATTAGCTCCCTCTCGATCACAGCAGTTTTTCCGTATACTTTCAGAACCTTACCACTCAATACTTGCCCTCTAATCGACAAAGTTCCATGAAATGGACATCTCTCATCTTTGCATACACCTTCTGGCGGTTTAACTTCAATACCAATATTCCTCATACCACTACCCCCTTTGACCTTCTTATGAGCATTAAACCTCTCATGATTCTTTCTTCTGGCTTAAAGGCAGTCAATTCGCCTTCAACACACACAATTTTTCCCCCATACTTCACTCTAAAGCTTCTATACTTTTTTGCAACGACTTTTAAACCTTTTTCAGTCATGATCCTAAAGGTTTTCTCAGTCTCATCAATCACTTCGCCTTTAATGCCGATTTCAAATTCATTTGGACTATTAACTACCTCGATTTCCAAGCCAATCCAGTCTCTTGCAATTAGCTCTGCAATTTTCACTTTCCGCATAGCATCTTTAACCTCGCAATGTCTCTCCTTATCTGCCTTATCCTTCCGGGGTTCTTAATCGCTCCTCCACTTCTTACCAGGGTTCTAAGCTTCAGAAGTTCAATTTCCAGCTCCTTCAGCTTTTTCTCCATCTCCTCTTTGCTCATCTCCCTTATTTCCCTCATTTTCATCTACAACACCTCTTATCTCGAACTCATCAGGAAGTTTAGCATCAGGCGGAATTATGCGAACGCTAACGCCAAGGACTCCCAATTTCTTCACCGCTATATCAAATCCCTTCCGAACTGCGGTGTATGCTGGATCACCAGTATGCACTATGGTGCCAGCAAGGAATTTTTCTTTTCTCGCCCTCTCGCTCACAAGCTTCCCGCTGATCTCGATCTCACAGCCCTTGGCCCCAGCTTCCATAATCCTGTAAAGAAATCTATAACCTGCTCTGCGGAAATACCAGCCTCTTTCAAGAGCTCTTGCAAGTAGAGATGCCATTAGCTGGGCGTTAAATTCGGGCTTTTCAACTTCATCAACGCTAACCTGAGGGTTGTCTATGCCAAATTCCTTCAGCTTCTCCGTGATTGTTTTTATTCTCCTTCCTCCTTTTCCAATTACAATTCCGGGACGTTCCACGAAGAGAGTTACCTGAGTTCCAAGCGGAGTTCTTAGAATATCAACTCCACCAAAGCCAGCATTTTTCACTTCATCTTTGATCCATTCCTTCACCATCATCTTCCGAACTTTATCTTGAACGAATTTTCTCTCTACTGCCATCATCTCACCTCTGCTACAAATTCAACGGTCGTTCGCTGTTTTAATTTTGGAACCGCTCTTCCAAAAGCTCTTGGAGTGTATCTAACAATCGATCTTCCCTTCTTTGCTTGAGCGTGAACGATCACAAGCTCATTTGCATTTAGCCCCTTATACTCCGCATTTGCTTTTAAATTATTCAAAACCTTCAGAATTTCCTTTGCAGTCTT
>JANXDJ010000005.1 GCA_025059545.1 Archaeoglobaceae archaeon
TCCAAAAAAGTCATCTGGCCATTTGAAGCCTATAAGAGTTCTTATAAGCTCTGAGTCTTCTCCACGTCGCATTTTCTCTCTTTCTTCCTTAAGTGTTTTGAGAGCCCTTTCAACTTCAGCACCAAAGAGAGATTTTAGATAGTCTATTGGGATCCTTTCCTCGTTTGTAAGCCTTCCATCCTTGTCAAACTTTGGAGATGAAAGAGGTGGGATGTAGTAGACGTTTGGCTCCGTGTTGAACTCTGGATGCAATGGTAAAGCGACTTTCCACTTTTTAACGAGTTTATAGACTGAGGAGTTCTTGTCTTCGAGAAAGCCAAAGTGAACCGCTCTTGCTGGGCAGGCTCTTGCACAGGCTGGAGCTACTCCTTTTTCGAGTCTTGGGAAGCAAGCGATGCATTTCTGCACGATATTTAGCTTTTTATTGTAGTTTGGTATCTTGTAAGGGCATGCAGATATGCATTTCTTACAACCATTGCATTTCTCTTCATCTATCAACACAACTCCATTTTCTGTCTTTTTTATTGCTCCAATATCGCACGCTGCAAGACATGCAGGCTTTGAACAATTATTGCAGAATTTTGGAAGATAAAAATGCCAGCTATTCGGCCAATCTCCCCCTCCAACGTCTTCTTCCCAGTTGAATGTCCACTTGGGCTTCTTCTTCAATACAACAGGTTTTCCATCTATTAGCTCAACATTTAATTCTCCATTGACTTTCCAATCATATTCAACCCAATCGTGCAGTTCTCCATCGCTCGGTATTTTTCCAAATACCAAGTTTCCCTTAGAATCAAAACCACCTCCCATCTTCTCCCATCCCTTGGGATACCCTAAACCGGGCATAGTTAAAACAACGCACCAGAATTGTTCTTTTTCATCAGCAGATTCGCTTAGCCAAAGAGTCCAGCAGTTTTCTACGCACGTAGGACAACCATTGCACTTGTTCAAGTCAAAAACCCACGCAATCTGAGACAAAGACACCACCTAAAATCAAAACTAATTTATAGTATTTTAAATTTATCGTGATTATTGAAGACTAATACACAAAGATCAGCAACAATGAGCTTAAATAATCAAAATGTGCTATTTCTTAAAATTACAAAAAGGAAAATTAAGTCGACTTTTCATTTTATGATGATCTCAAAACCATGGGGAAATACGGAATAATCGACAAATACATCGAAGTGTCTCTCCAGAGAGATCTTAATAACTTCGCACAAAAGAGTGTTAAAATCTTTTTTCATCCTTGAGGAGACGATCACATGAATCTCTTTTCCAAATTTCTGAACATCTACGGATAAAGCAACGTTCATAGCGGGTAAAATTACTTTCATAAATTTCACAACTTCATCGATCGATATTTTGTCTATGGATCTCTTGAAATACCATTCCAAAAGTATCCTCAACTCATTCTCCTCGATTATCTTCTTCAGATTTCCAGATGCGCCAGCATCTACGGTTTCATAACTGAGAAGAATCATCCCAATCTCTCTAACCATTCTTAAAATTAGAAAATCCCTTTCAGATGGTTCTTGACCGATATTCTCTATGAAAGAGTCGTAAGTTCTTATAGCGTTCTCGATCACTCTGTTCAAACTCTCGTATTTCGGAAGGTATTTTTGGATAATTTTTTCGTATATATCCTTATCGATCGTGGTTTGAATTCTGACTTTTTTTGACATTATTATAACACCTTAAGCTTCTAACACTACTCTCATTATAAAGCTTGCGGATTCCAAATAATTATAGCCTTTTAGTAAAATTTTTAAACGTGTAAATAATTTTGGGGGCATGGACTCGGAGACAATTGAATTTGCTATAAAATTGCACAGCCATCTTAGCCCAGGACTTGCTCTCGGAATTAGAATGGCAGAAATAGCTTATAAGAATTTAGGAATAAAGATAAGAGGTAAAGGACTTGTAAGCATTGCTGAGACTTCTTTATGCGTTCCAGATGCTTTGCAAGTGGTGGTTGGAACAACTATTGGGAACAGAAATTTGATCTTAAAGGACTACGGTAAGCTTGCACTTTCAATAGTGAGATTAGACTCTATGGAGGGCTACAGAGTTAGCTTGAAGAAGGATGCAGTAAATAAATCAGAATTGATGAGAAAATTCCTTTTAAGAGAGGGCAAACTCGACAAAGATGCCGAAAATAAACTTGCAATGGAATTTCTATCTCTTGAAGAGCATTTCTTTGACGTGAGAAAAATAAAATTACTAATAAGTGTTGAAAAGAGAAAAGAGGGTATTGCTGAATGCGAAAAATGTGGAGAACTTCAGCCAATTAGTTATACTGTAGAAAAGGGTGGAAAAAGGATTTGTATTGCTTGCAATGGAGATCGATATTTTGATGAAATAAAGTGATTTTAAAAATTTTTATACCCAAAAGAAATTAAATCAATCGTAAAGGTTTACTTCGACTTCTTCTCCTTCCATAAGATCTCTTTCCGCAATAACAAAACCATCCGATAACGTGCTTCTCGGCATAGAAGCTATTATACTCGGTTCATAACCTTCCGAAAAGGTAGTTGACAAAATATAACCTTTGTAGCTAACAGGAACCGCAAATCCATCTTCAAGCTTTACAAATAAAAAGTAGCTGAAACCGTCAGAGGGAATTCTAACGGTAGAAGCCAATTTAGCCTTAACCTTTGGATACGGTTTCTCTCCTATGAAGAAGATTCTAATGGAAAGCAACGCTATAAAAGCTCCAGCGGGTTTTCCCGGTAATGCAAAAACGGGCTTATCATTCACAATTGCTACTGTCAGAGGCTTTCCGGGTCTCTGCTTTACTTGATTAATTAAAATATCTCCAATTTCACCTAAAACTTGTATAACATAGTCCTTCTTTCCTAAGCTTATCCCTCCGCTCGTCATAACCACATCAAAGTTCTCAGTTCCATACTCTATCATCCGCTCTACTTCTTCCTTATTATCTCCGACAACTCCAAGAAATTCTACTTCACAACCCCATTTCTTTAGAAATGCCGAGATCATAGCGGAATTGGAATCCGGGATAATTCCTTTTTTTATTTCATCTCCATTAGAAAATATTCCCACTCTTAACTTCTTGTAAACCTTAATTTTTTCATAACCCAAACTTGATATGACTGCAATCTCCTGTGGATTCAATTTTGTTCCCTTTTTTAGAATCAATTCCCCCTTCTTAGCCTCGCTACCTGCTCTTAGAACATACTTTCCTCTCTCAACTTCCTCTTCAATTTCAATTTTACCATCCTTTATCTTTGCTATCTCCACTTTAACAACTGTATCTGCATTTTTAGGTATTTTTGAGCCAGTAGATACGTAAAAACACTCATCTTCAGCTATTTCGTAATCTTCCATATCCCCAGAGTAGATCTCTCCAACGATTCGATATTCTCTTCTTCCAAATTTGACAGCAAAACCATCCATAGTTGCCATATCATAAGCAGGAACGTCCTTTTTTGCTATTATATCTTCAGCAAGTTCTCTACAAACCGCATCTCTTACAGAGACTTCTTCTGTTTCTCTTTTAAAATAATAATTGCTCCTTAGCTCTTTCATTATCTTCCATGTATCATCAATCGTTACCAATTTTTTCATACTAAATAATTTTCGAATGTTATTTTTAAATGTTGCCCTTAAATGAGTTATATCATAATCCTCCGTTCGCATTTATGATTATAGAATACCACATATTAGCAAAATCTTTATAACTGAAAAACATGAGAGACCTCTTAATCTGTAATATACGTGGAGGTGGTAAAATGGCAGTTGTTTTTCCATCGAAAGAGTGGATGGACGAACTTTTGAAAAAAATCAACAGCGATGAAACCTACAAGAAGGTTGCGGCAAACTGGGAGGGGGACTTTCTCTGCAAAATTTTGCTTGATAATGAAGCTTTGAAGGACTTTCAGAATCCAGAAAAGCTTGCGGGATTTATTTCAATGATGGCTATGATACCAAAGGATAAGCTGATGAATTTCAAGGGTAGAGCAGAAGAGAAGCTTCTCAATAAATTGGGAGTAACACTTGATCCTAAACTTGACTTTGCAAAGCTCAACGCAAATGAGCTCGCTAAAAAGATTGCAAACATAAAGCTTGAAGAGGTGCAGGGAGCGGCAAGTTATGTCTGGATGGACTTCTGGCATGGTCAACTCAGGAACTTGGAAGTCGTTACTCCCGGAGAGAAGGAAAATGCTCGATTTAAACTAACTGGTCCATACTCTGTTTTCAAGCAGATGGTTGGAGGAAAGGCGGATCCAATAACACTGATAGTTGGTGGAAAGATAAAGCTACAAGGCGATATGGGTTACATGATGCGTAATATGGCTTCAGTAAAGAGGTTTACAGAATTGATGGCATCAGTTCCCATAAAATAATTTTTTGGTGATTTAATGAATTTCTTAGACTTAGAAGAGCTCACTGAAGAGGAGAAATTAATCAGAAGTGAGGTGCACAGATTTGCAGAGGAAGTAATAAGACCTGCTTCGATTGAATTAGACAGAATGCCCGCTGAAGAGAGAATAAAACCCGGCTCACCATTCTTCAAGGTAATGAAACAGATGAAGAAACTCGGATACCACAAGATCATGATCCCACCAGAGAAGGGTGGCATTGCCATGACTCCACTTCAGCGATCCATAATTTTTGAAGAACTTGCTTGGGGTAGTCTTGGCTTTGCCACTGCACTTGGAGTGGACATGATCCCCTTTACTTCAGCAGCATTATTTGGAAGTGAACAGGCTTACCACGATCTCGTCGTTCCATGGCTTGAAAAAGAAGATTGGCATGGATGCTGGGGGGTAACAGAACCAGAACATGGAAGTGACTACCTAATAATGCTAAGAGAAGAAAAAGAATCAGTGGAGAGAATGGGTAAAGGTAACGTTGTAGCTGAAAAAGACTGTGATGAATGGGTGATCTCTGGGCAGAAATCTGCTTGGGTTTCCTCTGCACCTGTAGCAACCCATTGCGGACTCCATGTGCAGGTTAAGGGAGAAAAAACTTTGGCAAATGGTCTTTTCTGCATTGTTCCCTTAAACCAAAAAGGAGTTAGAAAGGGGAAACCAGCAGAAATGCTTGGAATGCGTGATGATCCACAGGGAGAATTGTTCTTCGACTGCGTTAGGATCCCCGAGCACTATGTCATAGTAGCACCAAGCTTTTTCTATGGTGTTTTCTGCGATCAACTTCTCTGTTTAACAAGCTGTGGAATGGGCGCTTTTTCTGTAGGACTTGCAAGAGCAGCATTTGAAGAAGCTTTAAAGTATGCAAGACAGAGAATTCAAGGAGGGGTGCCACTTGTAAAGCACAAGAACATCAAACTCAAACTCTATGAAATGTTTGAAAAAGTTGAAACCGCAAGAGTCTACGTTAGAAAAGCAACTGAGTATACTCACAGAAGAATTCTCGAACTTGGAACCAATGACGCTTCTCCGAGACATGCACGAATGGCACAGATCTATGCCAAAAAGATAGCCTTTGAAGTTGCAAACGATGCTCTGCAGATCTTTGGTGCTTACGGACTTAGCAAAGAGTTCATTATAGAGAAGTTCTTTAGAGATGCGCGAGCTTTGCAGATCGAAGATGGCACAGTCGAGGTTCTCAGCCTTGAAGCAAGCGAAGACTTAATAGATAACTACGAAAAGGACTACTATGATGTTTGCCATATAAATAGGTTTTATTGTTGATTATGTTCTTATAATTAAAGGAGGTGATAGTATGATTAAGGGAATACCACTCGATGCCCCCTTATATGAAATCGATGAGGAAAGGGGGATTGAATATAGAAATTGTAAGGCGGTTACCGCGCTCTTTACTCTTAAAAACGATCTCGGCGATCTAATTCCTGAAGGCTTGAAATCGATGGGAAATGGTGGGGTATGGATTTCCCACTATAGCTTCAGCACTGTCGGGATCTACAATGAATACATTAGCGTTGTGCAGGTTGAGGACGAGGTAGGAGATCGAGGTTACTATATTCCCTATATCTACGTAACGAACGACTCCGCATTAGCTGCTGGAAGAGAAGTTGCTGGAGCGCCGAAGAAGTTGGCAAAGATTGAGCTAACGCAAGAGCTCGATCTCGTTCAAGGCATTCTTGAGAGACCTACTGGAAAAAGACTTGTGACAGTTACGATGAAGCCAAACGTAAGGGCAAAGGAACTGATTGATTACATTCTGCCAAAGCCGACATATCTATACTCAATCAGACATCTCCCACCTCTCAAAGGGAAAGGTGGAGCGACGCAGTTGATAAAATGGTATGCGGACATCGACTTCCATGTGGATCCTGCGGGCGAGAAGGTTATTTTCATGGGTCCAGTGAGCATAACATACGATTCTCCTTCTGTCATAGATCCCGTGCATAAGCTTGAAATCGGAACTGTGATTTCCGCAATATACTTCGAGTTCGACATGAAACTCGGCTTTGTGGACATCTTAAGAGAACTTAGGTGAACAAAAATGCTAAAAGGGGGTAGAGAGGGACTATCGATACCTTTGGACGCTGGTTTATACGGCGCATCGATGCAAACTCTGGCAAAAGATGTAGTTACAGAGTATATAAATTGCGAGGCTTTAATGGCTTTCTTCACAACGAGCGAAGAAGTCGATGCTCTGCTTCCAGAAGGACTTAACCTTTACAGCAATCCACCAAACGCTGGAGTTTTCATCACAAACTACCCTTATTCCACGCTCGGTCCATACTATGAGATGTTCTCGCTCATCCAAGTAGACTTCAACGGCTCCTTGGGTTACTACATACCCTACATATACGTAACAAACGATTCGGCACTTACAGCAGGCAGAGAAGTTGTAGGAGCGCCGAAAAAGCTGGCTAACATTGGAATAATGAAAGAGAACGACATAGTTCTCGGCTATCTTGAGAGACCAAAGGGTAAAAGGATTCTGAGCATGACAGTGAAACCGGAGCAGAGAGTGTCAGATGAATTTCTCGATTCTTTGATGCCAAGAAGGCTTGAACTCTACTCCCTTCGTGTCCTTCCACCCATAGAAGGCGGAGATGGAGTTGCACAGCTCGTTAGATGGATCTCTTTCATGGACATACATACCGATCCAGAGGAAAAGGTAACCTTTGACAACGTAAAGCTCGGAAGAAAAAGGATCTGGGGCGGAAATGCGATGATTACTTATGACTCACCATCCATTTCAGATCCTGTGCACAAGATAGCGGTTAAAGAGATTCTTTTAGGTGCTTACTTACATTTTGACATGGCTTTAAAGCCTGATAAGGTGGTGAAAGAGTGGAAATTGTAGGTATTGCGGGCGCGGGAACGATGGGATCAGCAATCTCCGCACTTTTTGCAAACGCTGGTTACGAGGTGGTTCTTTACGACATAAGCGAAGAAGCTTTGAAAAGAGCCAAGAGTAGAAATAGCCACGAACATCTTATAGAACTTGAAAAAGCTGGGCTTAGATTGCGGGAAACACTGGATAACATAGAATACACAACGAATTTTTCAGACTTGAAAGGTTGTGATCTTCTTTTAGAGACGATAAAAGAGGATCTGGATATAAAAATTCAATTTTTTAAAAAAATCGCGAGTATTTGTAAAAATGCGATCTTTGCAACAAATACCTCATCTTATATGCCTTCTGAGATTTCTGAAGGAGCAAAAGTAAGCGTTTTTCTCTTTCATTTTTCCAATCCGCCGATCGAGATGCCTCTTGTCGAGATCTCCGGAGAGGGAGATGTGAAAAAGCTTGTTGAATATGCAGAAAGAATAGGAAAGAAGCCAGTGGTATTGAAGAAACAATGTAGAGGACATGTTTTAAATAGAATGCTCTGTGCCCTCGGCATTTCGCTTGGCTATGCTTTAAAAATGGCAAGTCCTTATGAGATCGATGCTTCGATCAAGCTATTTGGGTTCAAGTATGGTTTGTTCGAGATCTTCGATAGGATCGGTTTGGATATTTCATTAGACGTGCTTAAAAGCCTTGAAGAAGCGTATCCGAGATTTTCATCTGATTTTACGAAGGATGTGCTTAAACAATTTGTAGAATCGGGTAAGCTCGGAAAGAAGAGCGGAGAAGGATTTTATAAATGGGCTGGAGAAGAACCAATAGCTGAGAATGTTGAAGGTTATCCAGATGTCACAATTTTGCTTGGAGTGATAATAAATGAGGCTTTCAGGATGATCGAAGAGGGTATTGCAGATAAAGAGACTATAAACGAAGTTTGGAAGCTCGCAACCCTATCCCCGGGAATTTTTGATCTTGCTAAGCTCATAGGCTACGAAAACTTGATCTCAAATCTTGAAAAGGCTTACAAAGAGAGTGGTGCTGAGATCTTCAAACCGATGATTCGAAAAGATTTAAATTTTTGAAGATTAAGATCTTGCATGAACATTGTTCGGCTTTTTGTCTCAATAGCCTTGGTTATGTTGATTGGAATTTTAGGTTCTTATTTTACCGCCCAGTCAGTTGAGGATTGATATCCCGCTCTTAAAAAGCCGTTTTTCACTCTGCCAAACTGGCTTTTCGCTTCCGCATGGACTTTTCTATACATCTTTATAGGCATAACGCTGTATATCTGCTGGAATAATGGATTTTGGAATGATTTTAAGCTGAAATTAGCCTTTTTTTACAGCTTGCATTGAACTTTCTCTGGTCTCCACTTTTCTTCGGACTCAGAAGTCCATTTTTAGGACTTATTGATATTTTTGCATTGGATTTAGCTGTCATTGCAACGATTGTTTTGTTATTAAAGCACTCAAAAATTGCTTCTATGCTTCTAATCCCTTATCTTGCTTGGATCTTGTTCGCAACTCTACTTAATTTATTTGTTTACCTTCTCAATCCTTGATTAGCTTAGATTCTAAGCACTGCAAAAACTGAATAAGGTAATGCTTATAAGTAGTCATAAGAACCTTTAAATCATGCCGGGGTTGCCGAGTCCGGCTAAGGCGGTAGACTCGAGATCTACTGCTCTTGCGAGCGCGTGGGTTCAAATCCCACCCCCGGCGTGAATTTCTCAAAGTCCAACCTTGTTCAATTAAATATTTTATTTTACAGTATTTCCTAATGGAACTTAAAGCTCCTAAGTTGAGGTTTAGATCTGCATTTTAGCTCCTCTTATAGGATGGTTTAGGGTAGGTTAAGCAACAGATTTAAAATTTTCTGCGCACTTTTTTCATGCCGATTGTGCAGGTTTATGTTTGGAGGGGAATCTCTTCGGAGGCTAAAAAGAAAATAATTTTGGGCATCACAAAAACTTTTGTGGACTTGGGCATACCCGCCGAGGCTGTTGAAATCGTAATTCAAGAGATTCCAAAAGAAGATTGGGGAATTGGAGGACAATTAGCAAGTGAGAAGCTCAGAGATATAAAACCTCCTTAACTTTTATTTTTGATTTTTAAGTAGAACCCTAAGCGTCATAAACCGAGCTATTTGGATAAGGTTGGTGAAAAAATATAGCATGAGAGATTGAGAGCATAAACCTGGAGACGAATGCAAAGATATATCCACTCGGAGTAATAGAAATAACCCTTTCCACAGAATTTAGAAATTCAAGTTTTGACATGAGAATCGAGAAAGCCTACGGATCTCTTCGAACTGTTTTCGTTCGTTCTGGTATTGGAGTTGCCTGCTGAACTGAGAATTGAGGTGATCGACTACGTTCATGATTTGAGGAACATTTTGAAGTTCGCAGGCTCTAATTTATTTTTATCCGAAATTTAGGTTAACCTAAAAATTTATAAGCAGAATTTGAGATCCTTAAACGGAAAAATTATGCTTACATTGGAAAATGCCACTGGAATGGTTAGAGTGAGAGAGATTAAGGGTAGCAGGAGTTTTGTGCGAAGACTTGCAGATCTGGGTCTTGCTCCGGGGCAAATTGTAGAAGTATTGAGCAATGGACCACCGGTTGTGGTTAGAATTAAGGATACAAAGATCGCAATTGGAAAAGGAGTTGCAAGAAAGGTGATAGTGGAGAATGCAGAATAAAATATACTTGATCGCCCAGCCAAATTCGGGAAAGACAACTCTTTTCAATCTTCTTGCTTGTGAAAATTGCTACGTTGCAAACTGGCCAGGAAAAACGGTAGAGGTTTTTCAAGCTAAAATTGTCCATCATGGAAGAGAACTGCTCCTCGTCGATCTGCCCGGAATAAACAGTTTCAAGACTTTGGGCAGAGAAGAAAGTCTTACTAAGGAGTTCATAATGAAGGAAGACGAAGGCATTGCGGTTGTTATCGTTAATGGAGAATCGCTATACAGATCCTTTTACTTTGCAATTCAGGTTCTTGAGATGAAGAAAAGGTCAATCTTGGTGATAAACAAGTCCGATTATCTTGAAAAGAGGGGAGTACACATAAATCTTGAAATTCTGAAAGAAAAGCTTGGTGTAGAGGTTGTTCAGATCAGTGCCCTTCATGGCACTGGAATTAATCAGTTGATGGATAGAATTTTAGACATTTTGGATGGAAGAATTAAGGGAAAAAGGCTGAAAATAAACTACGGAACACTTGAGAGTTATATAAACAAAGCTGAGGCAATTATTGGGAGCAGAAGCTTGGCTATAAAGGCAATCGAGGGAGAAGAGGAGATATTAACTTTACTTCCTGAGGAAAAGAGAAGAGAAATAGAGAAAATAAAGAAGGAAATAGAAGAGAAGTTTGCGAGTCCAGAGGAAATAATTGCAATGCATCGCCACAAATTCGTTGAAAACCTCCTTAATTCTGCTGTAAAAGAAGTAAAAGTTGCAAGATCTTCTTTCGAAGAAGGGCTTGACAAGATCTTTTTCAGCAAACTTGGAGCGATTTTTTCTATCTTGATCCTATTCAGCACCCTTTTTGTGGCTTTTACTGTAAACACTGGATTTCCGTTGAACCTGATCATTAAATTCTCAGGCAACGAAACCCTGGCAGAGCTTTTAGAGAACCTCAGTTTAGTCGGGATCATTTCGATGATTTTTGATTACCTTTCAGAGCTTTTAGATACGAATCTTCCCGATTCTCCCCTAAAAAGCCTGTTTATAAATGGAATCTTAGCTGGGATAGGTGCTGTCGCATCCTTTTTCCCTCTTATATTAATATTAAATTTTTTAATGTCTCTGGTGGAAGACAGCGGTATTATGGCAAGGATTGCAACCTCAATGGACAGATTTTTCTCCTTTTTCGGTCTCACTGGAAAATCTGTATTTCCTTTTGGTGTAAACTTGTCATGCAACGTTCCAGGAGTGATGGCGTCAAGAATTCTTGAAACTGATGCGGAAAGGATCAGAGTTGCATTGGCTTCTTCATTCGTTATCTGCCAGGCAAGACTACTGGTTATAATTCTATTTGCTATATTCTTCCTAGCATCTGCATTTCTTCAGAGTGCAGTAGTGATTAGTATCTACTTGCTTTCAACATTTATGTTTCTTTTAGCCACGAAAGTCTATGGAAAAGCAGTTAAAGAAGAAACTTCCGATCTTTTGATTGAATTACCTCCTTATCATCTCCCGAACCTTAAAGTTGTGTGGTGGATTACATGGGAGAGAAGCAAGTCTTTTATCCTCAAAATATCTCAAATTCTGCTACTATTTGCAATTTTAGCATGGTTCATAAACTACATTGGAATTGCAAACTTGATCGGCGCAGGAATTGCTAAGATCCTTTCACCATTCGGTTTGGAAGATCCTCGATTGGGTTTTGCACTTTTAATGGGGTTCTTTGCCAAGGAACTAATAATTTCCTCTTTAGCAGTCTCATTTGGCACTTCAGATCTAATTAAGATCTCTAATGAGCTCGCTTTGAGCACTCCTCAGGCGACAGCCCTAATTGTTTTTACAGCGTTTTACACACCTTGCATCGCAACTATTTCTGCAATTCATTCTGAAGTTAGAAACTATAAGCTTTTGTTTTTCTCAATTGCATTTCAACTTTTGAGCGCTTATTTATTAGCTCTCCTGACTTTCTTGATCTTATCCTACCTAATTTAGCAATTCTCAAAAATTTTTAATGGTCTTGTAATTCCCTGATCTTCTCGTAGAGTATTGGCAAGAATAAACCCACATCGGTAACAACACCAATCGCTTGATGTGTCCCACGATCCATCAGTTTCATAACCGTCGCTGGATTTGAATCAACGCAGATCGTTTTAACCCATGAAGGGAGTAGATTTCCCACTGCAACACTATGCAAGGTTGTTGCAAGCATTATAACCATGTCTATTCCTTCTAATGCTTTTTTCATTTCTGCCTTCGCAACCATGACATCCGTGATCACCTCTGGGAGTGGTCCGTCGTCTCTAATTGATCCTGCAAGTATAAATGGGATATTTCTGCGAACGCATTCGAACATTATTCCATCCTTAACGATCCCACTCTCTACTGCCTTCTTTATTCCACCAAAAGCGATGATCTTACTGATCGTGTAAAGATGATGTCTATTACCTCCCGGAACAGGTTTGCCCGTTTTTAGATCCATGCCCAAGGATGTGCCAAAGATTGATATTTCGATGTCGTGAACCGCTAAGGCATTTCCAGACAACAAAAGATCCACAAAACCATCTCCTATCATTCCTGCAAGTGCATCTCTTGCAGCAGTATGATCTACAGCTGGTCCTGCAACCACAGCAATTTTTCCTCCAGATTTTTTCAGTTCCACAATTTCCTTTGCTATTGCTTCGATCATTTTTTCAGTAGGTCTCTCTGAAGAGATCTTTCCACCCATAAACTCGAAATACGTGGACTTTCTCGGTCTTTCTGGTGGAATGACTCTTACTCCTTTCTCCCCAACAACAACTAAGTCTCCTTTCTTCACATCACTTATTGGCAAACATAGAGCCTTTCCATCCTTAAGAACTATGATCCTATCCATGGCAATGCCTTCTACTTCAAGCCACTTCCCATTATGATGAACAAAGGTTAGGTTATTCGTCGTAACGTAGAAATTATCTGGAAGAATTTTATCTCCAGGAGCTTCAGCAAATTCAACCTCTTCTGCTTCAGGAATTCTTGCTCCGATCTTATGCAGCTCTTTAAGAATCAAAGCAAGATGCTCTTCATCTCTTCCAAAAACGATTATTCTTGCATAGCTATAATCCTGTTTCTTCTTTCCAACTTTAAATTCGACGATCTCGAACTCACCTTCAAGATCGAGGATCAAATCTAAAGCCTTTGGAAAGATCATCGAATCTATTAAATGCCCCTCAAACTCGAGTTCGCGAGCAATCATAAACTCCCCTTCAGATATCGGAATAAATACTCTCTTGTCTCTAAAATTGAGTTCTCCTCTCTTGTCTCGATCGTCATATAACTATCATATTCTGCCAAAGGAAATAAGCTTAAGTCTAATTTTCCTCTTCCAAGAGCTAAATGCTCATCTCTATCGCCATTGTTGTCATGCAGATGGACGTTCACAACTCTATCAAAGTTTTCAAGGAAAAATTCGCATTTTTGAATGTTGTAATGCCCCAGATCGAGTGTTAAAGCTAATTCCGTCTCGTTAAGAATCTGCTTGAGGGCTTTCTCAATTCCACCCTTGATCGCAACCGTGTTCTCAAGAGATAGCAAAATTTCAGTTCTTTTAAGAAATGGCTTCAATTCTTTAAGCAATACTTTCTCGTTGTGCTCATCAAAAAGCTCTTGGGGAAAATAAAAGCTTCCATTATTTATAAATCCTGGGTTCCAGCCTATATGGAACGTTACGACTTCAGCTCCTGCTCGATCTGCTATGTGGAGCACTTTTTGCATTTCTGCATAACTTGCCTTTCTCATGTTCTCGCTTGTAGCTATGAAATTTGTCGTCGTTGAAGGGGAATGGATCAATAGCTCTAAGTCGTAGCTCCACTTTAGCTCGATCAACTCATTGTAGCTCAAGAGATCTGGAGAGTATAGCGGATGATCCATCAGAATTTCCACATGCTCAAAGCCATTGTTTGTCGCAAACTCGAAAGCCTCTTTTGGATTATGTCTGATGTCTGGCTGGGTCCCAATTTTCATAATTCCACCAGAGTTCCTATGCCCTCTTTAGTGAATAGCTCCAGAAGGATCGCATGCTTCCTGGAACCATCGATCACATGGACTTTTTCAACACCTCCTCTTAATGCCTTGGAGATCGCATCTACCTTCGGAAGCATCCCTCCTTTAAGAGAACCACTTTCAAGCATTTTTTCAAGTTCTAAAAGTTTTATCTTAGAGACCAGAGAATTTTTGTCGTTCACGTCTCTTAGAATTCCGGGGACATCTGTTAACATGATCAACTTCTTAGCCTTTAAAGCACTTGCAATGTCTCCAGCAACGTTGTCAGCGTTGAGATTGTAAACATTGCCCTCAAGATCCGCAGAGACTGGAGAAACTACAGGAATAAATCCATTATCGAGCAAAATTCTTAGAATTTGGGGATTCACAAGTTTCGTCTCACCGACAAATCCAAGATCGACCATTGTCTCCTCCATTCCCTTCTTAAGTTTTAGAATCTTCTTTTCAGCGATGATCAGTAAACCATCTTTTCCGCTTAACCCGACCGCTTTCCCACCATTCTTTATAAACATTGAAACGATCTTTGAATTTATTTTTCCATCAAGAACCATTTCAACCACTTCTATTGTTTCTTTATCGGTAACCCTTAGCCCTTGAACAAATTTCGGCTTTAATCCAAGCTTTTCCATTTTCTCAGAGATCTCAGGACCACCACCGTGCACGACAACAGGCTTTATGCCTGTGAAGTATAGAAGAAGAATGTCCTTTACAGTTTCTTCGAGGACTTCGTCATTCACCATCGCATGTCCGCCAATCTTGATCACCATCGTCTCTCCATAGAACTCTCTTATGAATGGTAGAGCTTCGAGCAGGATCTCGACGTTTTCCATGATCCGAATTAGTTGCGAGATTAAGAATTTTGCTTAACCTAAGAAGAGATTATATTTTTAAATACTCTTCATATTTCATGCCCTATCGGGATCTTCGAGAATTCATTGAAAAGCTTGAAAGTTCCAACGAGCTTGCAAGGATCAAGATCGAGATTAGTCCAGAGCTTGAGATCACGGAGATCACGGACAGAGTTGTTAAAGTAGGAGGAAAGGCTTTGATTTTTGAGAAGCCAAAGGGTTATTCTATTCCCGTTTTTATTAATGCTTTTGGAACTGAGAAAAGGATGTTAATGGCTTTGGAAATTGAAAGCTTTGATGAGATCAGAGAAAGGATTTTTTCAATTGTGAAAAATCGCCCATCCTCGCTTTTCGATGTTATAAGGAATTTTGATTCTTTAAAAGAATTAATGGCGATTGCACCAAAAAAAGTTAGTGATGCACCATGCATGGAAAAAAGAGCGGATAGTCTTGAAAAGTTTCCGATCCTGAAGTGCTGGCCAAAGGATGCCGGGAAGTTTATAACCTTGCCAATAGTTATAACAAAAGATCCGATTACAGAGGAATATAATGCAGGAGTTTACAGAATGCAAGTTTTTGATGGAAAGACAACTGGAATGCACTGGCAAATTCACAAGCATGGGGCAGAACACCTTAGGAAATGCAGAGAAATGGGAAAAGATCGAATAGAAGTCGCAGTGGCAATTGGCGTAGATCCAGCGGTTTTGTATTCTGCAACCGCTCCATTGCCTGAAGGTATAAGTGAGTTTGCATTTGCTGGATTCTTGAGAAAAAAACGTGTAGAACTTGTTGATTGTGAAACAGTTGATTTACAAGTCCCAGCAACAGCAGAGATCGTGCTTGAAGGCTATGTTAAGGTAGATGAGCTACGTATTGAAGGTCCATTCGGAGATCACACTGGCTATTACACTCCTCCTGAGCCCTATCCGGTTTTTCACATAACGAATATAACTCATCGCGAGGATCCGATCTATCACGCTACAATCGTTGGAAAACCACCAATGGAAGATGCATGGCTTGGTAAAGCAACTGAGAGAATATTTTTACCAATAATACAGCTTTTAAATCCTGAAATAGTCGACATGAATCTACCCGTTGAGGCAGGATTTCACAATCTTGCCATCGTATCCATTCGCAAAAGGTATCCAGGACAGGCTAAGAAGGTCATGTTCTCCCTTTGGGGAACTGGAATGCTCTCGCTAACGAAAATAGTGATCGTAGTTGACAGCGATGTTAACGTTCAGAATTTAAGTGAAGTGATCTGGGCGGTAACTACGAGGTTTGATCCCGCCAGAGATGTTGTTTTAATCCCTCCCTCGCCTACAGATGCCTTGGATCATTCAGCCTATCTACAAAACCTTGCTGGTAAGCTTGGAATCGATGCAACAAAGAAGCTAAAGGAGGAGGGCTATGAGAGAGAATGGGCAGAAGTCGTGGAAATGTCTTCCGAAGTTAAGGAAAGGATCAGCAGAATCTGGAGAGATTTAGGCAGATTTCTATGAGCGTTGTCGATTTAAGTAAAAATTTATTCATTTTGCCCAAAGTTAAAATTTTGGCGGTTTTTTATGCTACAATAGCCATAATTTCACTTTTTATCAGTTTCCAAGCTTTTTTATTTTTAATTATCCTTACAGCAACAATATTTTGCTCTATACCTCTCCTAAGACTTAGATTTAACCTTAGAAGGGTTTTATTCCTCTCAATTTTAGTATCTACGCTGAGTCTTCTATCTTTTGTCGTTTCAGGAATCTTTGCGGGCTCATTCTTCCTTTTTCTTGCGGTTATGCACTTCTGTTCTGAAAGAGGATTTATTCCTTCAACTTTTGTCTCTGCAATTCCATTCTTAGCTCTTCAGCCGAGCTCCATTTTTGCTTTGCTACTCTCTGCTTTTCTTTTCTATATCTATCTTAGATTTATGAATGTAAGAATCGGGAATTCTTCGATGAGAGAATTCGTTGAAAGCTTCGTGAAATTCTGGCTTACAAATGAGCCGAGATATGCGGAAGAGATTTTGATTAAGAACTCTGATATTTTTGAAGGCAGGGTGAAATGCCTTAGATTGAACGATTTCAAACTGATCTCAACCGATTTTCATCCCGGTCCTTTTAGAAACGTTGGTGGAGCAAAGCTTGTAGATCTATTAGAGTCTCCAAACTCGGTTTATCTCCACTCTCCTTCTTCCCATGATAGAAATCCAGTCTCCGAAGAAGATTTGATTAGAATTCGAGATGCTTTGAGATGTGAAGGAGTTGAATTAGCACCAATGAAACCTTTTGAACTGGAAAGCGAAAATTTTAGAGTTTTTTGTTTTCCATTCGATAAGATAAAACTGATATTTGTAAGCGGAAAAAGAAGACTCGATGATTTTATTTTAGACTCAAAAAACTTCGTAGTTGACTGCCACAACGCGAACTTCTTTGGAGATTTAGAGACTGAAGAAGTAAGAGAGATCGAGACTGTGGTCAGAAAAGCTGAGAATATTATTTCTGAGCCATTAAGTGCGGTAAAAGGTTCATTTTTAAAAATAAGTGCTGAAACTGAAAGCATTTCTAAATACATTTCTGCAATCCTTCTTGATTATGGTTTTTCCAAATATGCAATAATAGTATTTAATTCAAACAACATTGATCCGGATTTCAGAGAACTTGTAGAGCGGAGATTTCGTGAATTGGGTTTTAGAGCAATAGTATGCTCGACAGACAATCACTCAAAAACGGGGCTCAAGGTTAAGGAATCATATAAACCCGCTGGAGGATGCAAAGATGATTTTGAATTTCTTGAAAAATTGGTGGAAAAAACTAAGACTGTAGAATTCGAAACTTTGAGCTTAAGATATGGAGAATCGCTTGTAAGAGTGAGAATTTTAGGCAGTGTTAGAGAAAAGATAGAGAATCTTGCGGGTAGAGCGGGAAAATATATTTACCTATTTTTCATCCTAATCTTTCTAAGTTGGCTCATCTCGGTAATCATCTCGAAAGTTATTTAGTCAACGAAGCCTAATTCTATTGGGTGATGAATGTGGAGGAATTAAGAGAACTGATCAGAGAAGACTATTACATGATAAACGCAGACGAGACGATCTCGAAGCTGTTTCCATTGATCGAGAAACTTGGAAAAGACAAAGCGAATGCAATTCTTGTCGAAGAAGATCGTGAGATCTTGGGAGTGGTGAGGGAAAAGGATCTGATAAGAGGTAGAGCATTAAAAAATCCGCACGAGACAAAGGTAAGGTCTTTACTTGTAAAAACTGGAATCATTCCAATATCTGAGCTAACTGCTGAGAAAGTAGCAAGGAGATTTATAGAAGATTCCACGCCATTTGTTGTTGTAGAGCATAATGGTAAGTTCGGAGTTATATATATAAATGACTTTATAAAGTTTATAAAATATAAATTTAGAGGTATTAAGGTTCGAGATCTGATGAATGAGGAATTTACTACTGTAAGAAGATTTGATACGGTAGCAAAAGCTCTTTCGTTGATGAAGAAAAACGGAGTTGACAGAGTTGTGGTTTTAGATGAAAACGGTAAAGTCATTGGTGTTCTTACTGGTAAGGACGTCATAGATAGAGTAATCTCTCCAAGAAAGAGGGCAAGAAGTGGAGATTTTAGTGGTGAGAAGGAAAAGAGTCTCTCAATTATGGTTGAGAGCATAATGAGTGCTCCTCCGATTTGTGCAAAAGCAAATGACAGCGTTTCTGAAGTGATAGATCTGATGGCAGAAAACAGAATTTCAAGCATCGTAGTCGAGAGAGACGGAATACCTGAGGGAATTTTGATGAAAAGAGACGTTCTCGAGTTTTTCCTGAAATCTGAAGAAAAGAGTGAATTGAGTGTGCAGTTCATAATTCAGAACATAACTCCAGATGAGTTCGAGAGAGACGAGATCATAAAAGATATTGAGAGGTTCATGCGAAAATACAAAGACTTCCTTGGAGAGACGCACGTTTACGTATACCTGAAAAAGCAAAGAGTGCACTTCAGAAGCCTTCCATTAGTCAGTGCAAAGGTGAAGCTTTGGAGTGCTAAGGGACTTTTTATCGCCAGTGGTGAGAGCTGGGGTATTGAATATGCGATCCACGTTGCCTTAGACAAGCTTGAAAGAGAAGTACAGAAAGAAAAAGATTTAGTTGAAGAAGGAAGACTTGAAAAAGCAGTTTACGAGTTCTTCGAGTGATCGAGTCTTATTTTTATACTTTTTGCATGATATTTCAATCCTTCTGCCTCTGCAAGCTTTACAACAGCATTTCCTATTCTCTTTATAGTCTCCGGAGTTAATTGCTGGAAAGTGATCGACTTCATAAAGCTCTCAACAGTTAGCCCGCTGTAGATCTTCGCATAACCGGAAGTTGGGAGAACATGATTTGTTCCAGCAGAATAATCTCCCATCGCCACTCCAGACCAGTCACCAATGAAAACACTACCAGCGTTTTTGACCTTCTCTAAATATTTTTCCGCATTTTTACAAAAGATCGAGAGATGTTCTGGAGCAAAGTCGTTAGAGATCTTTATTGCCTCATTGAGGTCTTTAACGAGTTCTACTGCTAAATTGGTTTCCCCCATCTTTTCGAAAACGATTCTCTTTACCTCGTTAACAACTCTTTCAGAAGTTGTCAAAACCACAGCAATTGCCAATGGATCGTGCTCTAACTGGGCTAAGCAGTCGTAGGCTATAAATTCTGCATTTGCCGAGTCATCTGCAATCACGAGAATCTCAGAAGGACCAGCTGGCATGTCGATTGCAACATCCTTGGCAACGAGCAATTTTGCTGCGGTAACGTAGGCATTTCCTGGACCCACTATTTTTTGGACTTTTGGAATGCTCTCTGTTCCATATGCCATCGCAGCAATGGCTTGAGCACCACCCGCGCAGTAGATCTCATCGAAACCTGCAAGATCGCAAGCTACAAGCGTTAGCGGATTTACTTTTCCCTCGGAATTTGGAGGAGTGCAAGCTACTATTTTTTCAACACCAGCGATCTTCGCTGGAATTCCCGTCATCAGAGCGGTTGAAGGATAACTCGCTCTGCCACCCGGAACATATGCCCCAACGATCTCCAGAGGAGTGTAAATCTTGCCCATTATACAATCTTCGAACTGGATCTTGATCTCCCTCTCAACGCTTGTAAGCATGTGGAATTTTTCTATATTCTCCTTAGAAGTTTCTAGAGCATCTATTAACTCATCATCGATCTCTTCGTAAGCCGAATCGATCTCCTTCTTTTTTATTTTTAACCTCTTCAAGTCTACTTTGTCAAAAAGCTTTTCATATTTAAGAACCGCTTTATCGCCATTTTTACGAACATCTTCAACGATCGGTCTAACTTTCTCAATGAACTCCTCGAAATTGATCTTTTTTCTCAAACTATCCGGTTCCATAGCTATCCCTTAGCTTTTTGAAAAAATCATCAATAGAGCCGTATTTAAAAACGATCCTCATATAGAGATCTTCCAAAACCCTACTTGATGCTCCCCAAACAAGTTCACGGGAACATTCAAAATTTGGACCCCAATCCGCAATTCTTCTCGATTTTAAAACTTTTTCTAGACTGTCAACAAGAATTTTGCTAACTTCTCTCGTATCAGGTTTGAATTCTCTCTCATCGGTTATCCCAACAATCGGAGACAGTGGGATCTTGTATTCCCTAACTTCTCTGGATTTCAAAAATCCAACAATCTCAATCTTTTTCCTACCAACGCCGAGTTCTTCTTCGAATTCTCTCAAAGCAGTTTCAACAACATCTTCTCCTTCTTCTCTCATTCCACCCGGAAAAGCAACGTGCCCAGCATTACGTGTCAGGTTCTCCCCCCTCTTTATCATTAGGATCTTTGGCTCTCTGCAATCGAGAATAGGAACAAGCACAGCAGCCATTACCTCCCCGTCTAGTTTTGGGCTGAGGATCTCCTTTAGCATCACCTTAAGCACAGATCTTCTCTTTCACAAAATATATAAGATTTTAGACTAATGCTTTCGTGAATAATTTCGATCTATAAACAAATCGTTCATTATATTGCCCCCTAAGGTTGGAAACAGATTTATATCCAGCGAGCAAATTCCTACGACATGGCCCGGATGGGGTAGCGGCGATCCTTTGGGACTGTGGATCCCAAGAGGCGGGTTCGAATCCCGCTCCGGGCCCTTTCGTTTAGCTTTTTATTGATTAAAACCCATTTTTCATTGCGCAGTCTCGAGTTAGATATGAAAAGATTAATATATTCGTCCTTGAAGATCCAACCATGGCAATGAGTGGAGAAATAACCACGTTTTTCGGAATGAGAGTTTACACAGATGAAGGAAGATACGTTGGCAGAGTCGAAGATGTAATTATAGACAGCGATTCAAACACAATTACTGGTATAGTAGTCGTTGATTACAACAAGGCAATAATCGACTCCACTACAAGAGGGGTGATCATCCCATATCGTATAGTAAGAGCAGTTGGAGACATAGTCATTGTGAAAGATGTTTTCTCTCGTAGAAAAATACCCACGTCTGAAGTTAGAGAACTCGTTTTGGGCGACTCTGAAGAATAGCTAAATTAATAGTTTTTGTTTTTTGAATCTTTAAAGCTTCTCGCTTTCCAATAAAAACCAAAAAACTTATATTCTTTAATTAATCGATTGGAATTGGTGATGGTATGAGCGAGGCGAAAGAACTTGTTAAGAAGATGTGCGATATACAGAACAAGGATCCAGAAATTCAGGCAGCGATGAAGGGTTGGAAAGGCGTTGTGCAGTATCAAATCGATGGCAGTGAAGAATTCTTTGTTGAATACTCTCCAGATGGAAAGTGCGTCTTTAAGGATGGGAAGGCTGAAAAGCCCACATTTACCATAATTGCAACATCCAAGTTCTGGTGCGACGTTTTGAGAGGCAAAGAGGATCCAGTTGCAAGCTTCATGATGGGCAAATACAAGATCACGGGCAACATAATGGAGTCCCAGAAGCTTGGAAAAATTGCGAAACAATTCAGGGGCAAGTATCAACTTTAGAAAGTTTTTTAATCCCTCTAACTTCTTTTTTTGTGGAACTTGATCATCTGACTTACAAAAGGCGAAAGCTGTTTCCCTATGGTGTAAACAATCTAATCTTATTTATTTGCTTGATCTTCTTCTTCATTTCAATCTTTGCAAGTTTGGAAATGGTCAAACTGTTTGCACTCTACCCCTCTCAAGTTCTAGAGAAACCTTGGCAACTGATCACAAGCATGTTTTTGCACGTTGATTTCTGGCACTTCTTCATAAACTGCTTTGTGCTATTGTTCTTTGGAGCAGAGTTAGAACGACTTTTAGGTGAAAAAGGCTATCTTAAAGTCTTTTTTGCTTCAGGCATTGCAGGAAATCTGGGTTATATTGCCTATGCTTATACGTTGAACAGCTTTATCCCTGCTTTAGGAGCCTCTGGAGCAATATTCGGAATTATGGGATGCTTAGCTATGATCGCTCCGGGGATAAGGATCATAATATTTCCAATTCCGGTTCCGATCAGCATTAGACTTGCGTTGCTCGTCTTTGCCCTATATGACTTCAGCATGCTAATGTTGACAACCGCACATGTAGTAGGTAGTGGTGTTGCTTACATAGCACATCTTACGGGATTAGCGGTGGGAGTGCTTATTGGGGAAAGGATAAGGTTCAGATCCCTGTATGCTTAAGTTTTGGAAAGAAAAAGAGAGGTATAAGGGGAAAACTGAGGATTGTCTAACTGCAATAATAACGACTAAGGGTTGTTCATGGAGAAATTGCTATATGTGCGGATACTGGAGCGAATCGAGAGATTTGAAGGAGGAAGTATTGAAGGGACAAATTGATCAGGTATTTGAAAAAATTGGGGAGATTAGAATTTTGAAGTTGTTCACTTCGGGTAGCTTTTTAGACGAAAGAGAGATCCCCGTGGGAATAAGAGAATACTTTTTAGATCGGTGCAGAGAAATTGGGATTAAGAAGTTAATAATTGAATCCCGCCCCGAGTTCATTGAAAAGGAGAAGATTAAAGATTTCAAAGGTATTGAGCTCGAAGTTGGAATTGGTCTTGAGACTGCGAACGATTTTATAAGAATGCAGTGCATAAACAAAGGATTTGATTTTTCAGATTTTGTGAGATCTGCGAAAATTCTCAGAGAGGAGGGCTTTAGAATTAAATGTTATCTTCTCTTGAAACCCCCATTTTTGTCTGAGAAGGAGGCTATCGCCGATCTGATCGACTCAGCAGATAAAGTGAGGGAATACGTGGACGTGATCTCTTTAAACTTGATGAACATTCAAAGAGACACACTCGTGGAAAGATTATGGGAAAGAGGACTTTATCGCCCTCCTTGGCTATGGAGTGCAGTAGAAGTTCTAAAGAGCATTTCTACGGAAATTATATGTGATCCGGTAGCAGGTGGAAAGATAAGAGGACCTCATAACTGTGGACGATGTGATAAAGATGTTGTGAGTGCTATAAAGCTCTTTTCTCTTAAACAAGACAGAAGTTTGCTCGATCTCGATTGTGAGTGCAAAAAAATTTGGTTTAAAGCTCTGGAACTTGAAGACTACTCGAGAATACCACTGTTTCCATAGCTCTAAAATCTAAAATTTATAAGCCATGGTGGCTTGAATATTGCAGAAAAGATCATGCTGAAGATCGCAGTTAGCACCATCACACAGGCGACGCTTATTAGAACTGCAACGATTGCATGAAGCCATCCAAGGTCGAGAATTTCCTTGAAAACCCACAAATAAATGAGTGCAAAGATCAATGGGGAGAAAAGTATTAGAAGAGGAATTGAGGATAAGATCGTTGTTATAAAGGCAGAGGCGACGAATGCGACGAGATTCGCGAATCCACATTTAAACAAAGATCTCTTTTTACCTATAAGTGCAAGTGCAAGCCATATGAAGAAACCCGGGACAACTATGAGCAATAGAATTAATACTATAAGAGATAAGAGGGCTAAAAATCCAAGTCCCAATATAGTTACAGAATCAAAGAAGAACCGCTCCATCTTCCGCACCGCTTACAAGCTTTGAATATCTTGCCAAATACCCTCTAAGCTCTTTCTTCACAGGTTTCCACTTTGCTCGCCTCTCTTTCAGTTCATCTTCGCTCAGCTTGACATCAAGTCTTCTTCCGAGAATATCTATGGTTATCAAATCTCCATTTCTCAGCAATCCAATTGGTCCACCTTCGGTCGCCTCTGGGACTACATGTCCTATGCATGGTCCACGAGTGGCTCCGCTAAATCTACCATCGGTGACCAGTGCAACTCTCTGCAATCCCATTCCCGCAATCGCTGCAGTTGGAAGCAACATTTCTGGCATTCCCGGAGCACCTTTTGCCCCCATGTATCTTATCACAACGATCTCACCTTCGGAGATCTCATTGTTGAGAATAGCCTTTAATGCATTCTCTTCACCATCAAATACCTTCGCAGCCCCCTCAAACCTCAGCATGTCTTCACGAATTGCTGACGCTTTAACAACCGCACTGTTCGCAAGATTTCCCTTGAGAATTGCTATTCCCCCCTCTTTTCGATATGGCTTATCCGCCATAATTATATCTCTTCCCCTCAGCACCGCATTTTCTGCAATCTCGTATATTCTTTTTCCACTAACAGTCATTTCGTTGTTGAAGTATTTTTTCATCTTCTTTACGATCATCGGCACTCCTCCGCTCTCATCAAGATCTACTACTGTGTCTTTGCTTGCAGGATCAAGTGAGACTATGTGTGGGGTCTTTCTGCTGACCTCATCAAACTTCTCAATTCTCAGCTTTATTCCCGCTTCTTTTGCGATCGCTGGCAAATGTAGCACAGTGTTAGTTGAGCCACCGATCATCATGTCCATTGTTACCGCATTCTCAAATGATCTCTCGTTCACGAAATCAAGAGGTTTGATGTTATCTTTGACAAGTTCCACAACTCTTTTACCGCTCATCTTTGCAATTCTTAGCTTTCTTGAAGAAGCACTGGGGGATGTGGAGCAGTAAGGAAGACTCAAACCAAGGGTTTCGGTTAAGATCTGCATCGTATTTGCAGTATAAAGCCCCTGACAACTTCCACAGTAAGGAGCGCAAAAGTCTTCGTATAATTTCAGTTCCGCTTCACTTATTTTTCCCGACTTGTAAAGTCCGGAAGCTTCGAAAGCATCTTTTATAGAGACTTTTTCACCTTTGACTCTCTCCGAAAGCATAGGACCGCCTGTTACAGCGATTGCAGGAATGTTCAATCTAAACATCGCCATTAGCATTCCCGGAACGATCTTATCACAGCTTGCAACGACAACGAGCCCATCAAAACCATGAGCTTCGACCATACATTCAATACTATCCGCTACTATTTCTCTTGACGGCAAAGAAAAAAGCATGCCTCGATGACCCATTGCAATTCCATCGCAAATCCCGATTATTCCAAATTCAAATGGAACACCACCAGCAGAGTAAACTCCTTCTTTGACCGCATTTGTGATCTTGTCAAGGTTCATGTGTCCGGGAACAATTGTACTGTAGGCGTTTGCAATCCCTATGAATGGCTTATCAAGATCTTCATCGAGAACACCAAGAGATTTAAACAGTGCACGATGCGCAACTCTATCGATTCCCTTTTTCACGATCTCGCTCCTCATAAATTTCAAAGAATGGCAAAAGCTTATAAAGATTTCATCTCTCCCTGCTGTATGCGGGTCGAAGAAATAATGAACAAGAGGATCGAATTCGTGGATCCAGATCTGACTGTTTTGGAAGTTATTGAGAAGATCGTGAACAAGAGGATTCGTTTAGTAGTTGTTAAACCGAAGGAAAAAGATTATGGGGTAATAACGATCAGAGATATAGTTTACAAATGCCTGGCTAAGGGAAGAGATCCAGAGGACATGAAAGCCTACGAAATAGCCTCAAAACCTCTAATTGCTGTTGGAAAGGGGGCGACTGTTGAAGATGTCCTTGCGATCATGGAAAAATCGAAAATTGCCAGCGTATTTGTTAAAGATGGTGATAAGATAATCGGAGTTGTAAGTTTAATGGATTTGATGACCGGCTATCTTATAGGGAGACTTCTATGAGGGCGGAAGAGAGAGTTATGGGGAATATAGGTCAAATGTTGAATTTGGCTCTCTCTGCTTGTGAATTGCTCCAAAAGTCGGTTCTTGAGAAGAACAAGTCTTTATTAGACGAAGTTTCCAGACTCGAGAGAGAAGGGGATGATTTGAGAAGAAGCACTGCAAGAGAAATCTATAAGGGGGCATTTCTGCCTTATCTGAGGTCTAACATTCTTAGACTTGTAGAAGACGTCGACGACATACTGAACACAACGGATAAAGCGGGAAAATACTTTCGGAAAATTCAGAATTTTGAATTTCTAAATTCGAGTCACGAAGTTGAGAAGATCCTGGAACTCAACGTGATTCTCTGCAAGATTCTATCCAAGAATTTCATGGACTTCTTTGAAACTCCAGAAAAGCTTAGAGAAGCGGTAATAGTGGTCAGAATGCTCGAGAAAGAAGCAGATAACTTGAAGCATTCACTTCTCGAAAGATTGAGGGAGAAACATTTTGATTTCTGGGATGGTATATTTACCTTCAACTTTGTAGAATCGATTGAAGAAATAAGCGACGTTGTCGAAGATACGACGGACACACTTCAAGTAGTCGTTTTAAGCCTTTAGTTCATGATCGAACTCGCCCCCCTAATAGCTTTTTTAGCAATCGCTTTCAGTATAGGCTCTAATGATACTTCTAATGCATTCGGAATTTGCATTGGCTGTAGAGTCATAAGTCTGAAAAAAGCATCATTTCTTCTGTTTGTTTTCGTCATCTTAGGGCTAATAATGCAAGGAAGCAGAGTGATAAAAACTGTTGGTGAAGATCTCGTTTCACCGAGCACTCAAATCTCTGCAATAGCACTGATAATCTCAGCTTTGATCGTTGTTCTGACAAACATTCGTGGTATTCCAGTCTCAACTCATCAGGTGATCGTTGGAAGTCTTACTGGCGCAGGGGTTGCCTTTGGGGCTTCTGTTAGCCTTAAGACTTTGACAGAGATAGTTATTTCTTGGCTTTTATCTCCATTCATAGCGGGAATACTGGCAATTCTGTTATTAATTTCAATCGAAAAGGCATTAAGAAGTTTCCCGGTGCTGAAAGTCGAGAAAATAGTGAGATATTTAATGCTCTCTTCTGCACTCCTTATTGCATACAACATGGGTGCAAACGAACTTGCAACCGCAATCGCACCGCTTGTGGCTACGGACACTGAATATTACTCGAAAGCACTTCTTGGTGCGTTATCTGTTTCTGCAGGAGCAATAGCTTTAAGCAAGAGAATCGTAGAAACGTTATGCAAAGGGATAACGAGTATAGATCCTAAATCAGGATTCTCCGCTCAGTTTGGTGCGGGTTTGAGCGTTTACCTATTCACAATACTCGGTATGCCAGTATCGACTACTTACTCACTCGTTGGTGGAATTTCAGCAATAGGATTCTTTAAAGGTTTCAAGACAGTTAAAACAAGAAAATTAGGAGAAATAACTTTAAACTGGATCTCCGCTCCCCTTATTGCATTCATTCTCAGCTTCACAATGGCAAAAATTTTTATTGGATTTTAGAAGAATCTTACCGTTTCAAGATTCAATGGTGCTCTCGTTTCGATCTTGAAAGTCTTGTAGATCGTTGAAGCGAGATCTATGCACTTTCCTTCGTCGCCATGAACTGTAATGATCTTTGAAGGCTTTGGAGTCAGGTATCTAACATAATTAACGAGTTGTCTTCTGTCAGAATGTCCTGAGAAACCATCTACAGTTTCAACACGCATTTTGACTTCAACAACTTCTCTTTTACCATTCGTTGGGAATGGTATTTCCTTCCAGCCTTTCTGAACTTTTCTACCCATCGTCCCTTCTGCTTGATAGCCGACAAAAACGATCGTATTTTTCTCATTAGATGCTAATTGTTTGAAATACTCCATAACTGGTCCGCCGTTGAGCATTCCTGAAGGAGAGATTATAACACATGGTGAAGGATCGTTGATGATCTCTTCTCTCTTGGAGCTTACGTCAACTTTAACGAAGCTCTCGCTTATAAATGGGTTAACTCCATTGTAGAAGATTAGATCTCTTAGATTTGCGTTCAGATACTCTGGATATGCGGTATGAATTGCGGTTGCTTCGTAGATCATTCCATCTACGTATATTGGCACTTCTTTTAGCCTCTTCTCTCTTATTGCCTCCTCAAGCACGATCATAACTTCTTGACTTCTTCCGACTGCAAAAGTTGGAATGAGAACTTTACCGCCATTTTCAACTGTTGAGTTTATTACTTCAACGAGTTTTTGCTCCGCTTCAGCCCTTGATGGCTGAAAATCGTTTGCCCCTCCATAGGTTGCCTCCATGATCAGTGATTCTACCCTCGGGAAGGTATTTGTTGCCTTGTCAAAAAGCCTCGTTTTTTCGAATTTAAAATCTCCAGTAAAGGCTATATTGTATAGCCCCTCGCCAACATGGAAGTGCGCTATTGCAGAGCCTAGAATATGTCCAGCGTTGTAAAATGTAAGCCTTAGATCTGGACTTATGTCAGTCACTTCTCCATAGTCGAGTGTTATCGTGTGCTTTAAAGCATCTCTTACCATTGCAGAGTTGTATATAGCTTCATTCTCCCTTCCCGCAACTTCTATGAAGTCTAACTGGAGCAAAGTCATTAGATCTCTGGTGGGCGGTGTTACATAAATTGGACCGTTATATCCATACTTGTAAAGCAAAGGCACGAGACCACAGTGATCCAAGTGCGCATGTGTGATCACGATCGCATCGATCGAGTCAAGTGGTTGAACTTCTGGCAAATACAGATAAGGCGTCTCCGAAACGTTGCTAACATTAACACCACAGTCGATCAGAACCTTTGTATTTCTTGTCTGAAGTAGATAACAACTTCTTCCAACTTCCCTGCATCCTCCCAAAAATGAAACCCTAACCCAGTTCTCATCTATTAGAACTCTTCTGTGAATTCTATCACCAATTCTCTTTAAAATCTCTCTTCTTTCTTCACGAACGCTCGTCAGGTAATTTCTAACGCTTTCAATGATCTTGGACTTTATCGGTGGTGTCCTCGTTACTCTTGGACTCCAACCCACTTCTTTCATTATTTCTCTAAAAGTAGCTCCCTGCTTTCCTATTACGATTCCGGGCTTTTCAGCTTCTATTAAGACTTCCCCGTTCTCATCGTCAAAGCTGATATTTGAAATTTTAGCTTCTTCAGAGACGATCTTTTTTATTATTTCTTCTGCCTCGTTCTTTGGCTTTAAGATCTTTGGATCTGGTCTAATAACAATTCTCTTTCTCAACTCTTTGGCGAGCTTTTTAATCAGATCTATTCCAGCAATTTCCTGTGGGTTTTCAATATAAACTACCAAAAGCGGACCTTCAAATTCTACATTCTTAATCCTTACGTTCTCAGGAACGAGTTCCCTTATCTTGTTCCTTATCTCGTCCAGTTCTACCATCTCTCCTATTTTTTAAATTTTGAAATTATCTTATCTATTTCCTTTGGCTCAAACTGGTAAAATTCCTTTTCTGTAATTTTTACAACATCTATTCCGTCTCCAGAAGCGGAATCCCTCTTCATGGCAGACATAATCGCTCTCACAGCAAGTTCAACCGCTTCATTCGTTGTAGTATCAGGAGTAAAGCGATCTTCAAGGACACCGTAAGCGGTGAAGCTACCACTGCCAGTCGCTACGATCTCTTTCTCGTCGATTGCACCGCCTATCGGATCAATGGAGAAAACCTTTGCACCTTCTTCGTCAATTCCTCCTATGAGAAGCTGAACGAAGTAGGGATAGTATCGATATGAATTCAGCAGATTTGATGTGAGTGTTGCAATTGCCCGAACTGTTGGCTTTCTCTCTCTTTTGATCTCATAAAGGCTTGCTTCGACTCTTATAATTCTGGCAAGGAACTGTGCATCGCCAACACTTCCAGCGGTAGTCATTGCAATTCTGTCCGCAACTTGGTAAATCTTCCTCGCGGTTCTACTTGCAATCAAATTTCCCATTGTTGCCCTCTTCTCTGTAGCGAGCACTACCCCATCCTTGCAAACCAGACCTACGGTGGTCGTTCCTTTATATATTTTCCCTTCCATCTCCATATATTCACCCAAAATAGCCCACTCGGGCACTAAAAATAGTAGGAAAAAAGATTTTTAAAGGTTTCGCTGATTTACTTCCATGATTCAAAATGCCATAGAAGTGGGAAAAATGCTCTTTCAGTCTCGATTGGTCGATGGAGCAAGTGGAAATATCAGTTTTCGAGAGAGAGAAAAGATTCTAATTACAAAATCTGGGACAAATCTTGACTCATTAAGTGAAGAGTCTTTCGTAGATATATCTCATCCTCAAGCTTCGAGAGATCGATTAGTCCATGCAAAGATCTACGAAAATACGAACTATAACGCAGTGATCCATTGTCATGGTGTTTTTAATGTTGTTTTAAGTCTAAAAAATAAAAAAATTTTGCCTTTGGACTTAGAAGGAAAGCTATACTTGGGAGAACTAAAAGTTGTAAATGCGGAATTTGGAAGCAAGGAATATGCAGAAGAGATTGCAGAAATGATTAAAGCAAACGGAGTAGTGATTGCAAAAGCTCACGGAATATATTCAGCAGGAAAAGATCTCATCGATGCCTTCAACAAAGCTTGCTATGCTGAGCATTCATGCGAAGTTCTTTACTACCTAAGTCTTCTCGACAAGCTTTAACATTGCAAATGCGGGAAAAAGCTTTGAAGCATTTCCATATTTCTCGGACAATTTAATGCATTCAAACGCTTGTTCTATTAGAAATTCTCCAATACCACAAGCTAAAACTCTTTTCAGGTCATAATTGAGCACTTTCGCTTCTATTTCCTTCTGCAAAATTTTTATTATGGCTTTTTTAGCCTTGAAAGAGATTAGTTTTACTTTCATCTCTCCCAATTCTTCGAGATCACAGCAAACAGTTCTTGCAATCCTTTGCATACACTCCTTTACACTCTTGCCCCCTGAATCCGGTGTTTCGCAATTGTAGTCCTCTTCCTTGAGGTCTCCAGTTACTCTAAAGATGTCAGCGGTTATTGCAAAATATTCAGGACAAAGCTCTACACCCGCGAATTTTCTGAGAACGTAAAAAACTGGAGTTCTCAAAACTCCAATGTATATAAGTTCTTTTCTACGCAGTCTCTCAAAATCTGTTTTTCCTGCAATCGCTCTCTCTTTTACTGGGATTAAGTCAATCGTTGTAGATCCCATATCCACAAATAGAAAGTCTCTAAACCCCTCTTTCAGTAGAAAGGAAACCGATGCCATCCAATTACTTGCGCAGAATTTCATTGGATCGTCAATATTTTTCTTAAGGCGACCTTCAACATCGAGAAAATACACCTCTTTAAAGACTTCCTTGCATATGCTTGTAATATACTCTATACCCTCTCTTTTGCTCTTGAAAACATCTGCAAGTTCCGCAGTGATTACAACTCCTGCTTTCTCCGCTTTAAACTCTTTTGAGATCTCTTTGAGCCTATCTTTCAGCTCTGGAGCTTTCTTCCACATTGGGAAGTAAATGATCCTGTTTTCTTGCCCATCAGAAACCTTGAGGTTTGCTCCGCCTATGTCAATCCCTAAGGAATTCATCGAGTGTCCCTTCACCAAAGGAGAACGTTTGATTGTCTTCGCCGACGGGATAATAGCGATTTGCAATCTTAAGTGGTGGGAAGAAGTGTCCTAAATGAGAAAGGACTACCTTTTTTGCTTCAACTCGTTCAGCCAAAGATAAAGCTTCTTTAGCGTTCATGTGCTTTTTAAATTTACCGCTTGGAGCGATCGAGTTCACTATAAACAGATCAGGTTCATGCATTTCTTCAATGCTCACTTCTGGGATCTCGATGTTTGTGTCACCCGTTATGACTACCTTATAACCATTCCACTCTATCTTAACACCAACCGCCTCTACTGGCGGGTGATTAACAGGAAATAGGGTGAAAGAGAGATCTGAAATGGAAAAATGCTCGTAAACGTTTACTTCTCTCTTTTTATAGCTTAGAAACTGTAGAAATTTTCCAATACTTTCGTGGATTTGTGGAGTTGTGTAAACGTCGATATTTCCCTGAACTCTGTAGAATTCGCTGAAACCACCAAAGTGATCGAAGTGAGGGTGTGTCCAGATAACCGCATCAACTTTCTCAATGCTGTTATCGAGTAGCTGCCTTCGCATGTCTGGAGAAGTGTCAATAATTATTACCTTGTCCGCATTTTTAACGAGGATCGAATATCTCCTCCTTTCCCACCTATTCTTTCTGGCATCTTCACAAGTTTTGCAGTGGCAATTCAGCACTGGAGTTCCCGGCGAGTCTCCTGTGCCAAGAAGCTTTATTATCATGTCTCCTGAACTCTTATTTTGAACCTGCTCTTTATATCCTCAATCGCAAAAATCAAATCTCTTTGAGTGAGATTTTTTCTACCTTCGAGCAAAGCTTTAAGCACCGCTTCCCTTACCACGAGCTTAATATCTGCTCCAGTAAATCCTGCTGTTTCTTTAACGATTTCATCAATATTAAACTCTCCCTCAACTTTTTCGAGGAATATTTCGAATATTCTTTTTCTTATCCTCTCCTCGGGTTCAGGAAACTCGAGAACTTTATCAAATCTTCTCCAGACTGCTAAATCCAAAATCGAGGGATGATTTGTTGCTGCGATCAGCAAAACTCCATCATTTACTAGGTTTATGTCGTCGATTGCCTTGAGCAAAGTATTAACCGCTCTTTTTATTGCAGCATGCTCATCGCTTGTCCTCATTTTCGCTACGTAGTCGAATTCGTCTATAAACAAAATGCACGGGCTCAATTTCTTTGCAATCTCAAACACTTTTTCGATGTTCTTGGATGTTTCCCCAAGATACTGGCTCGTGATCATTGATAGCTTCACTTCGAGAAGTGGTAAATATAGCTTTTTGCTCAAAGCTCTCGCAGTTGTTGTCTTTCCAGTTCCCGGAGGACCGATAAACAGGATCTTCCCAATATCCACAAGACCAATCTTTCTTAGATATTCCTTCTCGTTGAGTGCTGTCTCAATCTTTTTAACTTCTTCAATTTGCTCTTCACTCAGTGCTATTGAGTCGAAATCGACATTTATTTCCTCAGGTGAGAATATTCTAACAAGCTCGAGCATTCCTCTCGTTTCTTCACCTTTGCTAAGTTCTGCAATCACGCTCGAAAGCCATTCTCTATCGCCATGCACTGGCGGATTGAATTTTTTAGCCTCTTCATAAGAGACATCTAAAGAATCGAAGTTTTCATAGTAATATGCAAGCACAGGATTGCGTTTTATCAAATCTAAGCCTTTTGTTGCGAGCCATTTTGTAGCAAGTTCAAAAGAAGTTATTTTGAACTGTTTCGTCATTGGATTGAAGTCTACAAAGGGCAAATCGTTTGAGTTTTTGCCAGAATATCTAATAGCATTCTCCTCTTTCACAACAATTGGTCTCTTTAGCACTCCTTTGTTATACAAAGCCTTTCTTATATCCCTTGGAATGTCACTTTCGTTCAGATTCTCATATCGGTTGAAGATCTCAGCAGTCAACAAGAGCTCTATCAACTTTGTGCTTTCCATCTTAACTAATCCAAAATCAGGATTTTTAAAATTTTTGGCAAAGCTTAAAAATCCTTCTGATAAAAACCTAAACCAATGTTATCTGAAATCATAGCGTCTGTTAGCATAATTCCTATGTTGATCTACGTTTTAAGAAAAAAAGCGATAATAGGTTCATTAGCTTGGATTTTTTTTGCTTTTGCTTGCCTAATTAAGGCAATAGAGTTCCTTTATGGCAAGGATTATGTTAACTTCTTTATATTCCTTCTTGGAACCTTGTTTTTTGTTTTGATGGCAAAGGCAATTTTTGCTAGAAACTCGAGGACTTTTTTAGATGTAACCGCTTTCTCAGCTTTAGCATGCATGATCTACTTTCCCTTCGTTTTCATTCAATCCTTTAATTCGGCAATTATAGAAACTACTGCTTATCTAACTGCAAGCCTCGGCAAACTTCTTGGCTATTCGATGAATGCCTATGGGAGGGTTGTGGAGTTGAATAGCAGTTCCGTAGAAATAATACTCGCCTGCACTGCAATAGAGAGCATGGCTCTTTTCACAGGTGCAACTCTTGGGATAAATGCGGAAAGGAAAAGAAAGTTGAAAGCTTTTTTGGTATCTGTTCCAGTTATATACTTTTTAAATCTTTTCAGAAATGTTTTTGTCGTTGTAAGCTTTGCATACCTTCTGTTTGGAGAAGACAGCTTCTACATTGCTCATCACGTAATTGCCAAAGCTTTCTCGTTCATAGCATTGGTAGCCATAGCTTATGTTGTATTTCGCACTCTACCTGAACTTACGGAACTCATTTATTCATTGAAAGAAGAGATTGTGAGAGGTGTTAAGGGTGATTGAAAAGGGTGGTTTGAAGATCTTCTGCCTCCTTATGGCACTATCTGTGCCATTCTTATTCATATATCTTCCAATAGCAGTTCTTTTGTTATTTTTTGCAATTTTTACTGCATACTTTTTCAGAGATCCGGAAAGAAAGATCGGGGATGGAGTGGTGTCTCCAGCAGATGGAAAAATAGACTACATTGCAAATAACCGACTTGAGATCTTCATGTCTCCGTTTGACTGTCATGTAAACAGATCCCCGGTTAGCGGTAGGGTATTAAAAACGGAATTTAGAGAAGGTAGAGTTCTACCAGCCTTTAAGAGAATAAAAGACCCAAGAATGAACGAAATTCTCATAGAAGGCGGAGATGGGATCTTCAAGGTCATTCAGATCGCGGGCATATTTGCCAGAAGGATCGTGTGCTATGTTAAACCGGGCGAAAATTTGACAAAAGGCGAAAGAATAGGTATAATCCGATTTGGTTCTCGAGTTGTGCTCGAAGTTCCAGAAGGATATAGATTTGTCAAAAAAGTGGGAGAAAAGGTTAAGGCTGGAGAAACGGTGGCTGTTAAGGATGAGAATATTCCGAGAGGTTAGTCTTGCAGACTCTCTAACTGTTTTAAACGCTCTTTTTGGATTCTCTGCGATAGCTTATGCCATTCATGACTTCGAAAAGAGCTTCGCATTATTTTATCTTGCTCTAATCTCAGACGGGCTTGATGGATGGATCGCTTCAAAAACTGAAAAAAGCAGAATTGGTAAAGAACTCGATTCACTTGCGGACTCTATTTCCTTTGGTATTTTTCCTGCTGTGGCGATGATAGTTTACAATATTTCTCTTTTTGCCTTTTCATCTCTTTTCTTAGCCTTTTCCATCCTAAGACTTGCCAGATTCAATATTTTAAGCTTAGAGGGATTTTTAGGGATACCCACAAGTGTCAGTGCCATTGCGATAACATCCTTAGTTAGAATTCAGCAACCCTTTGAAGTCATTGCTACCACTTCAGTTATCCTTTCCATTCTGATGATTTCAGACCTGAATTATCCAAGACTTAAAGGAGTTTATCTTACTATCCCCGGAATCTTCTTATTGCTGGCAATTTTTTACTTGGAATTCTGCTATCTTTTGCTTCTCTCCGTAATTATATACACTCTTTATCCGGTGGTGGATCTATGGAAAAAGAGATTGATAAAAGGGCAATTGCAAGTTTTGAAGCGGGAATAAAGCTTGGAGCACTTTTTCACCAGTTCATAGGGGTTCCAGTTTCTGAGAAAAATGTGGAGATACTTGAAAAAGCGATCGAGAGTTGTGTGAGGTTGCAACCATATGTAGTGGATATAGAAATCAAGATCGATAGAAAAAAGCTCAAAGAAGTTTCAAGCTTTGGATACTGCTCTCTATCTCCTGAAATGATAAAGGCAAGAGTTGTGGTAGAATTTGAGGGGGAAAGGGTTGAAGCAATTCTCGAATGGGATGAGAAACTTCGGTATCCGTTGATGAAGCTGTTATGAAAAGTTTTAAATTCCATGAAATGCTTTGCTTCTAAGGTGTCAAGATGGCAAGGATGCATAAAAGCAGAAGGGGTAAGTCTGGATCGAAGAAGGTTTACAGAAATGTTCCGCCAGAGTGGGTAGAGACATCAAAAGAGGATGTTGTGAAGAAAATACTGGAGCTTTACAACGAAGGCTTGGAACCATCCAAGATCGGAATGGTTCTCAGAGATAGATATGGCATCCCCTCAGTTAAACAGATAACCGGCAAGAGACTTGTTGACGTTCTTAAGGAGAATGGTGTTTCGATAAAATATCCCGAAGATTTAAAGGCTCTAATAAGGAAGGCTTTGAAATTGAGAAAACATCTCGAATCTCACAAGAAAGACTTGCACAACAGAAGAGGACTGCAATTGATCGAAGCAAAGATCTGGAGACTTTCGAGCTATTACAAAGAGAAAGGCATACTACCAGCAGACTGGTCATACGATCCCGAGAAGCTTCGTGTAGAATTATCTTAATTATGTTTTCTCGTAAAGATGGAATTCTTTTTATTGAAAACGTTTCTACAACTGAAATAGCAGAAAAATACGGCACACCAGTTTACGTAACCTCAAAATCACAGCTTGAAAAGAATCTCGATGCATACAAGAAAGCTTTTTCTGATGCGGAGAAGTTATATGCGGTTAAAGCAAACAACAATTTAGCCATAATGAAAATAATAGCGTCAAATGGATTTGGAGCAGACGTTTTCAGTGCAGGAGAGCTTTATTTAGCACTTTTAGCAGGTTTCGATAGAGAAAGGATGTTGTTTAATGGAAATTCAAAAAGTGATTCGGAGATAGAGATAGGAATTCGGGCAGGCGTTAAATTCAGTGTTGACAGCTATGACGAGCTGAAAACCATACATAACATTGCCAAAAACGAAGGTAAAGAGGTTGAGATCGCATTTCGCATAAATCCAGACATAGACCCAAAAACTCATCCAAAGATCGCTACTGGGTTAAAAGAGTCGAAGTTCGGAATACCAGAGGATCAGGCGATAAAGGCTTATGAAATGGCTTTAAAAATGGAAAATGTAATTCCGATAGGAATTCACTGCCATATTGGGAGTCAAATTCTCGAAACTTTGCCCTTTCTATCCGCAATGCGAAAGATCGGAAAAATTGCCAGTGATGTTGAGAGACTCGGTGTTGAGCTTGATTTCCTTGATCTTGGCGGTGGTCTCGGAATTGACTACGAAGGAAAAGGTTCAATCACTCCCTTCGAGCTTGCTAAAGATTTAATGCCTGTTTTTAACGAAGTTTGTTCGAATCTCAGATCCAAGCCAGAGCTTTGGCTTGAGCCAGGAAGGAGCATAGTTGGAAATACTACAATACTTCTCACGAGAGTTAATGCTGTCAAGAGAGGATACAAGAACTTTGTTGCAGTTGATGCTGGATTTAACTTGCTAATTCGTCCCGCAATGTATGGTTCTTATCACCGCGTATCTTTAGCAAACAGAGAAGGAAAAGAGGAAGAAATTTACACGATCGTTGGTCCGATTTGTGAGAGCGGAGACGTGCTTGCAAAGGATCGAATGTTGCCAAAAGTAGAAAAAGGAGACCTGATCGCAATTTTTGACGCTGGTGCTTACGGATTTGCAATGAGCAGTCAATATAATGGTCGTCCAAGGTGTGCTGAAGTTCTTGTAAGTGGCAGTAGAACCGCTTTAATCCGAGAACCAGAATCATTTGGCGATTTGATTGCTAAGCAAAGAATTCCGGAGTGGATTTGAGCGATCTATCCACTAAAGCAAAAATATTTAAACCGACAAAGCTACGCATTGCCAATGGGTTACTCAATGAATTTGTTGGTATTGAGCTCTGTAGTCCTATTTTAAAGTTACTTTGAGGTGGGTTTATGCGTGCTGCCGATGCCTTTGTCAAGGCTCTTGAAAAGGAGGGTGTTGAGGTCGTTTTTGGCATACCCGGAGGGGCAATAATCGAAGTATACGATGCTCTCTACGACTCAAATATAAAGCACATCACTACGAGGCATGAACAGGGAGCAACACATGCTGCAGATGGCTATGCAAGAGCGAGCGGAAAAGTTGGTGTTGTATTCGCAACTTCTGGTCCTGGGGCTACAAACACTGTGACTGGAATTGCAAATGCTTACATGGACTCTTCCCCAATAGTAGTCTTTACTGGGCAAGTTGCAAGACATTTGATCGGCAACGACGCCTTTCAGGAAGCGGATATAACTGGAATAACGATGCCAATCACAAAACACAATTATCTGGTTACTGATCCTAAGAAGTTGCTGAGGATCGTGAAAGAGGCTTTTCATATCGCTTCTACTGGTCGTCCTGGTCCGGTGCTTATCGACATTCCAAAAGATGTTTCCCAAGCGGATATCGAGTTTGAATATCCAAGCAAAGTGGAATTGATGGGATATAAGCCGAAATATGAGGGACATCCAATGCAGATCAAAAAGGCTTCAGAGCTAATAATGAAATCAGAAAGACCTATAATACTCGCTGGAGGAGGTGTAAGAATATCAAATGCAGAAAAGGAGTTAACAGAGCTTGCTGAAACAATTCCAGCGTTTGTCGTAACAACGCTAATGGGTAAAGGCTCTATAAGTGAATATCATCCTCTTTGCCTTGGCTTTGTTGGGATGCATGGTTCCAAATATGCAAATTATGCGTTGAGCGAGAGCGATCTTATTATAGCGGTTGGCTGTCGGTTCAGTGATCGAACAACTGGTAACACCGCATTATTTGCTCCAGAAGCGAAGATCATTCACATTGACATAGATCCCGCAGAAATTGGTAAAAATGTTCGAGTTGACGTGCCAATAGTTGGAGATGCAAAAAGGATCCTGGCTCAGCTTAAAAAGGTGGTTCAATATAAACAGAGGAAGGAGTGGGAAGAGATCGTTAAAGGGTGGAGAGAAAAATTCCCTCTGAAATATAGCAAGAGAGGATTTAAGCCACAGTTTGTTATTGAAAAAGCTTGTGAGTTCTTCCCTGATGCAATTATAACTACTGAAGTTGGTCAGAATCAGATGTGGACTGCGCAGTTCTTCAAAGTGAAGTATCCAAGGCAATTTATAAGTAGTGGCGGTCTTGGGACGATGGGCTTTGGATTTCCGGCAGCGATGGGGGCAAAGGTTGCTTGTCCTGATAAAGAAGTGATCGACATCGCTGGTGATGGTAGCTTTTTGATGAACATTCAGGAGCTTGCAACCTGTGTTCATTACGAAATTCCAGTTAAAGTTTTCATCATGAACAATGGGTATCTTGGAATGGTGAGGCAGTGGCAACAGATTTTCTACAAGGAAAGATACTCCGCAACATGCATTGGTTGTGAAAAAGTGAGCTTTGAAAATATTGCTAAGGGATTTGGAGCTATAGGAATTACAGTTGAGAAGCCAAGCGAAGTGGAAGATGCCTTTAAGATTGTTAAGGAGAACAAAGACGTTCTAGTGGTAGTTGATTTCAAAGTAGACTTCCAAGCGAATGTTCTCCCAATGGTTCCGCCGGGGAAAGGTTTAAAGGATCTAATCGAGGGGGAATGATATGAAGTTCACAATTGCGGTGCTCGTGGAAAACAAACCGGGGGTTTTGGCAAGAGTTGCTTCGCTTTTCAGAAGAAGAGGATTTAACATTGAAAGCCTAACCGTAGGAACGACGGAGAGAGAAGATCTTTCAAGAATGACGATCGTGGTAAATGGAGATGAGAGAGTTCTTGAGCAAGTCACAAAGCAGTTGAACAAGTTGATAGAAGTGATAAAAGTAAGTGATGTTAGCAAAGACTCCGTTGAAAGGGAATTATGCTTAATAAGGATTAATTCGCCTCCAGAGAAGAGAGGAGAAATTATTGAGCTTACAAATATTTTCAGAGGAAGGATCGTGGACGTGGCGAGAGATAGCTTTATCGTCGAGATCACTGGAGATGAGGACAAGATCAATGCATTTATAGATCTAATGAGGGCTTACGGGATAAAAGAGGTTGCAAGGACTGGGAAAGTTGCGATGGTTCGAGGAGGAAAGAACAGCAAGTGAGATTTTGAAGATTTAAAAATTATTATAATTTCATATTAAAAGAAAAAAATCGTTTTTAAAGACACGAAAAACGAAATCTTTTTAAAATTACAAAAACAAGATTTATTGTGAGAATAATTGTTATTAGGAAGAGAGAAGATCTCAAAGACTGTGATCTGGCACTCATCGACAGCGAAGACGTTGATCTTTTACGTGAAGCAAGAAAACACAGTAAATTTGTCGTTTTTTTAGGTAAGAAGTTAGGAGGAACAGAGATTTTTAGTAAAATCGATAATTTAATCTCCGAATACGAGATGTTCAAGTCGATTTTAGAACAAATCATTCATCCGATAATTATATTCGATGTAAATGGAGTTCTCTACACAAATCCAAAGGCTAAGGAATATTTCGGATCGGAATTGTCAAAAATAGAAGTCCTATTGGACTTTTTGTATCCTTATACTCGAGAAAAGGCTTTAGAAAAGATTCATAAAGTTCTAAGAGGGATGAAAGTTGAACCAAGTGAAGAACTTTTCGTCATGCCAGATGGTAGAAAATTATGGTTCGAATCAAATTTCTCTCTTTTAAATTTTAAGGGAAAAGAGGCTATTCTGCTGACTCTCAGAGATATCACAGAGAAAAAGAAATTCGAGGAGAAACTTGAAGAAAGCAACAAGAGATACAAGGAATTCTTCGATAATTCCCTCGATATCATCGCTGTAACAGACCTAAAAGGTAATTTTGTTGAAGTTAATAAGGCTTTTGAAGATGCTTTTGGATACACAAAAGAGGAAGTGAAAGGGAAAAATTTTGCCGAAGTGTTGAAGCTTGGTAAGGAAGTAGCGGAGGAGATCTTCAAAAGTTATAACAAGGCTTTTAGAGAAAAAAGGGATCTTATTGGATTAGTGTTCGAAGTTAAAAGGAGGGATGGTAGAGAAATAATTGTTGAAGGAAACATCAGATTAATAAGAGAAGGATCCAATGTGCTGGGCTTTATTGGGAATTACAGAGACGTTACTGACAGAATTAAACTTGAAAAGAAGCTTAAAGAAAGCGAAGAAAGATACAGAAAGATATTTGAGAACTCTCCCTCTCTTATTGCACTGGTAGACAAGAGCGGTATTTTTATTGAGGCAAATCAAGCAATGGTAGAGAGCATAGGTGAGAATCCCGTTGGAAAAAGTCATTACGATCTTTTTTCTAAGGAAGTTGCGGAAAGAAGAATAAATAACATGAAAAAGGCTATTGAGGAAGATAAAATAATCTCATTCCAGGATGAAAGAGAAGGGGGGTTCTTTTTCAACCAATACATTCCAATAGAACTGGAAGGAAAGAAGCATTGTCTGATCATCGCTCAGGAAATCACCGAATTATTGAGACTAAACAATCTTTTGAGAGGAATAGCGCTAATAGGTGAAACTTTGGCAATAGTTAGAGATCGTGAAAAATTGAAGGAAAGTGTTGAGAAAATTCTTTCAGATTACTCTGCAAAGATCTCAGAAAAACCCGAGGGAATTTATTTTCCTATAACTTATGGGGAAAAGAACTATGGCTATCTTTGTGTGAAATCAGCTGGAGAAGAGGAAAGAAGGTTGCTAAAGACTTTAGCAGACGATCTTGCCTTAGTTTTTAAATCGATAGAAGACGAAGAAAGAAAGCAGGAGCTTTATGAAAGACTATCTGAGAACATCCGGACTATCGCCTATCTCATAGATGGAATCAGAAATCCTCTTGCCGTGATGTTGGCGTATGTCGAAATGCTAATTGAGGATGAAAAAGCAAAAGAAAGGGTTTTTCAGCAGATCGACAGAATTCTCAGAATTATGAGAGAACTCGATGTTTCTTGGATTAGGTCTGAGGAGTTAACTAGTAGTAAAATGATCCAGTCCAATAATTACCTAAATTAGGAAAAATTAAAGAGTAATTTGGAAAAATATTTATTTTCTCATTACTGATAATTTATCATGTCTGGTGCTGGAAAGACTATAATGGAACTTAGACCTGAGGATGTAGAGAGAATTTGGATTAAGCATTATGACAAAGGTGTTCGAGACCACATAGACTATCCTGAAATTCCACTTTATGCTCTGCTTGAAGAAAGTGCTAAGAATTATCCAGATAAACCTGCTTTGATATTTTATGGAAAGAGGGTCACTTATGGAGAGTTAAACGAGCTCTCTAACAAGGTTGCTGGTTATTTATACGACTTGGGAATAAGGAAGGGTAGCAAAGTCGTGATCGATCTCCCGAACATTCCACAATACGTGATCGCATACTATGGCATCTTGAAATTAGGGGCAACAGTAGTGCAATGCAATCCGCTTTACACTGAGAGAGAGATAAGATATATAGTTGAGAATAGCGAGGCTGAGGCTGGTTTCTTCTTTGAATCAATATTTCCAAGAATTGAGAAGATCTTGAACGAAGGAAAGCTTAAAAAAGCAATAATTTGCAAGGCTGAGGATTTTCTACCTTTCCCGCTCAATTATCTCTATCCATTGAAAAAGGAGAAGGTTAAGATACCAAAAAGGGCAGAAGTTTCTTTCTGGAAGGAAATTGAAAAACACAAGCCATTAAGAGAAAGACCAGAGATAAATCCAAAAGAAGACGTAGCGGTGTTTTTATACACTGGTGGAACCACTGGAGTTCCAAAAGCGGTTATGAGCACACATTACAATCTCGTAGCAAATACATATCAAGTTCTTGAGTGGCTTCCAGATAAGGATTCACAAAAAGATGTGTATATAGGTGTTCTACCATACTTCCACAGCTACGGAATGACCACTTCTTTGAATGGACCAATCGCTTTTGGGGCGACGATAGTTCTCGTTCCAGATCCGAGGGATATAAAGACAATACTGAAGTTCATCCAGAAATACAAGGTCACAATATTCTGTGGTGTTCCAACAATGTATGCAGCAGTTCTGAACTATCCGGGGAGGAAAAAATACGATATATCTTCGGTGAGAGCATGTATAAGCGGTGCTGCACCATTGCCAATTGAGCTGAAGAAGAATTTTGAAAATGCTACGGGTGGAAAACTTGTTGAGGGCTATGGGCTAAGCGAGACCTCGCCAGTGACGCATGCAAATCCAATTTATGGTTTGAATAAAGCTGGAAGCATTGGAATTCCGATGTCCGACACTTTGGCGGTGGTGATTGACGATGAAGGCAACGTTTTACCAGCTGGTCAAATAGGGGAGCTTGTGATCTATGGTCCTCAAGTCATGAAGGGATACTGGAAGATGGAAAGTGAAACTGCGAAAGTTCTCGTAAATGGCTGGCTTCTCACAGGAGACATGGCTAAAATGGACGAAGATGGCTACTTCTACATAGTTGAAAGAAAGAAAGACATGATCATCGCTGGAGGCTATAACATATATCCAAGAGAGGTTGAAGAAGTGCTCTACGAGCATCCTGCAGTGCTCGAAGCAGCTGTTATCGGTGTTCCGGATCCTTATAGAGGAGAAACTGTGAAAGCCTTCATAGTTCCTAAGCCTGAGTTCAAGGGAAAGATCAGTGCTGAAGAGATCATAAAATTCTGCAAAGACAAGCTTGCTGCATACAAGGTTCCCAAGATCATAGAGTTTAGGGATGAGCTACCAAAATCTGCGGTTGGGAAGATCCTTAGAAGGGTTTTAAAGGAGGAGGAGACGAAAAAATCAAGTGGCTCCTAACTTTTTTATTTTACAATTTTTCTCCACTCTTTTGAAAACAAAATTGGTTTCAAAGACAGAATGCAATCAAATTGAGAAAAGTTTATAGCTTGGAATATGACGGAAGTTAGAGAACCAAGAAGGTGAAAAGATGAGGTGGACTATACTAATCCCTATCTTGGCTTTACTTATGCTTGGATGCGTCGAGCAGAAAGCGACGCTTAACGTGGAAAGAAACGTCGTTTACAACTGCCAGTGCCACGAAGAGCCGTGGAAATACGTTAAGCATTATTCAAATGTTTCTAGCTGTAAAGATTGCCATGGAAACGAGATCTTGGCAACCCATAAGAACCTCTCTGGTTGGGTCTGGGATCATGCCTACAATGCAACTTGCACTCTCTGCCACGATTCATCTCTACTTGCAAACCACATGCCAGATAAATGCGAGATCTGCCATAAGACGATGGTCGAAAGGCACAGCAAATATCTAAAAGAATATATTGAACACGGGGTGAAATCATGAAGAGGTTTTTATTCGTCTTTTTAATAAGCTTTGTAGTTTTCTTTGCCCCTATAAATGCCCAACAAAGCGTTCATACTTGCGACACTTGCCACAGACATGCAGACGTTTATACCGCTCACCTTTCTACTTGGACTAAATGTGCTGACTGTCATGGAGATCTGCATGCTCTACATTCTTCAAAGGATGCAAGCTGTCAGGATTGCCATGGAGGAAACCCATTCACGATCCTTTGTCATTCGATGCCAAGTGATATGAATATACCGACAACAGAAGGTCTTGGTGCTTCATGCGTAAAATGCCATGCGATTGTGACCGAACATCAGGGAGATTGCAAGAGCTGTCATACCGAAGACATTAATGTGATCCATAAGGATGCCAACATCTTCGGAGGTGAGTAAAGATGCTTGAATTCATTTATTATGTCTTACTAATCATAGCTTTGGCAATTTTTGCTAAGGGGCTAAAAGAAAAGATCGATTTTGTCAACAGCGGTCGTCCAAGCTCGGAGCCGAGAACGAACAACAAGCTTAGAAGGTTAAAATACGTGATTGTAGATGCTTTTCTTTTGATAAGGCTAATTAAGAGAGAGAAAAAGATGGGCATAGGGCATTTCTTGGTGCTTTGGGGCTTCATAATTCTCTTCATAAACATATTTGTCTTAATGCTCGCTGCTGTGATGCCGGACTTGTTCAGGAGCAGTTATCAGATCTTTGCATTTTCTCTTAGCGGCTATGAGATCTTCAAATACTTGATGACGATCTCAGCAATCCTTTTCTCCTTGGGTCTGCTTTACATGGCTGTAAATCGCTACATTCTTAAGCCATCGAGGTTCGGAAGAAAGTATGATAACGCTACTGATGATAACCTTGTATTACTAACCCTGATCTTTGCAGCTATTTTTGGAGTTGCTCTTAAAGAATATTTCAGATTCGCTCCAGACTTTGTGTTCAGAATTCCAGTAATAGGCTTCAAAATAAGCATTCCAAACGAAATCTTTGTTAATATTCTATGGTTTGCCCATGCGGTGCTAATTCTTGCGATCCTCGCTTTGATTCCATATACAAAGCTTCTACACATACTCACAGCACCGGTTGCGATCTTCACAAAGACAGAAAGAAAGCCCGGAGTGCTTAGACCAACACCACAAACAGAAGACTACGTGGGAATGGTGAAGAGATCCGATCTTACAAGAAGAGATCTGCTTGCCAGCTTAGCATGCATGCGTTGCGGAAGATGTCAAGACAATTGCCCAGCTTTCAACTCAAAGACGTCGCTTTCACCAATGTTCCTTGTGCAGAATATTAGACACTTAGATAAAATTTTGAAGGACGAAATGCCTATTGGAAAGCCATACGACGTTGTGCTCGAAGAAGATGGTGGTGAAGCTCAAGAGCCATTATTGCTCGACAACGTCTTGGACATGCACGCGATATGGGCATGCACGACTTGCAGAGCCTGCATGGAGATGTGCCCGGTATACATTGAGCAAATGGACATGATCATAGAGATGCGTAGAGGTGTGATCGAAAGCGGAGAAACTCCGCCAGACGTGAGAGATCTCCTAACGAACATACAGAAGCAGAAGAATCCTTGGGGAGAAGGAAAGTTCAAGAGAGACCAATGGGTGAAGAAAGCTGAGGTTCCAGTGCCAACAGTTAAAGATAACCCTGAGTTCGAATGGTTATGGTTCGTAGGCTGTGCTCACAGCTTCGACAACAGGAATATCCCAGTTACAGCAAAGCTTGCAAAGATCCTTAAGGACATTGGCGTTAACTACTCAGTTCTCGGAAGAGATGAAGGCTGTTGTGGAAACGATGTGCGAAGAGTTGGTGAAGAAGGGTTGTTCCAAGTGCTCAAAGAAGAAAATGTTGCCCAATTTGAGAAATTTGGAGTTAAGAGGATCATCGCAACCTCTCCGCACTGCTTCAACACCCTGAAGAACGAATACGATGGCTATGAAACAAAGTTCATCCTTGAAGTGATCTATGAAGCGATAAAGAATGGAAAACTGAAGCTTAAGAAGCCAATAAACAAGACTGTCACCTTCCACGATCCGTGCTATCTTGGAAGATACAATGGACTTTATGAGTTACCAAGAGAGATCTTGAAGTCAATTCCTGGGCTTAAGCTTGTTGAAATGCCAAGAAACAGAAACAGAAGCTTCTGCTGTGGTGCAGGTGGCGGAAATCTTGTCAGAGAGTATCCAGGGCAGTTCAGACCGAACAACTTGAGAGCGAAGGAGGCTGCAGAGACTGGAGCAGAAGTGCTTGCAGTAGCTTGCCCGTTCTGCATGATCATGCTCGAAGATGGGGTCAAAAGCGAGAAGCTCGAGCAAAAAATAACAGTGCTTGACGTAATTGAGCTTGTTTACGAATCCGCATACGGACAATAAATTTTTATTTTAATTATTTTATTCTAATCTTTTAACCAAAACTCTATAACCAAGAACTCCCTAAATTTTTCGTGCTCCAAAACTTCATCGAATTCGTGATCTCAATAGAAAACGAACTTCTGCTCGCCTTTCTTGCAGGAGCTTTGGTGGCATTTGCCACATTCCTCGGTTCTCTTTTCGCACTAATACATAGAAAAGCTCCAGAATTTGCAATTGAGTTGAGTTTATCTTTCTCAGCTGGAATAATGCTTGTAGCAGGATTTCTCAGCCTAATAATGCCATCGATTGAGATGAAAGACTTTAAGACTGCAAGCATCGGAATACTGCTTGGAGTTCTGATTATTCACCTTTTAGACAGATTTTCCCCACATGAGCACATCATAAAGGGCTACGAAGGACCAGAAGAGTTTAGAAGAAGAATTAAAGTAATTTGGCTGATCTTGATTGCGGTAGTGATCCACAACATTCCAGAAGGCTTAGCTGTTGGAACTCTGCTCGTTTACGATGTTGAACAAGGTCTTACGACTGCTTTTGCAATAGCGATTCAAGATGTGCCTGAAGGGGCGATCGTGGCTTTGCCACTTGCAGTTCTTGGGATAGGGAAATTCAGAGCTATTTTCTATGGAGTTCTAACCGGGATCTCAGAAATGGTGATGGTGCTATTAGGGGCTCTTTTCTTCACATTATTTAGCTCTCTGCTTTCATACGGACTCTCATTTGCAGGTGGGGCAATGCTTTACATTGTTGTTAAAGAGATGATCCCCGAAATTTACAAAAAAGAAGAAGATAATCTTTTAGCCTCTGTTGGCTTCCTTTCTGGCTTTTATCTAATGCTATTCCTTGAAACGATTTAAAAAATTAGATTTTGCTGAGTATTTCTTCAAGCATTGTATAGTGCATTTCCTTGTCCTTGGTGAGATTTGTAAAGCTGAACTTTGCATGTGGATGGTAGAATTCGTCGATGGCTATAGTTGTCAAATCTGAGAAATGCTTCAACGCTGAGAGCATCCTTGAAAGATAATACGGCAAAAAGCCGAGGAAGAGAACGAGATCGAAGTTCTTTCCGTTGTATTTGAAGTCTTCGTCGAGTAAGAATTGTGTGATCTGATGTAGAGTGTAGGTTTTAAAGATTGGCTTAACTCCTTGCTCAATTAAAGGCTTGCTTGAACCACCAGTAGCTATTATTGGAATTCCCTTCTTGTGAAACTTCACCGCAATCTCAACGAGCTTCTGATCCTTTAGCAGTGCTCCACCTGTGATCAGCACCGGATTCTTTGCCTTCTTTATCATGTTTGCAACAACTACGGGCTTCACAGCTGTTGCTTCTTTGGAGACTTGGAGATCGGCAACGTTGTAACGCTTTGCGATCGGGAATTTTTCCTCTTTGCTTATCATTTCCCTCACCTCCTGTATTTTGCGAAAACTTCTTCGACTATTGTTGGGTTAAAGCCAGCATCATAGCTTCTAATTGGTCCTTCTACGATTTTCCTCTTCTCCCAGTCGATCTTCCATCCGTGTTCTTCTTCAAGCACTTTAAGCAGTTCTTCGCGCATCTTCAAAGGCAGATCTGCTTCGCTTCTAACAAATACATACCAATCGTCAGGTAGATCGCCCATATACTTCTTGCTAAGCTCTATATAGTGCGTCAGCTTTATTTGTCTGCCCATCGAAGTGTCATTTGGACGGATGCAGAGCCTTGCAAGCTGAACGATTGCTTCCTCCTTCGTTTCAACTGCAACGAGCATTGAATCTGGAGCGGGTTCGATGAATACCTTTTGTCCAGTTTTTATGTCATAAACCCACCACTTATCCTTCTTCCAAGGTTTACCAAGGAAAGCTCTACGATACTTCATAGCATGAGGTCCAACGACAACCGGCACTCCGAGGCGGTTAAAGCCGGTAGCGATGCTTGCAGCCTTATGGCTATATGGTCCCCAACTGAAACCTACAGCACCAACTCTGTTCAGAATGTAGTCCGCAATTTCCGCATAATTGCCACGCAAAGGACGCATTGCGAAGATGTTTGCGATCTTTATCGTAGCTCCTGCAATGTGGGAATTTGCAACACAACTGCCAACGTTTACAATGCAACCAGCATCGAAATTCCCCGGATATTTCTCATACAAAGTTTTACCTTCTTCATCCTTTATCATTCCAATGTCCATTGCATGACAGCCAGAAGTTACGACGATGAACCTCCGCTTTAGGAACTCTTCAAGGATCTCGACTATGGACTTCATCTCATCTGGGAAGTTAATACATCCAACTGCAGCGATAACGCCAGGAATTTGTCCAAAGACTATTGGTTGCCCAACTTTCCTGATCTCTGTATCTTGAATAGGACCTCTTCCAACTCTCGTTTTTCCTGTTTTGCTGTAAAGCTTATCGAAGTTGCTCCGCATTATTACATTTACAATCTTTATTCCCTTTGGACAAACCTGCTCGCATTTGCCACAAGCAAGACACTGCTCTTCAAGAATTGCAAGTTTGCTAATTTCTCCTGTTTTCTGTGCATGAGCCATGCCAAGATCGATTCTCAAGTTATGTGGACAAGTGAATACGCAGTTCATGCATTGAGTGCATTTAGAGATCTCTGCTTTGAATTCCTCATCATTCGCAAAGAACCGATATTTTCTGTCCTTTGTTCTCTTAAAAATCTCTTCAGCTACCATTGGAGCCACTTCTCCCACTTTTTCAGGAACTGGCAGAAATACACCCTTTAGTTTACCGCTAACAAGTGCTTCGACGATTTGCTTTACTTCCCAGTCGCTCACATCTGGCAGTCCACGAACCGCAGCATCGCTTGTTGCGATCACAGGAATCCCCATCTTACTACAAAGCTCAACGAGATCAGCTCTTATACACTGCTCATCGCTAACAACAACATCAGGCAATCCCGCTCGAATTACACGTAGCTGGTAGCTTATTGGTCCGAAGATCTTGGCTCTGCTGTTGTATCTCGTCATATCGTGTGCGGTGCAACAAAGTCCTGCAACTTCGAAATCTTCAATTCTGCCCACTTTCTCAAGATAGTCCATGATTGGGCGAGAATACATCACATTGTGCCCAACAACGCAGATCACAGGTTTCTTTGTGTCGATAATTCCAAATCCAGTGGGCACTAAGTCAGTATCTGCCTTTGCCTTTGGAAAACCAAAAGCTACGATTTGTGCTATATCTGCAACCTCCATGCCCACATGATCCGCCATGCTCACATGCATCGCCTTGCTTTCAAAGTCCGCAAAGCTTTCCTCGTTACCAATGTGTGTAGAGTGAAGAACTTTCACGATCTCCTTTTCAACCCATTCCAATGCTTTTCTCAGATCTCCGAGCGTTTTTGGCTTTATACCAATAACAGTTCTTATGATCGGTGCTTCTATGTTTACTTCTCCTCCCAGATCTATTGGGAAATCTTCGCCGTATTCCTCGATCAGATGATCTACAAGATGCCTTGCATGAGCGGTATGTGAAGAAGTGCCTATGCAACAAGCGATCGTTACAAGCCTCGCTTTCGCAGTTTTTAGATCGATCCCGCACGCCCCTCTTTTGTTAAATGATAAGTCGCATGGTCCCATTGTGCAAAGATTGCAGAAATCTTGAACGGGGGCGTAGAATGGTTGATAGCGTTCGATCAGCTTTTGATCCCATTTTCTAAGATCAGTCACTCCTGGTTTTGGTGTTGGTCCAAGAGCTTCCCAATCTTCTTCCTCTGTTATTTCCCCTATTTTTATACTTACATTTCTTAACTCATCTACAAAAATCCCCTTTTTTATCTCAAACATAGTCTTCACCAAAATAAATTTTGGAAGACCACCTTTATATACTCAACTCGCTTTTTCTATATTAAAAAAATAAAAATAAGTGCGATCTAATGTTATTTTTGAAATCTAAAGTATATCAGGCAATTTAATAAATAATTCTTCATGATTTAGACTAAATAACAAAAAAGAAAAGATTTATAACACTTTGTCAGTCTTATTATATGAATTTAGCTACATTATTAACAAAAGCAAAGGATTTCCATGGACATATTTGCCCTTTCTTAGCCATAGGAGTAAGAATTTCTTCGATTGCGATGGAGGAGCTTAGAATTCGCAGAGACGAGATTGTGAGCATTGGTGAAGAAATCCTTGCGATCGTTGAGTGCAATAATTGCTTAACAGATGGAATCCAAGTTGCAACTGGTTGCACTTTTGGTAACAACAGCCTTATATATGCGGATCTTGGCAAAAACGCTTTTACACTTGTTAAAAGAAGTGATTGGAATGGAATCAGGATT
>JANXDJ010000060.1 GCA_025059545.1 Archaeoglobaceae archaeon
ATAGCAACGAATCCAGACAAGATCTTTCCTTCAGAAGACGGTCCAACTCCTGGCACTGGGCTTATAATTGGCGCTCTATACTGGATGACTGGTAGAATGCCCGATGTAGTTGTTGGAAAGCCTTCAAAGGTGATAATGCTCGAAGCTCTTGAAAGGCTAAATCTTAGTGCTGAAGATGTCGTAGTCGTTGGAGATCAGATCGAAGTCGATGTTGTTGCGGGAAAGAACATTGGAGCGGAGACTCTTCTTGTGCTGACAGGAGTGACAAAGAAAGAAGATTTAGAGAAAGCAAGCATAAAGCCAGACTACATTCTTAATTCCTTGGAGGAATTATTTATTTAGCTACTCCCCTCAAGAAACTTCTTCATTTCATAAGTTGCAAGCTCTTGGTATCTGAGTTTGTCGACGATCTCTTCAATCTTGTGAACATGCTCGGTTATTTTGTTAATGAATTCTTCTTCAGAAACTTCATTTCTTATCTCCAAATACCCTTTAATTACAGCAAGCGGATTTCTGAGCTTGTCTGCCAATTCCTCAAATTGTTTTAAGTTTTCCATGATCATCTTCAAAGCCATTTCCCTTTCTTTTTCAACTTTCAAGAATCTAAAACGCATCGAAACGTCGTGAGAGATCGTGGAAATGATCCTCAGCTCTTCTTCCGTGAAGCCATTATTCCTCGCAATAACCACCAGGCTATGAAGTTTATCTCTATAAATTGGAATGAACGTAAACCACATTCCATTTCTGAATTCCTGGAAAACACGATCCAGATTTACCTTGATATTTAAAGATTCGGAATCTAAGATTTTTAAAGGCTCGGAAAGTGGTTCAAAACCATTCTCAGCTAAATAAATTCCCACCTCCGCATTCAACTTCTCAAAGCTGTTTTTCAAATTCGATAGAATCTTGAACTCAGAAGTTTCATGGATCAGTGATCCCTTTATCTCGCTTGCAACTCTTAGAAGATCATTCATCCTTCTCAAAAACTCTTCGTCTTCTTTGATCTTCGTTATGTCCGCAATGTTAACCATCACAGCGGGTTTTCCTCTATACTTGATCCTCTTAGCCAAAACCTTTAACCATTTCTCATCCCCATCTTTAGTTCTTACCTTTATTTCATAGCTCTCAGGAACTTCGAGTCCTTTCTCTCTTGCCCAATATCTCTGCTTGGTTAAATCTCTAAACTCGGGAGAAATTATGTCATATGGGTGGGAAAGCTTGCTAAGCTCCTCTTGGGAATATCGGAGAATTTCGTAGACTTTATCATTGGCGTAAACTATTTTATTGTTTTGTATTATAAATATACCTGTATGAGAGTTTTCAACGAGTGTTCTGTATAGAATTTCTCTTTCCTCAAGCTTCTTTTCATATTCCCTTTTTTCAGTTATATCGTCAAAGCTTACCAAGATCAGCCCTTTATCTTTTTCAATCAGATTTGCTACAACTCTCACATATCTCTCCACTCCATCTTTTCTAAGAAATCTGGTTATGATCTCCAAGCTTTCTCCACACAAGATCCTCTCGATCGTCTCTTTTACACGGTCAACGATGTTTGGATCAAACAAGATCTCAACACTTCTACCTTCAAGCTCTTCCGCAGGGTATTGTGTGATCTTTTCCGCGGTTTTGTTCACAAAAACGATCTTGTCTCTTTCAAGTAGCATAAAACCCGAAATCGAGCGGTCAATTACCTTTCTATAGAACTCTTCTCTCTCTCGAACTCTCTTTTCAAGCTTAACTTTCTCCGTTATGTCCTTTGAGACAACAATTCCAAATTTAAAATTACCAAATTCAACGAATCTACCAGAAACGTCAAGAACATATTCTTTCCTACCAATGATCACTTTCAATTCTCCTCTAACGATCTTTTTTCCATAAAAAGCATCTTTGAAAAGTTTAATAGCCTTCTCAAAGTCATCTGGATGAATGAATGACATTATAGGAGTGCCAAGAATCTCTTCCTCATTAACTCCTAAAGCCTCAACAAAACTACGATTTACACTTAAGAGTCTGCCTTCGGAGTCCACTACTCCAATAAAATCTGGGAAGGAATCCAAGATCGTCTTATACGCTGTAGCATTTTTTTCAAGTTCCTCGAGAAATTCTTTGGCTTTTACAATCTCTTCGGATGGCATTTAGACACCCCGGGCTTAACTCTGAGAACAATTTCAACTCCAATTTCAGTTCCAAGCTCTCCCATTGAATTTTTGAGCTCTGGAGTAGCGACAACTCTCTTCACCTGAAGTCTAAGCGTGTAAAGCTTAGAAGATATAGAATTTAAACTTTTTTATCAAATATAATTCATTTTAAAATAATTTTTCTAACTAAAATAATTTTTCTAATCTATTTATCGCTTCTGAAATGACATCTTTGCTTCTTGTTAGCGCAAATCGAACATAACCTTCTCCATAGCTACCAAATCCAATGCCAGGAGTTGCGACGATGCCAGCAAGATCCAAGAGCTTTTTGACAAATTCTATACTGCTCCCATTAACCTTGCACCAGACGTAAAAGGTCGCTTTTGGCTTTTTAACTTCAAAACCAAGTCTTTTCAATCCCTCAACAAGCACATCTCTTCTCTCAGCATATATTCTACAGTTCTCCTCGATAACTCTATCATCTCCCCTCAAAGCGGTAATTCCAGCTTCTTGCACCGCTTCAAAAACACCGCTATCAACATTCGTCTTTACTTTGAGCAAACCCCTTAGAATTTCCTCATTGCCACAAGCAAATCCTATACGCCAGCCAGTCATGTTATAAGTCTTAGAGAGAGAATTGAACTCTATTGTTACCTCAAAAGCATTTTTGAACTCTAAAAAGCTTTTGGGTCGATAACCATCGAGTCCAATCTCGCCGTAAGCGTAATCATGGGCTAAGATGATCTTATTATCTATGCAAAAGTCGATCGCAGATTTTATGAATTCATCACTTGCAACTGCAGACGTTGGATTGTTTGGATAATTTAGGAATAGAAGCTTGGTCTTTTTTACAACTTCCTTAGGAATAGCTTCAAGATCTGGTAGAAAACCATTCTCTGCTTCCAAAGGCATTTGAAATGCTCTGCCTCCTGCCATTACCGTTGAAGCGTAGTAAACTGGATATCCGGGATCGGGAACGAGAACGTAATCGCCCTCGTTGACGAAAGCAAGCGGTAGATGAGCAATTCCTTCTTTTGAACCTATCAAAGCGATCACTTCTCTATTCGGATCCAATTTAACACCTTTTCTCCGTTTATAAAAATCTGCAACGCTCTCTCTGAACTCCACCATGCCTTCATAGCTTGGATATTTCTGCCTTTCAACTTTCTCAACAGCTTTTTGCATTGCAGAAACAATATGCTTCGGCGTTGGAAGGTCTGGATCTCCAATTCCAAGATCTATGATCTTTACACCTTCTGAGACCTTCTTTCTCTTCATTGCATCTATTTCTGCAAAGAGATAGGGCGGAATTTTCTTCATTCTCTCCGAGGTTTCAAACATGATAGCTCTTAATTTGATCTGCTATATCATTTTTTCTTTCTCGAAGCAAAAAATTTAAAATTGCTTCACTAAAGATGGGCTGTGTGGCTTAGAGTGATGAGCTCAGAGGATAAAAACAAGTTGCTTGGAATTGCATCTGAACTTAGGAATATTGGAGCAAAAGTTGAGCTTAGGGAATTGGTGGAATGGGAAGAAGATGAGCAATTTGTTTTCAGAGGAAAAATAAGCGAGCTAAAAAATCTATTAAGTGCTGGAAAGTGGAATGAAGAGATAGAAAAATGGGAAAGACGAATTCAAATTTTGAAGGAGATTTTAAAAGAGCGAGAGATTAAGTATGATGAGTTTATAGAGAAATTTTTGAAATTTGAAGATCCCGAGAGCTACGAGTCTGCAAAAAAGTTTATGGATGGAGAGTTAAGTATTGAAGAATTTATTTCATCAGCGGAGAATGCTATAAAGCTGAAAATTCTATTGGATGAACTACAGTTATTTTTACTAAAAAATGGATTTGAAATCGGTGATTTTATCAGAGGTAGCTTGCCAGAAGACCCTGAGGTGATTATTAGCATAGATGAACCGGTTGAAGGTAGCACGAAGCTCATAACGATTGATTTCTTTCCTGTTTGGGAACTATATGTTGATGTTCTGAGCTTGCTTGGAGAAGAAGTGGAGAACAAAGAGCTTTTAAGTCTTTTGAGTGTTATATCGAATATTTTGCTCAACATTGAGAATATCAACGACATAGATAAACTCAGAGAGTTAAGTAGCGCTATAATCCAAAATGAAAATGAGGAAATATTAATAAATTGTGAAGAGATCTTCGACTTAATCGTGAAATCGCTGGAAAAAGAAGGAATAGTTCGAGTTTCGGGTAAGAAGATAAAAATTAGAAAGAGGCAGTGGTGAAATGGAGGAGATAAGATTTTGCCCATCTCATGGGTTCTATCGAGGAGAAACTTGTTCCTGTGGCACAAAAGGAGAGATCGTGCTAAGCAAGGACAAAGTCGAAAAGCTTGGTAAATTTGTCTCAGGATTATTAAGGCATTTTCCGCAAAAGTTTGATTTAGAGATAGACGAAAACGGTTGGGTCAGCTTTGAAGCATTAGCAAAAGTCGTTAGCAGAAAATATCGCTGGGCTAACAAATGGGTGCTGAAGGCTATGGTTTACAGTGATGAAAAGAAAAGATATGAATTGAAAGGAGACAAAATTAGAGCAAGATATGGACACAGTATTGATGTAAAGCTTACAGATATGCCTGAAGCCAATGAAGATACACTTTACTATGGGACAAGTGAAGAAGAAGCAAGTAGAATGCTTGAAATAGGTATAAGACCTGTAAATCAGGCTTATGTTCATTTATCAACAACTATCGAAAGAAGTCTTGAAGTTGCCAGCCTCAGGACAAAGAAGCCAATTATTTTTGAAATAGATGCGAAAAAAGCAAAAGCAGATGGTATTAGAATTTTAAAGGCGAACGATTCAATTGCTCTTGCAAAAGAGATACCCGCAAAGTATATTAAAAAAATACATTAGTATTCTTCGTCGTAATAGTATTCCTCTTCTTCCTCCTCTTCTTCCTCTATTTCCTCTTCTTCATCGTAACTTTCAAGATCTTCGAGGTTGAACTCCTCGTTCGTGTCTAATAGGAGCAATTTACCCTCTTGGTAGATCATCAAACATCCACAGGACTTACAGTTAATTTCTACGCCCTCATATAGATCTGTTATCTCGACTTCTTCTCCACAAGAAGGACAGAAAATGATTTTTACCGCCATAGAATATGCTTAGATTTCTATCCTAATTTAAATTTTGCGCTTTGAAACCCCAGAAGTTAGGGTTTAGTTATCAAATCTTCACCATATTCTGCGGTTGAAATCTCAGGTATATTGCCTGCAAAAGCGATTATATCGTCTTTTATGACTATAGCTCCCTTAATAAACTCTCGATTTTCGGAATAGAAATTGCTAAGTGTTATTTTTATTTCATCCTTACCAAAGTCTTTTACAGCATTTCCCAATGCTGTGGCAAAAGCATCCGCAATGCAGGCATTTTCAGCAATAATAGTTGCCGAATCTGCCCATCCAAAGCTAACTGAATGCCCAATTTTTCCACTTGAGGTGCAAATCGCTATTTTGTCTGTAGGAGGAATCAAAAGGGCAATTTTTGATGGATAAATCGCTACTTTTAGCTCTTCATCAGAATGAATTGCTATATCTCCACCGTTGTCAACTACTGCAACATTTGCTCCCGCTTCAACCATTTTATCGACTGCAAACTGTGCAATTGCTCCAGCAACTGAAGCCATTGGTCCAACTTTTGCAATCCTTGCAGAGTGGCACATTTCCTTGGTTACTCTTTTTCCAGAACATTTTTTGCAATTTAGGGGTTCATAGCTTATTAAAAACTCTGGTTTTAGTTTTATATGTTCTTCTATTTCACTTCTCGCCTCTAATATTGCCTTTATGGCTATTTTGTAGAACTCGTCACTTTCGGTTAAAATCGTGGTGTTTGTTTCTCCATAAGAGAATTTAAATCTCTTGAACCTTTTCATATGAATATTCTCAGAAAGTCGATGAGAGAGTGTTCTACAAGCCTCTTTCGCTCGAAAGCTATTATCTTTGGCAATAAGTGGAATGCTGGCAATCCTTTGAGAGCACTGTCTACAAATCTCTGCTCTCTTTCAATCCAACTAAATTCTTTCATTATTCTTTTTTCATACATTTCAAGTTTGTTCAGACATTCAAAAAGTATTAATGCAGATTTCAAAGCAGGAACGTTTCCTTCTCCCGCTCCGCTGACACAACCTATAGCTTCACCAACTCCAACGACTTTTCCATGAACAAAAGGTCTACATTTTGAAGGAGGAAGCATTCTCAGTTCTGCTTTACAATTACATTTCTTCTCTTTTTCTCGGAAATCATATCTTTCTCTAAGCTTTTGTATAAGCTTCTCAACTCTTTCTTCGTAAGCACTTCCCGCACCAATATGCCATTCTCCACCAAGAGGGAATGCCCAAGAATATCCATGTCTTTCGAAATTTATGAAGATGTCTTCTTCTTTTTCATGTTCTTCAACAAACTGGAGTGTGTAGATAAATCGATCTTTATCTATCTTTGGCAAAAAAGCTCTCTTCGCTCCCGTTGCATCCACTATAATTTCAGCATCTGATTCTCTGAACTCGAAATTTTTCCAAAGATCTTTAAGCAATCTCAGCTTGTCCACTGTTACGACGTCTCTATTCTTTAGTTGCAGTCCATTCACAACTATATTTTTTGGTCTAACAAGAACGTAATCATCAAGGTTTACATCTATTTTCGAATAAAGCTCCTTTGCCTCGCTATAAGCGAATCCCCAAGCACATCTACAATCAGGAGTTTTTCTTAAGTCGAATATATTCGCTTTTATCCCATTTTTTGTCAGTAAGCTGTAAAGATAAGTCCCAGCCATTCCTGCGCCGTAGATCTGGATCATAGGGTGAGCAAGTTGTCTATAACAGCATTTGCAAATTCTCTTGTTCCAACAAGTTTTCCTCCGATTTGACGATGAAGATCGTATGTTACTACACCTTCTCCAATTGTAATGGCAACAGCTTTTTTAATCATTTCGCTTGCCTTTTTCCATCCAAGATATTCAAACATCAAGGCTCCTGAAAGTATTTGAGCGGTTGGATTGACCTTATTTTGTCCAGCATACTTTGGAGCGGAGCCGTGAATCGGTTCGAACACAGCAATACCGTCTCCTATGTTGCTTCCTGGTGCAATGCCGACTCCTCCGACAAGTGCTGCAGCGGTCTCGCTTAAGTAATCTCCATTGAGGTTTGGCAAAGCGATAACATCGTATTCCTCACTTCTAAGCAATATTTGCTGAAACATGTTGTCCGCTATTCTATCTTTCACAACAATCTTGCCTTCAGGCTGTTTTCCATCGAAATTGCTGTTGAGTTCTTCTTCGGTTATGCAGTGTTCTCCAAATTCTTGCTTTGCAACTTCGTATCCCCAATCTCTAAAAGCTCCCTCGGTATATTTCATGATGTTTCCCTTATGCACGAGTGTGACGCTTTTTCTCTTATTCTCAATTGCATATCTGATAGCCATCCTTACGAGTCTTTTAGTTCCAAATTCACTTATTGGCTTTATCCCTATACCAGAATCTTTTCTTATCTTTGTTCCAAATTCTCTTTCAAGCAATTCTATTAGCTTCATAGCTTCTTTACTCCCTCTCTGCCATTCTATTCCTGCATATACATCCTCAGTTGCTTCTCTGAATATTACAAAGTTAACCTTTTCCGGGTTTTTTATTGGGCTCGGAATACCCTTGATATGGTAAACGGGACGGACATTTGCATA
>JANXDJ010000061.1 GCA_025059545.1 Archaeoglobaceae archaeon
TGGAATGAACGGCTTTGGCGTTGGTGTAGGTGTTAGCTCTGGAGTTGTTGGTGTTGTAGGAGTTGGAGTTACCAATGGCGTTGTTGGCTTTGGTGTTGGAGTTACAGCAGGCTTAATTATTGCAACGAAGTAGCTGAAGCTTGGAGTTGTTGCTTCATAGTAATTGTATTTGCCATCACTGCTAAGGAACTTCGTTGGCAATTCAATCCATTGCTTTCCATCCCATTTGAGCAAGATCAAAGCAACTGCATTCGGATCAAAGCCTTTCTCCTTTATCGCATCTATTTCAATGCCGAATTTGATCTTTCCTTTAATCTCCGCTTCTTTGCTCAACCTTGGCTCAATGCTCCAAATCGCAACTAAAACTCCACTTGGAGTTGGAATGTTTGGTGGCAGTTCTTTAAGCTTCTCAACCCTGAATCTGACATTGCCGTCTTCTGAGCTGAGAATGATCAGTGCAAGGACATTTGTCTCCCAGAATGCACTCTGTGGAAGCTCTATAATGCTTTCTTCATTCGCTCTCACAGTTTCATAAGCTGATAAGTATACTGGAACTCCTGGCATTGCTCCTCCGCCTCCTCCACCGCCCATAAGTGGAGGTGGTGGGGGTGGTGGGGGTGGTGGAACTGGGAGAACTTCTTCTTTTAAGTAAGCCCAGAGACCATCTGTGGCGTTCCATGCATCAATGTGCTTTGTAACCCAGCCTATTGACCCTGGAATCACATACTGCAACCCGCCCATCCACGCATGTCCACCGCTGCCAACTTCGAAGTAGACAACCTTTACACCATTTACACATCCACTGTAGACATACCTCGTAACGTTTGTGTTTGGATCTGCTAAAGTGGGTGGCCAGAATTTTGTTTCTGGTGTTGGAGAACATTTCCAGACTTGAACAAGTAGATTGGTCGCATTCCTCGCATTCAAGTGCTCAAAGATTGGAGCCCCCATTATTCTCTCATCAGTTCCTGCGGTTATGACTATTGTCATCGGTCTTACTGGTGTGCTTCCATTCTGCAATGCCCATAAAAGTTCTCTTGAACCGCTAACAACTCCAGCTGCAGCGATCCTCTTTCCGAGCTCAGGATCGTAGATCACCCAAGTTGTCATCATTCCGCCCATCGAGATTCCAGTTGCGTAAATTCTGCGTTCGTCGATGTTAAAGCGAGCTTTCATCTCATCGATGATCTTTGAAACAAAAGGCACATCCCTTGTTCTATTCCAACTCCAGCCATAGGCGTCTGGTGTAACGAGGATGAAACCATAGAGTTCAGCGAAGTCATCTACAGCGAGCATTTGTGCTAAGCCACATGAGCCACCGCCGTGGAATACAAATACGAGCGGAGTTGGTTTTCTCGGATCGTATGAGGTTGGCACGTAGTAGGAATAAGTTCTATCAAGACCTCCAAATGAGATTGTCACATTTGCATAAGTTCCAGGCTGGTTGAACAGGGTTTTGTCTGTTATGTTCAAAGCTCTACCGTCAGGATATATTCTCGCTGTTGGATAAAGCCCTGGAAGCAAAGGTGTTTGCAATGTTAAATTGGTTGTTATATTCATCGTTGCCAGTTCTGCTGGACAAACCGCTGGAGGATTTACCATTCTCCCAATTGCTCTGTAGGGTGGAGTGGCTGCAGCGGCGACTGGGCTGTAGTTGAAGCTTGGGAAGACGGGATCGACTATTGAAAGCCAAGTTAAATTCACAGATACATTCGTTCCATCTGGAATTGTAACATTAACTATCGGAGGTAACATGCTTATGGCCACTTCATATGGAGTTAACCAGTTAGTTATGGTAATACTCGGCACTGGATTGACACGACAAACACCAACAGTTACGCTCGCGATATTGTTCGTTTCGTTCAATTCGACGACAGAACCTAAGGGTAGGAGTGTTCTAAGGGCTGGAACGGGCAAACCATCGACAGTTACATTCAGCATTTCAGTTCCAGCAGTTGCTGGAGTCCAGGTGAAATTGACAGTCACACTTGCATTCGCAGACAAAGTAAGAACCGTAGATCCAAGAGTTGCGGTTCTATTCGAGAAGATCACAAAGAACGGATCTGGTGTTGCGTTGCTACCAATGTTGCTGACTCTTACAGTTATATTTGTTGGAATTCCAACCACCGCACTGCTTGGAGCACTGAGAATTTCAACTCGCAGATCTCTCAAGCCGAGATCTCTTCTGTCAGTGCAATTTCTGCTAAGCACATCATTGATCCATTGCCTTAAGTAGTAGCCATCTATGTGCAGAGCGTAGAATCGATCTCCTACTGGATAATTGTAGCCACCAGCAAATGCGGTGTGGTAAGTTGAGAGCGGCAAGTATGAGCAGAACCTTGTGCTGAAGTTAGCCTTTATACTTCCAATTACACTCAGCAATCTTGCCTGGAAATCTGGGAAGCTATATCCTTGGAAATAAGGACCGATTATAAAGTCCCACTGGTCTTGGAATAGCGCATAGATACAGTCTCCACATCCTCCAAGCGAAGCGTTAAGAGCCCAGTTTAGGAATCTGATCGTGTCTGTGTCTGCGAAGTAAGGTAGCGACTCGGGTGGATAGTTTTGCATTGAACCCCATTTCTCTGCAGTGACCGCAGGTGGCAAGGTACTTGTAATATTTGGCATTGTGCCAGGACCTGCATCGTTTATTGCAATGATCCCTTTGTTAAAGATCTGCGAAGCCCTGTAGAAATGTAAGATCGTGCCGAAACCTCCTGCGGATGTTCCGGTTACCACAACTGGCTCAAAGGTTCCGCTTGCGTTGATCCAGCGCATCGCAACTATTGCGTTGACATAGCCTATATGGTAGATCGTTTTATTTTGTGCAGGATTGCTTAAATTGTAGTATTTCACAACTCTGTTGCCCATAAATATATCTCCAGTGCTATATGGCACGAAAACCATTGTCCAGTTGCGGAATGGATTTAATGTATTCTTTACATCAAAGATTCCTCGGACATAAGTTCTATTGAGAGGTCTTGGACCTTCGCCAAATTTGGGATCAAGGCTTGTAACAGTTCCTCTGCCACCAACTTCAGTTGGATCGCAACTGCCAAAGCTCGAGCAAGCTCCTCCGCCTTCTAAGTAGATCAGCACTTTGTTCTCGCTACCTTTTCTGACCATTATGAATGTCGGATTTCCAAAACCGCTCTTGCAGTCTGAAGGTAGATCAACTTTTGTCCAATTTATTCCATCGCTTGGATCGTCTACTTGAATATCAGTAAAGTTTGCCATTCCACTTACATTTACTGCAAATGGATCTATGTAGTAGGGGATGAGAATTTCAGCATCTGGGGAGATCATGTTTGGTTGCAAATAGTCGTTGAACTGCAGAACTACGCGATGTTCAGAAGATCTCCAATTCGGCACCGCTATCGACTGCACTCCACCACTGCGATCGAAGATCGTAACAACAATGCTTTGATTTGGAGTTCCAGCTGGGATGAAATAGTCAATGCCAGTCTGGAAACCTTGTGCATGGTAGAATGGATCTGGTGGATAGAGAACGCTCACACCATCAGATTTGTTATCGAAGATCCATATTCCAGTAGGACCGTTCAGAGATTTGGAGACATTGCAGATTCTCGGATCGCAAACTGCGACACCATTTATTCGCAGATCGTCGGCTGATTTAACGTATAGCGGATCGACTTCAGTTAGAACCTCTTTGTATCTCATTATCAGCAAGTTTGTATGGTTATCGCTTCTGCTTGCATAGTCAGCAATTCCTCCCGGTGGAGAAACGAGAATTCTGATCCACTGGTCGCTCCTAATAAATGGTTCTCGGTATATATGCATTGTTAAATTATCTGTTCGAACAAATTCGAATTCGTATCTTACACCTTTCTCTGCTGTAAACGGTCCCCATTCACCGTTAGTGATCGTGAAGCTTGCAACAGGAGTATTACTTACTCTGAAACCATTTTCGTGTAGCTTGTATATGTTTAGAGTTCCAGTTTCAAGTCCAATGTTGGACGGGAAGTAAACGAGCTTTCCTTTCAGAACTGGATTCTCTTCAGGGTTTATTTTAGTAGTTTCTGGATTTGCTTCCATTATAAACTCATAGATAGCTCTAAAGGTCTCTGGAGACGTGCAAACTTCCACATGGGTCTGATTCTGGATGTAAACATTTGTTGCATATGGTATATGTGCTCCAGGTGGTCTCATTGATGTAGGTCTGCCGTAAACTGTCATCGTTGGCACAGACAATGCGGTAATGGTCGGAATGGAAGCGTTCGAAATACCATCGATTAATATTACCTTGGCAACTTTGTCAACGTAATCTCTATATGTGAGAGCATAGTAGAAGATAAACGTTGTTCCCATAGAATGTCCTACAAGCACAACTTTCTTCCCTGTGTTGTTGAAAGTTTCGTTGACCATTTGTGCGAGCTGTGCTCGGTAGAGAGCAGCGATCGTTGTATTCGTAGCATAAGCGGTGCTATTGTATTCGAACACCATTATATAATTTGCTGGATATCTATTGCTCGTGAAGCGCATTGCTTGAGTTTCAAACTGTGCTCCTGAACCAGCCATCCCATGGACAAATATTATTGGCAATGGCTCTGGTTGTTGTATAACATCTCTACCGTTACCACTCAGCAAATCGTTTATCCATGCGTAAACGTGGTCTCCGCTGATATTAAGGGAGTAAAATCTAGTGTATGGCAGCACAACGTGTTTAGAGTCGAGTGGGAGGTATCGGAAGAATCTATTCCCAAATTCGCTCTTAATCTCATTTGTTAAGGATAACAAAACTCCTCTGAATTCCTTATGACTGTAGCCTTGGAATCTTACCCCTATTGTGTCATCGTATTGGTCTTCGAATAAACCGAATATACACTCAGAACACCTTTCAAGGGCATATTTGGTAAATCTAAGCAGAGAACCGTCTGCGAAGTAATTTAAGGAATCTTCAGGGAAGCTCTGATTCGATCCCCACCTCTGGGAAACTACATCCATTCCAAAGGCGGGCGATTTCGACTTTGTGCCAGGACCAGCATCGTCTATGGCTATTACCCCTTTCTTGAAGATCTCAGAAGCTCTGTAGAAGTGCAGAATCGTGCCGAAGCCACCAGCACTTGAACCACTAACAACAACATTGCTAAAAGTTGAGCTATTGTTGATCCATCTCATAGCAACTATTGCATTAACATAGCCGACATGATAGACTGTTATGTTCTGAGCAGGATTGCTGAGGTTGTAGTATTTCACAACTCTGTTGCCCATGTGAATATCACCAGTGCCATAAGGCACAAAAACCATCGTCCAGTTGCGGAACGGATTTCTCAAATCTGTTATGTTAAATATTCCGTGTCTATAAGTAAAGCTTAGTGTTGTGAAATTTGGTTCAAGAGTTGTTACACTTCTGTATGGTGTGGGTCCACATGTAAGCCAGTTCATGCATGCTCCACCGCCTTCAAGGTAAATTAGGAGCTTGTTTTGGTCTTCTCCGTAGCCTTTCCTTACCATTATGAAGGTGCTGTTTCCAGCACCATTTACGCAAGGAGCGGGTAGATCGACCTTTGTCCAATTTATACCATCGCTTGGGTCATCTTCGGGAATTAAGCTGAAATTTGTCATTCCGCTAAGATCTATATCAAAAGGATTTGCCCACGTCGGGTTCACTATTTCATAGTCGCTTTGGGCTAATGCAGAGCTTGTAAACGTTAGTAGCACTACCAAAGCCAAAAACATTTTTCGCACCATTTTCCTCACCTTTTTAAACTACTTGCTATCTACGCTCACAGATCGTCGACAATATATAGTGGAATGTGAAGTATTTAAGATTATCGTAGTAAATAATGATATAAATTTTCGATACTATCAAAATTTTTAAATATTAATCACTATTTACTTGTGCTAACCTTCATGATGTCATGCTTCGTTATAATCCCAACGATCTTCTTTCCTTCAACAACTAACACTGCAGGATGCTCGAGCAATAGCTTTGAGATCTCGAAGACGTTATCATTTGGTTTTACAACAGGAAGCGGTTCTTCAAGAACATCTCGAACCAAAAGATCACTTTTTCCTTCAAAAAAAGCCTTAAATACACTTTTTTCAGTAACACTACCAATCAATTTTCCCCCATCAACAACTGGAAGCTGAGAGATGCCTTTTTCGATCATGATCCTCGCAACTTTCTTAACGCTATCAGACGGTTCTGCGATTATAACTGGAGCATTCATCATGTTTCTTGCCAAATAATTTTTGCTTTCAAGCTCATCAAGAGTTTTTAAAATCCTTTTTATTAAAGAAAGCTTTGGATCAAGATTTCCAGACTCAAGCTTTGCAATAAGCGATTGACTAACACCAACAAACTCTGCAAGCTCCTTCTGTGTTATTCCAAGCCTTTTTCTTCTTGCCTTTATTTCACCTATCTCGATCATCAAAAAAGATTACTATTTAGTATTTAATTGTATTCCCTCCAAGTTTTACCGCATTTTGTGCATCTGAAAAATCTAACCTCGCTCTCATCAGCTGCTCTTAGCTGTCTCATCCACCAAAAAGCCTCAGTGTTTCCACAAGCTGGGCAGATCGCTTTTGTTGTTGGCAAAGTCTTCACGTTTTCTCCTTCGATCACTGGAATGTCTTCCTTGTTCTTCTCAGACTTTATAACGACCTTCTGCTCGCCAACTTCCTTCTCATAGCCACACTTTCTGCAGACCGCTTTGTTGCCAATGTAGATCATCAGCTTCTTACACTTCGGACAGAATTCCATGTAGCTTCGCCTCCGCATCCTTTATCATCTTTTCATGATCAAAAGCGAGCTTTGGGAGATTTTTTAAGCTAAAAAGAGCGACTTCTTTTGCATCGCTCCCACTCCTCAGCTCACCAGCCTTGGGAAGCACTATGAAGCAAATGGAAACAAAATGCCCTCTCGGATCCCTTTTCGGATCGGAATAGACTCCTACAAGGCTATGGATCTCACCCTCAATCCCAGTCTCTTCCCTCACTTCTCTGAGCACCGCATTCTCAACTGTTTCCCCATATTCAACAATGCCTCCGGGAAGGGCATAGTAGTTCTTGTAAGGCTCATTCTTTCTTTTTATGAGCACTATTTTTCCCGCATAAGGAATTATTGCGTCAACGGTGAGAGTGATGCGATTCATGGCAAAAATAGCTCCGCAAGTTTCATATACTTTTTTCTCTTTTTCTCGCACCACTCAACTTTGCCAACATTTTCAAGCCAATGCGCATCACTACCAATCGAAACTTTCAGCCTTCTTTCTGAGCATTTTATGAGAAAATCATCTGGTGGGCATTGATGAGTCGAGTTGATCTCAAGCGCTACTCCATGGAATTCCATCGCATCGATTAGCTTTTCCTCAAGCCTTGGATCTCTTGAAAATTCAAACATGTCTGAGAAAAGATGCCCAATAACGTCAACGCTGTTGTTTTCAATGCATTTTAAGATCCTTTCACAGTAATTGAGCGCATTCTCATGCACTGAAGCAACGATGAAGTCGAATTCATGCTCGGGTAGAAAGATCTCTCCATTGTAATCTATTCCACACTCTATACCGCTGAAAATTTTGATCCCGAAGAGATCTCTCGCCTCCTCTATCTCGATCTGCCTAAGCTCCGCTTTTTTCTCATCAAGTCCAAAATTAAGCTCTAAGGAGTGATCCACAATCGCTATTGCTTTCAAATTTAACTCCTTTGCCTTTTTGGCAATTTCAGCAATGCTTGCGATGCCGTCGGAGAAGTTTGAGTGAATGTGCAGATCAATCATCAAAGCTTTTCCCTTCTAAGATCGATGATCTGGCTGAGCTCAGGGCCGGTTGAGATCAGCGTTACGGGCACATTAACCTG
>JANXDJ010000062.1 GCA_025059545.1 Archaeoglobaceae archaeon
CCACCAGAGATCGTTTTTATTTCAAATTTAGAGTCGATGAGTTATCGAGAAGTTCTAATAAGGCTAAGAAAAGCTGGTCTGGATTCTTTACCCGGCGGAGGGGCTGAAATCCTTGTTGACAAAATTCGAAAAGAGCTGAGCCCGAGGAAATGCGATAGCGAGGAATGGCTCGAAGTGATGCGAAGTGCGCATGAAATAGGGATGCCAACAACCGCAACAATGGTCTTTGGGCACATAGAAAGTGATGAAGACATTCTTGAGCATCTGCTAAAAATAAGGGAGCTTCAAAGTAAAACAAATGGCTTTACCGCATTCATTCCTTGGACATTCCATCCTGGAAAAACTGAAATTGATGAAATTGGCAAGGTTGGTGCGACGAGGTATCTTCAAGTGCTTGCAATCTCAAGGATAATCCTCGATAACTTCAGAAACATTCAAGCTTCTTGGCTTTCTCAAGGTTTTGAAATTGCGAAGCTTGCTTTGTTTTTTGGAGCAAATGACTTTGGCGGAACTATGTTTGAGGAAAGCGTGATAAGAGCGACTGGTAAGGAATTCAAGCCTGCAAAATTTGAGGAAATTGTTGAAGCGGTAAAATCTGTCGGCAGAAGAGTTGCAAGGCGAGATACTTATTATAGGATACTTGAGTTTTATTGACTATATTTATAATTTTAAACATGTTGTATCAATTTTTTTAAAAATTTAGAAATCAAAATATTTGTGGATGCCGAACAGATAACTCCGGAGCAAGCTTCAGAGTTGGTGAACAATGGAGATGGGATAATTACATCAGGCTTCGTTGGAAACGGTTTTCCAGAGGCTTTGGCAGTATTTATCGAAAAGAGATTTATTGAAACTGGTGAACCAAGGGGGATTTCCGCTTTTTTCGTCGCTGGGCAAGGAGATGGAAAGGAACGTGGATTAAACCATTTTGGACACGAGGGGTTTCTAAAATTTATCATAGGTAGTCATTTTGGCTTAGCACCAAAAGTAGCAAATTTAGTGCTAAAGGAGAAAGTGGAAGCTTACGCACTTCCTCAAGGAGTCATGTCACATTTGATAAGGGCTGCATCGGGAAATAAGCCAGGAATCATTACTCATGTTGGACTTGGCACATTTGTAGATCCTCGTAGACAAGGCGGTGCTCTTAACAGCATTTCAAAGCAAAAATTCGTTGAACTTGTAGAAATAGAGGGAAGAGAGTATTTATTTTACAAATCAAAGCCATTGAAAAAGGCAAATGTTGCACTAATCCGTGGAACTACAGCGGATTTGGATGGAAACATTACTATGGAGAAAGAAGTGGGAACATTAGAAGTTCTAAGCATAGCAACATTAGTTAGAAACAATGGTGGGATTGTAATAGCTCAAGTGGAAAGAGTTGCTGAAAAGGGCACTTTAAAACCAAAAGATGTTAAGGTTCCAGGGCATCTTGTCGACTACATTGTAAAATCTCCAAGCGAAGATTATCATTGGCAAACCTTTGCAGAGAAATACAATCCTGGTTTAAGTGGAGAGATAAGAGTGCCAATTTCAGAATTTCCAAAGCTACCACTAAACGAACGCAAGATAATAGGTAGAAGAGGGGTTTTTGAACTCAAAAAAGGTGACATTGTAAACATAGGTATAGGATTGCCTGAAGCTGTTGCTTCGGTTGCAGCGGAAGAGAAGATCTTTGATTTTTTCCTGTTAACTGTAGAGGCAGGACCAATCGGTGGAATACCTGCAGGAGGTTTGAGCTTTGGAGCTTCTTTGAATCCATCCGCAATCATAGACCAGCCTTACCAATTCGACTTTTACGATGGAGGAGGATTAGACATTGCATTTTTAGGAATGGCTGAAGTGGATGAAGAAGGAAACGTGAACGTCAGTAAATTTGGTGGAAGGTTACCAGGACCTGGTGGCTTCATAAATATCTCTCAAAACGCTAAAAAGGTAGTTTTTTGTGGGACTTTGAATACGGGAGCAGAGATCACCGTTGAGAATCGCTTCTTGAGAATTCTAAAAGAAGGAGAAAAGAAAAAGTTTGTGAAAGAAGTTGAGCATGTTACTTTCAGCGGAAAATATGCTATTAAACGCGAACAAGAAGTCTTTTACGTTACCGAGAGAGCGGTGTTTAAGCTTACGAAGAAAGGAGTAGAATTAATTGAAATAGCTCCGGGGGTTGATCTGGAGAGGGGCATCCTTTCCCAGATGGACTTTGAGCCAATAGTCAGAGAAACTAAACAGATGAACGCAAAGATCTTTTCTGAAGAGATTATGGGGCTGAGAAAATTGTATGAGTCGTTAGGAGGTGATAAAATTGATTAAAGGAAAGGTGAAAGATGCGATCTGGTTTGTAGAGGGCATAATGGTTTTATGGATTCTATTGGCATTGATGACGAAAAACTACTACGCCTCGATTCCTGCTTGGATCATTTTGTTTGCCAACTTTCTCTTACTTGGTGCTGGTTCAAGAGTTGATAAGAGATTCCTGATCTATCCCTATGCTACCTTTATTGCCTACTACGGGATAACTTTCTACATATGGTTCTACTACTTCAAAGCTTTTTACGGAAAAGTGCCAGAAGTCTTATGGCTTGGATTTCATCCGAGTGTTACAATACTCTGGCTTTTCTGGGGTTGGATTGGACCTGTGTTCATCGTATTCCTACCATACTTGCTCTGGTTCAATAGATACGTAGTAGACAAAAAGAGCTGGGAGAATTTTGTTGCTGAAGCTAAGCAATTTAGGGAGGAGTAAGGAGGATTAGGAGGTGGATAGAATGGGAGGAATAGAGGAAATGAAATTGATAACTACAATAGCTACAGTAATATACATGGCGGTTTGCTTGGCGATAGGAATATACTCAAAGAAAAGAGCTGAAGTAGGAGGGAAGGAGTTCTTTGCGTCATTTAAACAATTTGGATGGCTTTTAGCAGGTCTCGCAGCTGCAGCTGCTGGCATGAGTGCATATGGATATGTTGGCGGACCCGGTTTAGCTTACAAATCTGGAGCTGCGGTTTGGTATATGCCATGGTTCTTTGTTTTAAGCTATGGAATGATGACTTGGTTGAATGGAAAACCGATGAGAATGATGGCTGAGATTGCACGCATTGAAACTTTTCCAGACTTGGCACATGAAAGATATCAATGTAAATGGACGCGTTTCTTCCTATCATTAAACCTCGTATTCTGCATCTGGGCATACTTAGGAACGCAAGTTCTTGGAGGTGGACTGATCTTGCAATGGTTGACAGGATTGAACGCAGGGATCGCTGGAGTTCTCATACTCTTAGTTACCATAATATACACTTATTATGGAGGAATGGTTGGAAGCATATTAGTAGATGGACTCCAAGGATTTCTGATGATTCTAAGTATTGTAGGAGCATTCATTGGATGCATTATGATCATTGGAAGCTTCGATAACTTTGTTTTAACTGTCGGCTCAAGTTCCTTAGGACCCCACTACGTTGATCCTATCGGTTTCCCAACCGAAGCCATGCTACCACTTGTGTTTAGCTGGATCTTCGTCTTAGCTTTTGGTGTTGTTGGACAGCCTCATGTGAATACAAAGTTCTACGCTCTGAAAAGCTACGAAGATCTTAGATTTAAAGGATTCATTGGTGGAGTGGGATACGGAATAGCTGGATTCATGTATATGTTCCCCGCTATAGCGGTTCTCTACTTAGTAGCAATTGGACAAGTTCAGCCATTGAAAGTTGCAGATCAAGCGGTCTTCGTATTTGCGGAGCACATTCCCATGTGGGTAACAGTTGTAATTATAATGGGTCTGCTCGCTGCTTTAATGTCTACCGCAAGTTCTTTCTTGGTTATAGGATCCGCTCTATTCACAAGAGATATCCCAAAGGCTTTTGGCAAAGAGTTGAGTCAGAAGGATGAGGTTCGTATTGGGAGAATTGCTTTGCTGATCTTGGGTTTGGGTGCATGCATATTTGGTCTCTTCGGTGGATACATGGTTGCATTGCTTGGCGTTTTGGGATTGGGAACATTTGTGGCATGTTCTTTGCCAGTAGTAATAGGGTATCTATGGGGGAGGGCTACAAAAGAGGCAGCTCTTATCGCTCAAATTTTAGTTCTGATTTGCTCATTCGGTATATCTGTGGGATACGAAAAATTGCTTGGACTCAAGCTTCCGGGAGGAATACCGGGCTACGTATTCTATATCTGCCTATCAGTTATCGTAATGATCTTTGTGTCCCTAATTACCAAGGGATCCGCTGGGGATAAGTTACCAGAGAAGATGAAAGTATACTTCCGCCATTTAGAGTAAAAAGTTAAAATTTTCTAAATTTTTTAACTTTTTGCCATTCTGGCTTAAAATTTAACTTCCAGGAACGTCTGGAGTTCGAATCTTCTTTTATTTGTTCGATAGCCTCAATTGTTGATAGAATCTTACACAATTCCTGAAATGTCTTCTTCTCTATTAGTCTTAATTTCCGGGAGAGAATACCTTTCGATATGCCCAACTTGTTTGCCAATTCTTGAATTTTTATCTTCTTGGGATCGTCAAAGAATCCATGCTCAACGCTAATTCTTATGATCTCTCTTTCTCGAGGATTTAAGCTCTCTAAACTAACAATTAAGGAATTTAATACGGGAATGAGTCTAAGCAATTTTTGAAGTTCATTTGTTGTCACATCTATCTTTTCGATCCTTATGATCTCATTTTCCTTAGAGAGCTCAGTTATCGCGGAACTAATATTTTCTCGATTGTCAAAGGCTATGTGCCAAATTTCATGACCTTCTTTAATTAAAAAAGGTCCACAAATGCATCCAGAGTATTTTCTAATGATCGACATCGCATTTGTAAAGTTAATTTCGGTTTTTATAAGGCAATCCTTCTTACCTTTAGATAGTAGATCAAACTTCAAAAAATTTTTCTGGTTGGGAAGTGCGGACAATGAGTTGTGAAGCTCCTCGTTATCAGAAGAGAATGCGTAGCCCCAATTAACAAGCCTATCATTTTTGAAGTCCCAGTAAGGCATGTAATAAAAAACTTCAAAGTCATCAGTATTGGTGATAAAGGGGCAATCATATTGCTCTATATCCATACTCAGGATGAACATATCATCTCCCAAAGGACTCTCTTCAATAAGATATTTAAAAATTTTTGTTATGACAGTTTAGATTTTAATCATCAAAAAGCTTTTTTTAAAATTTAGTTACCTCAAATGAATACAATCCCCCACGTAGACCTTTTTCTCCCCAACGATCAAAGCTCCATCTTCTGACAATTCAGCAACTCCAAAGATCTCGCCAAAAGGAGTTATTACCTTAACTTGCTTTCCAACAGTGATGCAAAGCTCTTTGTATCTCTCAAATACTTCTTTCCACTTTCCAGAGACCATTTCAAGGTAATTTTTGTGGAAATTCCTTGTTACTCTATAGAAAACCTCTTCTCGACTCATTTTGAAGAACCTCTTGACATTCGTTGCATAACCTTCAAGCTCTTCAGGAATCTCGTTTTCAACATTTACACCGATGCCAACAATTGCAATTTCTCCATGAAGCTCACCAAGAATTCCAGAAACCTTTAGACCATGAAGCAAAACATCGTTTGGCCATTTAATCCCTGAATTTGGAATTGATTCAGCAACAGCTAATGCGGATAGCATTGTGAGCTTTTCAACTGCATAAGCTGGAAGAGAAAGAGAAAAGTAAAGTCCTCCTTTGGAACTGGACCACTTCCTTCCAAGTCTTCCTCTTCCAGCGGTTTGTTCTTCAGCGAAGAATAGGCAGAAATTTTTACCCTTCTCTTTTGCTCTTTCATTCGTGGAATCAACGGTCTCATAGTAGTAAAACTCGTCTAAAAAATCAAGATTAAGAAAAGCTATTTCTGCAAATTTTCCTGCTAAACCTTCCGCTCTTTCTCCTTTCTTAATCCTAAGCTCTGAAAACGATTCCCGCATAGCCGACAACAAAGCTTTTTTCTGCAACATCTCCACTTGTTGAGTAGTCTACAAGCTCCGCTTTCGCATTTTTCTGCTTGGCATAGTTCATAGCAACCGCTATCGCTCCATAGCCACAAACGCTTGCATCAATCTCGTAGATCTTCGTATAGTATTTTGCAAGATCCATCGAAAGAATTGCGTCGATTATGATCTTGTCCCTTTTTCTGCATTCTGCATCGCTCAAGTAATGGTGCATGTCTGAAGAAGCTATTAAAACGATTCTTCTACCCGTTTTCTTCTCCGCATGAATGATCTCTTCCGTCACATCTTTCGCAGTGTCTTCATCTTGGAGTCTTAGACAAATGACAACGATCTTGAACTTTTGATGGGCAAACTGTAAAAAAGGAATTTGGACTTCACCGCTATGCTCTTCAACATGAGCCATCTCGTCTTCCGCCACTATTCGCTTCGGCATTGCTTTTATGAACTCCAAATCACTTTCAACTTCACCAAGTGGAGTTTTCCAGCTCTGCGTGGAAACCGCGATGGGCAATCCTAAGCCAGTATGATTTGGGCAGACAATGACAAAGGTTTCCGCATCTGGAAGCAGAGAATGAACCTTTCCCGCAGTCTTTCCTGAATAAATATAGCCTGCATGCGGAGAAACACAGGCAACGATCTTATCGTCCTTCTTAGGCTCTAAAATTTTCCTGAGCATCTTCTCAAGTTCTTCTCTTCTCGAGGGGTAAAAGCTTCCAGCAAATGCAGGGCGTCGCATATAGAAAATGCATCTTCTAATTTAAAAATGTTCTTTGTTTTGTGATCTTCAATAAGTTTTAAAAATTTTATAAAAAATAAATTTTAACCCTTCCTTCTCATCAAATACGCCAAAGCGATCAGCCCAGCGATTGCGAAGATCGCTTCAAATCCCGGAATGAACGGCTTTGCTACTGGAGTTGTTGGAGTTACCACTGGTGTCGTTAGCGTTGGAGTCTCCTTTGGGCGTTGTCGGCGTTGGAGTCTCCAAAGGCTTAATTATTGCGACGAAGTAGCTGAAGCTTGGAGTTGTTGCTTCGTAGTAATTATATTTGCCATCACTGCTAAGGAACTTCGTCGGCAATTCAATCCATTGCTTTCCATCCCATCTGAGCAAAATTGCAGTGACTGCGTTTGGATCAAAGCCCTTGGCTTTTATTTCCTCAATTTCAATTGCGAATTTTATCTTTCCTCTGACATTGGTAGTTGTGCTCAATGTTAGATCTATTTTCAGTGCGAAAACCTGATAGTTCTTATCGAGGTTTGGTGGTGGGATTTCTGGTGGGAGTTCTTTAAGCTTTTCAATTCTAAGCTTTGTGTTCACGTTTTCTTCGCTGAGAAGCACCAATTCAACGACATTTGTTTCAAAGAAGGCACTCTGAGGCATTATGAATTCTGTTTCTTCTTTCGATTCGACCCTTATATAATCGCTAACGTAGATCGGCACTCCCGGAATCAATCCGCCTCCTCCACCTCCTCCTCCACCACCGCCACCGCCAACGATTGGACGTGGTGTTTGTGGTGTAGTTGGTGGGGTTGTTGGTGAAGTTATAGGAGTTTGAACCAATATGGTCAAAGAACCTATGCTCGTTGTTGCCTTAACCCCATCAATGCTTGCGGTCACAACGCTGAAGTTTATCGCTCCAGAATCTCCAGAAACTTGGAAAATAACTGTTGCAAGCTTTTTCTTGTTTGAGATGTCAACTGAAGAATTTGAAATTCCAAGATATCTTACGTAGTTCCATTTAGCATCCAAAACATCGATGAAATCGAACACTTTCTGAGTTGTGTTGCGGATGTATACTATTTTAGAAGCGTCATAGCTGAAGTTTACAAGCACGATAT
>JANXDJ010000063.1 GCA_025059545.1 Archaeoglobaceae archaeon
AGAAAATGCTCACAAGCTCGTTGGGCTTAAGCAATGGTATATGGATAAAGCAATTCGCTCCAGTTGTGTTGAAAACTCCCGGCTTGTTTATTTTAGCTGGAATTGTAAGAGAAGGACCTACGCTTACAACACTGCTTGCATTGCTATGGTAAAGTGAACAGGCAGTGGAATTGTTTACGAGATTTACAGCAATCCAGATGTCATATAGCACATCATTTCCCTTATTTGTGATGTTCAAGTAGCCAGTTACGTTTGTGTTGTAGCTGAAAGTAATAGCTCCAGTTCCATCACTCGACGGTGTCACTGTGGTGTTCACTTTCTCCTCCACGCTAATATCGAGCGGTGCAGAGCTTACAGTTGCTATAGCAAGGCTAAGTAGCAATACAATTGCTCCTATCCTACTAAAACTCCATATTCCATCCATACATCTCAAATTAGCTAATATTCGGTATATATACTTTACCAATTTTTTGTGAAGGTCATCATAATGTTTATTCATATGATAATTAAATATATAGAACTGAATTATATTGTAAGTAGCACAGCTTCGATAAATTTTTAAAATCAAAATTGAAAAAGAGTTCAATGAAGATACTCCACATCTTAATCCTGATAGCCCTACTTATATCCTCGGGCTCTGCAGGTGTTATAGAAATTTCCAAAATGGAGATCTCCGTTAATGTAACAGATAAAGCCCACCTTAAGTATGACATAACTTTCAGAAATCTCATCGACAAACCCTTAGTTCCGGGAATTTCTGAATTAAGGTTGCAAAAGATTGAGAGCACAAAAATCTTATTCTTTCCAATACCTTTCGGCGAGCAAAGAAAAGCTCTTAATGTGGAAAATCTAAAAGTTTATTCTGGAGAAATGAATTTTAAAGCCTATTCTGAAAATCATGGGAATTATTCGACCATATACTATGAAATATGGTATCCAATAGAGCCTTTTGGGGATAAAAGTGTTACAATCGAATTCGATGCAGACGCGGTTGATAAGGGGATTCTTTTCAAAAGCATAACGATCCCGATAGGAGGAGATATCGATATTAAGAACGTGGAGATCTTACTCAATTCCGATTGGAAACTATGCTATCGAGAAGGAGACATTCGCATGGTTCCCGCTGAGCATTTAACATTTTTAACAGCAGAATTCTCTCTTCTACCCCTACCGATGCTTCCAATCCGTGGTTACTTTCTGTTTTGGGGAACATTAATTGCAATATTGGGGATCATGGCAATACTTGTGGCGAAAAGAAAATGAAAGTTATTATATTGCCCCTTCTAATTTTATTTCTATTCCCGATTCAAGCTTGTGTTATCGAAATTAGGAGTGCAACTTTCCATCCAAACGGAACACAAACCGTAGCGAGAGATTGGTTCGTTGTTAACTTTACAAACGAGTATGGATACGATCTATTCGATGTTCAAATCGACAACTTGGCATTCTTTCCAGTCGTTAAGAGCGGAGAGAGGATAATAATGGATCCATATAAAAACGTAAGTCCTAACAGTTTTCCTATAGCAGTAAGAATAAATTTAGAGTCCCGGGGAGCTGAGAATAGAGTTGAATACAAAGTCCAAAATTACGGAAATGACACGAAAGTTACGATCCTAATTCCCCTCTTTCCACAGTTTGTAAGATGTGAAGGATGTGAGATCTCGAACGAAACTATTGTTTTCAGCAGATTAATTGGTAAAAACGAGTCTGCAAACTTTAGTTTGATCACCTCAGGATTTTTTACGATTCCAGATGGATCTATCTATTTTAGGTATGAAGATAGAACAAACTTGAGCTTTACAGCGAATTTGCCTGTTACTATCGAAAAAGGTAGAGCTGAAAAATGGATCGGCATTTTTAGAATAGAGAATACTTTTGATAATACCATAGAAACAAATTTAACAGCTTTGGTCGAATTTCAGAATGGTAGTAGAATTGAGCTCTTCAATCTTAGCTTATCGCTCAGTAGTGGGGATAAATTTTTGAAGGTTGAAGAAATTCAAAGTGAAGAAGCGCCTATTTTTTATTTCAAAGTCCATGCAAAAGTTAGAGATTACTGTAAACTTTCAATTATTCCTGCAACCGAAATTGATGGGAGATACATCATTGAACAGGCTTTGCTAAAGGGATTTAGTTATTTCGAGTTCTTTGAGGTTAGTGCCGGAGACTTACAGATCTCGCCCGTAATCACTACTCCAACATCACCACCAACAACTCCGATACCAGAAAAGCCTAAACCTAAGCCAGAAACTTTATATCCTGATGTTTCTATACCCCCATTAGGTGTTCCAACTGATCTAAAAATTATAACTCCTATATTTCTAATTATATTTATATTTTCACAAATCGTAGTAGCTTCTTTTTTGCCTGTTCTCGCGAGAAAAAGCTTGGTAGTATTCGAGGTTAGTGAAAGTGTTTATAAAATGCTTTTGCAAAGAAGAATTCGTTTATATCATCCATCTTCGATTCCAATTCCCTATGGGATTCCCGTTAAGCCTGATGAGGATATAGTCTCCATTCTCCTTTCAAAGGGGATCCGTAGAGATTATGCGGAGGCGATTTCAGTGGCTATGAAGACAAGGAAACCTTTATTAACAGAAGACGAAAATATGATAAACATTGCCCTAAAGTATAATGTCCGGGTGATACTTTATGGATCGCGATTCCGAAATAGAGGAAATGCTTAGAAAGATCAGTTTTAGAAACAAGATCGCAGCGGTGGCGATCTCTTCAGTTTTTATGATTTTTGGTCTCCTAATTTTAATTTTGATTGAATTAATCACGATCCCCGCAGCTCTAAAGACCTACATCGCGATATTTCTGCTAGTTCTGGGCTGGGCTATGACGGGAATAGGAATTTACTTACTCATTAGCATTCCAGAACTGGATAAAAAATTTAAGTAATTTGCAGAGAGTAGTTTAATTTTTTATTCTAAGCCAATTTCCATCATGAAGTTCAATGAGATTGCCATCTTTGGGCTGGTTATACTCTCGATAGTGATAATCTTACTAATGGAACACAGTGAGGGGGTATTGCTTAGCACTCTCTATGCTTTGGATCTTGCAATCGCAATAGCGCTTTTTTACGATTACGCATTACGGGTTAAAAAGAATGGGCTGAGCTATGCTCTGCTTAACGGCTACGAAATCATTGCCTATATCCCAGCAATAGTGCTTGCTCTCTTTGTGCCAACTTCTTATGGAGCAATTCTCAGAGCTCTTAGAATTCTGAGGTTTATAGCTCTCGGACTAAGGCTTATGAGAGAGATACAGTCGAGATCTGCAAAACTTCTCGGTTCAGCACTACTTTTACTCTTTTTAGCAATTTTTCTCGGAGCAACGAGCTTCTACTTTGCAGAAGGCGAAGTTCAGAGTTTGAACTTCTTCGATTGCCTTTATTGGTCAGTTATAACGATTACTACAGCAGGTTATGGGGATATAGTGCCAAAAACAGTGATTGGAAGGCTTATTGCTATGATCGTCGTGCTCATGGGAGTTGCAGTGGTAGCACTGTTCACCGCAAGCATAGTGGGTATAGCGTTGGCGGAGAAAGAATCTAATTTACGCAAGGATCTCGAGGAGTTGATAAGAAAGCATAGCGGAAAAGCAAAAGATGACGATATAGAGCTTCTAAAAAAGCTCAAAGCTTTGCTTGAAAATGGTAAATAGCTAAGCTTGGACGAATATGTGATACTTAGCAGTAGGATTCTGGATCTCGTAGATCACCCTACCAACCACGAGTTTAATAGGATGGACTCCTTTAACTCTCTTTTCAATATCTTCAAAACTCTTAAAAGGCTCCTTCTTTCGCTCTTCAATTATAGCCCACATCGTCTTCTTGCCAACTCCTGGCAATAGCTCAAGTTGGTGCATCTTTGTCGTTATCGGTTCAGCTTTGTTGAAAAATTCCACAAATTCTGCTTCTCTCATCTTAACTATATTTTCAACAACAAATGGAATCTCCTTTTTTGCTGAAGGCGTAAGCTCCTCGAACTTGAGCTTTCTCTTTATTCTGTTCACGACGTCTCTTTCTCCTTTTCCGATGTAAAGTCTATCCATGACAAGTGGATTCTTGTCCTTTTTAAGGCTTAATTCAAGTAAAGTGAAGAACTTCTCACCGATAACCTGAGCCAGAGGCTCACGTTTGTGAATTGGTCGCTTATCATCTACATGCCCGTAGGGGAGAAAGTCCAAGACGTATGCGTAATCTTCGAATTTTTCCGCCCTTTCCAGTTTATCTCTTGACTTCTCCATATTATTCGCCTGCTCACTAAAAATGTATCAACTAATATTAATAATTTTCTCCCACTATCTGAATTTCTCAACAATCTCGAGAATCTGCTCTATTTCCTCGTTGCTTAGCGTTCTCTCCTTCATGTAGATTGCTCTAACTTCATCTGCAATCTTTGGCATCAGATCCGCAATCTTTACCGCAAGCTCAAGCTTTCCAACTTGAGGAAGTTTTAAAAGCTCCTGAACAAGTTTTTTAGAATCCTTAGCATTCAATTTTGCAAAGGTTCTCAAGTGTTTTAAAGTCCTTCTCGTTTCGAACAACAGATCAGCTTTTTCCTGTCTCTTTTTTGCAATTTCCTCCATTATCTCTTTTGCTTCTGCGATCGTAATATACTCAAAATTTCTAACCTCTTTAAACATCTCCAAAACCCCTATGCATTTTTCAAATGCTCAGGGCGAGAAATTAGCGTTTTCAGCTTACTGCCGTCTTTTATCTGGACTAATAATGCCCTTCCCCTTCGACCAACAACGATGCCACTTCTACCTTGATATCTCGGATGGGGCATTCCTTTTTGCGATGCAGGCTCTATATCGATTACAACCCTCTGTCCAATCTCAAAATCCTGCAAAAACTTCCTAAGACTAATTCCCTTCTCCCTTACTCTCTTTTTCAGCTTTCTACCAGACTTGAATCTGAAACCATGAGACTTCCAGCTCATTTAAACCCCCATGAATGCAATTGCTATTTGTATTTAACTTTTTCCTACTGGCTTAGAAGACTCCAAGGCATTTAGATCTCGACTTAGCAACTAAAAAACGATCTCTGTTTGCTTTAGAGCATTTTCGAACTCTTCCTTAGATGGATCGATAGCTTCGAGAATTGTGAACCTCTTCCTTCTTATTCTCTTTGCGTATACCAAAGCTTCTATCATCTGCTCTCCAGTTAATCCGATCTCCCTTGCTTTCGTTGGTGCTCCTACATTTCTCAGCCCCTCTCTTACTCTATTCCAATCTCCATCGTTGTAAGCTTTTTCATAGAAATACTCGAAAATTATAGTTCCAAGTCCAACCTGCTCGCCATGAGTTCCATTGCCATAGCCAAGATAGTCAAGAGCGTGGCTGAACTTGTGTTCCGCACCGCTTGCAGGTCTACTGCTACCTGCAATTGCTATAGCAACTCCGCTCATGATCAAACCTCTGAGCAAAGTTTCTATGTCGCTTTCAAGTCTAAAATCTGGCTCTATTGCTTTGTTTAGCATTAAATGAGCGGGCATGCTCGCAATCGCTACCGCAACTTCGTTGTAGCTCTCACCAGTCAGATCCCTTGAGAGTCTCCAATCCTTCACAGCGGTTATATTCGAGATCAGATCTCCAAAGCCAGAGTGAATTAGTCTCTTGGGACAGCTTTTTATGATCTCCGTGTCTGCAATTACTGCAATTGGTGGCTTTGTAGATATTGAAACAGGTTTTCCGTTCTCTTTAAAGCTTGCAACAGGCGAAGCTATGCCATCATGTGAAGCAGTCGTTGGAACACTTATAAATTCCGCATTTAGCTCTGTTGCTACGACTTTCGAGACATCAAGGACTTTTCCACCACCAATTCCAACAACCGTGTCGACGTCTCCATAGCCCAAGTTCATGACGATCTCTCTTGCTTCAAGAATGCTCGCTTTCTCGACAATAAAAGTCCCACTAAAGGGAATTTTATCGATCTTTTTTGCAACGATCTCCTTTACGATCCCGTCAGTGAGCATTACAGCGTTCTGAGAGTCGACTCTTTCGAGCACTCTACCAAGCTTGTTGATCGCATTTCTCTGAATGTATACGTATGATGGTATTCTGACTTCCATCAACTCACCCCCAGTCTTTTCAGCAAAAGATCACCAGAAGAAGTATAAAAACAGTCCAAATTTTCAGGATAACCAGTGCAGAAGGTTGGAAATGCGCTAACTGGGACAGGGGAGTAGGAGGGTTCTTTGATATACACTGGCAAAAATTTTCCGTTAATTTTGCTCATAACTTCTTCGTTGGAGAAAAAATCTCTGAATTTCGCACAAGTTGGGCAAGTTGGAGAACTTATGAATATGAAAAGCATTTTTCCGGTTCTTTTCGACTCATTCACCGCTTCATCATAGCTCAACCAACCGGAATTAATCTCTTCAGCAGGATTATGAAATATTATGACGAGTATTCCGATTCCTGCAACCATGAGAAGGAGATAAACTTTCCACACAAAAAACATATTCTTTGGAAGATATAAAGATTATCGAATGCACTGGGCTGTACTTCAGGTTTGAGGAATACAAGACAAACATGAGAACAGAAGTCCTTTCTGGCTTGACAACCTTTATGACAATGGCTTACATAATCTTCGTTAACCCCGCAATTCTCAGCGAGGCAAAAATACGCAATTGGCGCTGGCATAGGACTTTTCATAACACTTATTGGCTTAAAAGCTGCTGGAATTGTTGTCTACAACCCCCGCAACTGTTGTTGCTCTTGGAACTGAGAACTTCGTAAAGGCGGAATTCTGGATTGCGATTCTTGGCTTAGTGATTGCAGCAGGAATGATGGTTCGCAGGATCTCTGGACAAAACATTCCTACAGCTTGACTTCGTTGGGTTGCTGAACATTGGAGCCATTGGAGTAGTATTCACATTCTTCATGGTTGACTTCTTCGACACACTCGGCACTGTTTCAGGCTTGAGTGCAAAGGCAGGGTTCATGAGAAAAGACGGGAGCATTCCAGATAGCGAGAAGATCCTCATGACAGATGCTTTTGGAACAAGCTTTGGGGCACTGCTCGGAACTTCAACTGTAACCACTTACATATAGAGCGCTGCGGGCATTGAAGAAGGCGGTAGAAAAGGAATGACTGCCTTAGTGGTCGGAATTCTATTCATCGCTGTAGGCTTGTTCTTTTCACCGATCGCAGCGATCATTCCGAGTGCAGCAACAGCTCCAGCCTTGATCCTTGTCGGTTTCTTGATGCTGACTGTAATCAGAGATCTTGATTTCAGTGATCTAACTGAGGTTCTGCCTTCGCTGTGCTCGTCACGATCCCCTTCACGTATTCCATAGCAGATGGTATAGGCGTTGGCTTCATAAGCTACGTAGCCTTGAAGATTCTCTCTGGAAGGTTCAGAGAAATACACCCACTAATGCTTGCTCTCGCTCTCGTTTTTGCTCTCTACTTCTTATATATCGGTGGACTAATTAAAATCTAATTTTTTATTTTTTTAGCAAAATTTAACTTCCAAAACTTTTGTAATGTCTAAAATAAAAATTAAAAAATAAATTTTAACTCTTCCTCCTGAGCAGATAAGCCAAAGCAATAAGCCCAGCGATTGCGAAGATCGCTTCAAATCCCGGAATGAAAGGCTTTGCTACTGGAGTTG
>JANXDJ010000064.1 GCA_025059545.1 Archaeoglobaceae archaeon
GAATGAGCATAGGCATGAAGCAGTTGCTTGCTGGAATGAGGAAATTCAAGATCGAGCTTGTTAGCAGAGATGATCTCGCCGCATTAATGCCATTGGCAAGCGAAGTTACTGGAATTCCAATGATCCACAAGGTTGATGAGCAGGTTTTTGAGAGTATTCTCAGCTAAATTTTTTATTTTTGTAGAAATTTAAAAAATTTAAAAAATAAAATTATTCAACCTTAATCTTCTTTCCTCCTCCAGCCTTCTTTGTAAGTGTAACCTCAAGCACTCCGTTGTTATATCTTGCCTTGGATGAATCTGGATCGACTTCGACTGGTAAACTCACAGTCTCATGATACTTCCTGTTCTCTCCCTCTGCTCTGATCTCAAGAGTTCTCTCTGTAGCCTTTAGCTCTATGTCTTCTTTTCTAACTCCTGGCATTTCCGCAATGACTTGCACTTCGTTGTCTGTCTCGATCACATCTACGAGTGGTTTTCTCTCTTCGACTCCAGTTTCCTTGATCAACGGCTTTGTTCCGAATTCTCTGATCTCTGGCCTGCCATCAGGACCAATTCTTATAGAGAATCCTCTAACGATCGGCTTCGTCTCTCCAAGCTCTGTAAACCTAAATGCACTTTCGATGTCTCTCATCATCTTTCTGAAGATCTCATCAAAGTCTCTGAATGGATCCCAGTCCAAAAAATCTCCAAAGTCATCTTCTTCTTCCCGATCCTTCCTTCTTCTCCTCCAAACCATACCTCACCACCTCACACATACATTTTTTGGAAATCTTTTAACATTAACTCATACCTCTTCAAATCTTCAGGGGTTAAACTCGGCTTTACCTTCTTCATCGCTTCTTCAAAATGCTTCTTAGTAATCTTGATCTTCTTTGCAATCTCCTTGGCTTCATCTCTACTCATTTCCTTCTTTAAAGCTTCTCTAATCGCAAGCATTCCTGCTTCTCTGCAAATAGCTTCAATATCCGCACCGCTGTAGCTTTCTGTCTTTTCAGCAAGTTCATTCAAGTTAACATCCTCAGCCAAGGGTTTATTCCTTAGATGTATCCCAAAGATCTCCTTTCTCGCCTCTTTGTCTGGCGGTGGAATGTAGACATGTCTCTCAATTCTTCCCGGTCTGAGCAAAGCTGGATCTACGAGATCTGGGCGATTTGTTGCTGCGATGACAACAACTTCTCTTAGCTCCTCAAGACCATCAAGTTCTGTTAACAGCTGGCTCACGACTCTCTCAGTAACGTGAGTGTCTCCAATGCTTCCTCTTCTTGGAGCAAGGCTATCGATCTCGTCAAAGAATATGATCGCTGGTGCAACTTGGCGAGCTTTTTTGAACATGTCTCTCACATGCTTTTCACTCTCACCAACCCATTTGCTTAGCAATTCAGGACCCTTGACACTTATGAAGTTTGCATTGCTCTCATTTGCAACTGCTTTGGCAAGCAAAGTCTTTCCCGTGCCCGGAGGACCATAGAGCAGAATTCCCTTGGGGGGCTTAATATTTGTCGTTCTAAAGACTTCGGGATACTTCAGGGGCCATTCTATGGCTTCCTTTAACTCCTGTTTCGCCTTCTCAAGTCCTCCAATGTCCTCCCATCTTACTCTTGGGATCTCAACGAGCACTTCTCTCATCGCAGAAGGCTCAACGTTCTTCAAAGCGGACATGAAATCGTCTCTTGTAACTTTAAGATTCTCTATGATCTCCGCAGGGATCTCTTTCTCTATATCGATCTCCGGCAGAACTCTGCGAAGTGCATGCATCGCTGCTTCCTTGCACAAAGCTTCAAGATCCGCACCCACAAATCCATTCGTTATATCTGCAAGATCATCGAGATTCACGTCTTCAGCGAGAGGCATTTTCCTCGTATGGATCTCCAAGATCTCCTTTCTACCATCTCTATCTGGGACTCCGATCTCTATTTCCCTGTCGAACCTCCCCGGTCTTCGTAAAGCTGGATCAATTGCATCTGGACGATTTGTTGCAGCAATAACAATCACTTGCCCTCTTGACTCAAGCCCGTCCATTAAGGCGAGTAGCTGTGCAACGACTCTTCTTTCAACCTCTCCAGTGACTTCTTCCCTTTTCGGAGCAATTGAGTCAATTTCATCTATGAATATTATGCTCGGAGCATTTTGCTTAGCTTCTTCAAAGATCTCCCTCAGCCTCTGCTCGCTCTCTCCATAATACTTGCTCATGATCTCTGGACCGCTTATGCTTATGAAGTGAGCATCAACTTCATTCGCCACCGCTTTCGCTATGAGCGTCTTTCCTGTGCCCGGAGGACCATGTAAAAGAACACCTTTTGGCGGTTCAATTCCGAGACGCTGGAAAAGCTCTGGATGCTTCAGTGGTAACTCGATCATCTCTCTAACAAGCCCGAGCTCTCTCTTAAGCCCTCCAATGTCCTCATATGTCACATTTGGCACTGCTCTTTTCACTTCTTCCGCTGGTTTCTCTTTTAGCTCGATCTCCGTATTTCTGCTGACAACAACAACCCCTGAGGGTTTAGTGGCGATTATTACAAAAGTCAAAGTGTATCCGAAGACTTCAACTCTAACTTTTTGTCCTCTTACTATCGGTCTTCCCTCCAATAGTCTAAGCAAGTAGCTTTCACCGCCTGTTATCCTGACAGGTTCTGCTGGAGCCAGTGTGATCCTCTCTGCTGGTTTTGCTTCAACTTTCCTTATTCTTACTCTGTCATCAATGCCAATTCCAGCGTTGCTCCTTAGATTGCCATCAATTCTAATTATCCCCTTTCCTCTGTCTTCAGGATAGCTTGGCCATGCGATCACTGGAACGCTCTCCTTTCCAACAACCTCTATGATGTCACCACTCTGAATTCCCATCTTTGCCATGATCTCTGGATCTAACCTCGCAATTCCCCTTCCTACATCCCTATAATATGCTTCTGCAACCCTTAACGTGATCTCCTCCTTCATAACCATCACCCTATAACCCAAACATTTTCTCCATCAACTTGCTCATTTCTAACAACTCCTCTTCTCCTTAAAGATTCGAGAGTTTCTTCAACTTCTTTATATGGAATTCTAAAGCATTCTGCAATTTCCATCGTTTTTCTTAGCCCTTTTGCAATTCCAAGTAGCACTAAACGCTCCAAGTCATCTTTTGCAACTCTTTCAACCTCTTCGAGCAATTCCTCGATCATATCATTTAATTTTGCAGTGATCGAGCTCTGAACCGCTGAAAACCTTCTACGAACATCTTCTGCTATCTTCATTGCTCTGTATATTTCTGTCAATGATTCTAAATTAGAGCTCATCATCCAAAGTCTCTCTTCCGCTTCTTTAAGGATCTCAATCGGATCTCCATCAGATTTATTCTTTTGTAAGCTAATTTCGAAGTTGTGAGGCGAGATCGTGATCTCTACTCTTAAATTCGTGGAGATATAGTAATACCTTCTTCTGCCATCTTCAACACTCTTTACAATTCCCGCTCTTTCAAGTTTCTCCAAGTGCTCTATGACAAGTTTTGGAGCCATACCGAGATAGTATGAGATCTCGCTGAGATAGCATGGTTTCTTTGCAAGCAGTTCCAAGATCCTCCTTCTGCTTTCATTGCCTATCGCATCGAGCACGTTCATTCAATCACCGTTACTAACTAAATGTTAGTAAGTTTTAGTATATAAAGTTTTCGCTACTATTCTATTCAAAGCTTTAAACTTAGAAGAGGATCGGAATATATGAGCCTAATTTTGACCGAAAAAAGATCGCACATACTCGTCGTTACAATCAACAGAGCGGAAAAAAGAAATGCCATAAACCTTGAAATGGCTGAGGAGCTTGAAAAGGTTTGGAATAACTTTGAAAAAGACGACAATCTTTATGTTGGAATAATAACCGGTGCTGGAGACAATTTTTGTGCAGGAGCAGATTTGGGCGATTTGGAAAGACTTGCAACCAGAGTAGGAAGCAAAAACGGACCGCTCGGTTTTACCAGAATGACGCTGTCAAAACCTGTTATTGCTTCGATCTCTGGCTATTGCGTCGCTGGTGGCTTTGAGATAGCCTTATGGGCGGATATAAGAATAGCTGACGAAAGTGCCAAATTTGGAATACTGAACAGGAGATTTGGCGTTCCACTTATAGATGGCGGAACACAGAGATTGCCAAAAATTGTAGGATTAGGGAATGCTTTGGATCTAATTTTAACTGGTAAGTTGATTGACGCTAAAGAAGCCCATAGAATCGGACTAGTCAACGAGATAGTTCCAAAAGGTCTCGCTTTAAAAAGAGCTTTAGAGATTGCAGAGCTCATATCTTCTCATCCACAAGTACCAATGAGAAACGACAGAAAGGCGGTTTTTGAGGGTTTTGGATTGAGTTTAGAGGACGCTTTGGAAATAGAGGCAAAATTGGGGTATGAATCGATAAGAAATGGCACAGATTTTCTAAAAGTGAGAAGATTTATAGCAGAGGGAAAAGGTAAACATGGAGAAAGATTGCAGTAAGCCGCCGGCGGGGTTTGAACCCGCGACCTGGTGATTACGAGTCACCCGCTCTTCCAGCTGAGCCACGGCGGCTTAATTGGAATACCATCTTTTGCAACTTCTTTATTTTCTCAGATTTTAAGTTTGTCGATAAAAAACAATTCAGTCGCTCGTGTTTATCCTTTTTAACCTCTCAACACCGTTTAGCTCCTTAATGATTCTAACTACTGATTTTGGAACACACTCCTCCCAATCTCCTCCGTTAAGGATCATTTTTCTAATCGTTGTCCCACGAAACTTTTCCCTGTTGAAATTTGGTGGAAGGACGACTTCAAGTCCAGCGTCCTTAAAAACCTGTGCTATTACTGGATTCCTCGTTATTATTGCTTGAATCTTTGGCACGAGATGCTGGATGTAGATCGCATTTCCAACATAAACGCTCATTGTCGGAACAGTTGCGGTTATGATCTTATCTAGAGTTATTCCTGCTTCTTTTAAAGATTCTCTGATCATTGTAATTCTTTCTCCAGCAGTAAATGGATTTCTAAGCGTGTGACTCTCGTCTGCCATGCCAACGAGCAGAACAAGTTCATCGAATCGCTCTAAAGCCCATTTGATGACGCTTAGATGTCCAAGATGGAATGGTTGAAACCTGCCGAAGATCAATGCCCTTCTGATCTGCATAAAGGACATTATAAAGGTGGTTTTAAAATCTTGCTCTTTTGGAATTTCATTAGGATTGCTATTAGAAGGCTTAGCATGAACGCAATAAAAATAGAAATTGAAAGACTGAATTTTGAAATATAAAAAACTGCAAAGCTTATAAAAAATACTAAAACCACTGTAGAGCTAAATGAGATCTTCCAGCTGATTTCTCTAAGACTATGCATTTTCCCTCCTTATTGCTCCCTTTGAGCAAATCTGTGAGCATACTCCGCAGCCAACACAGAGAGCTGGATCTATTCTGACCTTGGCGTCGAACGTCAATGCGGGACATACGAATGTTTTAATGCATTCCATGCATAGGTCACATTTCTCCGTTACCCTCAAGGGAATGATCCCTGACTTCATCCTCTTCTCTCTTGCCCAAACTATTGCACAAGCCTGCCTCGCGATGATCACGGAGACTCCATTATGGGCTATGGCTCGCTTAAGCGTTTCGACCATTCTTCTAACATTGTAAGGGTTCACAACTTCAACAAACTCCACTCCACAGCCTTTAACGACTTCTTCAATTTTCACTTTTCCACCCATTTCGCCACACGCTCTAACCCCTGTGCCCGGATGTGGTTGTTGTCCTGTCATTGCAGTTGTGGAATTATCCAAGATCACGAGCACGAACTTTGCTCTATTGTAAACCGCATTTATCAAAGCCGGAATTCCAGCATGTAAAAAGGTTGAATCTCCTATGGTGGCTATGATCTTATCACTCAACACGTGGGCAAGCCCATTGGAAACACCAACGCTTGCACCCATGCAGATCGTTATATCAACACCTTCGAGGGGTTTGTTTATTCCCAAGGTGTAACAGCCTATATCGGATGGCAGACAAGCGTTTCCAAGCTCGTTTACAACCTTTCTAATCGCATAAAATGCTGCAGTATGCGGACAGCCAGAGCATAGCACAGGCGGTCTTGGAGGTGCGAGTTTTGAGATCTCCTCTGCTTTTTTAAGTCCATCTGAGTATTTTCTGCTTGGCTCAATTCCAAGTGCTTTCGCAATCCCAATTTCAACTCTTGAAGCATTATATTCGTAATCCATTGGCATGTAGCCATTCATTTTTCCAAAAACCTCAATACCCATTGCCTTTAAATGTAGCTCCGCAAATGGATCTACTTCCTCGACTGTTATAACCGCATCGAGATCTGAAATAAATTCTTCTATGAGTTTCTCCGGTAGAGGATGAGTTGAAGAGAGTTTCAGAACTGGCAATTCTACCTTTAAACTTCTCATCGCATCTCTTGCGTATGCATAGCCCAGTCCACATGCAATTATGCCGATTTTTCCATTTCCATCCTCAATCCAGTTCATTTCCCATGAGTTGAAGAAATTCTCAATCTCTGAAAGTTTTTTGTTTAGAACTGGCTTGAGTTTTCTCGCAATTGCTGGCAAAACAACGTCTGTATCAGCATGTCTGACCCATTCTACTTTTTCAAGCTTTTTGTAAGGTATTTTTCCAAGTTTTACAATCCCACTTTGATGACTCAGTCTTGTATAGCTTCTGAAGATCATTGGTAAGCCGAACCTTTCAGAAAGTTCAAATCCCCATTTTGTGATCTCTTTCGCTTCGTGAACATTTGAGGCTTCTATAACTGGTAACTTTGCGATTTTTCCATACCATCGATTATCTTGCTCATTTTGACTGCTATGCATGCTCGGATCATCTGCAGAGACGAGTAAAAATCCACCACGAGCTCCAACGTAAGCGAAGCTGAGCAAAGCGTCAGAAGCTACATTGACTCCAACATGCTTCATGCAAGCCATTCCCCTTTTTCCAGCAAGAGATGCCCCCATTGCTACTTCTACCGCCACCTTTTCGTTCGCTGAATATTCAACATGGTATTGCATTCTGTTTCTAAGCATTTTACAGGCTTCGCTGAGTGTGTCCAAGATCTCAGAAGAAGGGGTGCCAGGATAAGCTGCGCAGACATCCACACCAGCCTCTATCGCTCCACGAGCAATGGCTTCATTTCCAAGTAGAAGAACTCTATCTCCCTCACTGTCCTTGATGACATCTTTTAGCATGGAAGGCGTAGAGCGATAAGAGTTAAAATTTTTGCTAAACTTCCGAGTTTTATTTAATAGAAGTTTATCATAAAATTTAGACAACATTTAGCCAATGCGATAAAGAAAAGATCCTCTGCCCTCTTGCAGTTCCCGAATGTGTTTTGGAGTTCTTGAAAAAGATTAAATAGGAGAGCAAAAAAAGCTAATTCTTGAGATCGCTCATCGCTGTGAAAACTCTGCTCGAAATGAAAAGAGAACGAATTTCACAGATTGGAGTATACAATTTCCCTTTTCAGTAACATCTTTTCAAACCAAATCATGCTATACGCTCTCAATTAGCTAAGAACTGCG
>JANXDJ010000065.1 GCA_025059545.1 Archaeoglobaceae archaeon
TTTTATACGCCTATCCATATTTAATATTATTGCAATTGCGAGTTGAAGAGACAAAAATGCGCTTGCAACAATCAAAATCGAAGTTATTATACCCAGAATAGGCTGTGTATAGGTGATCTGCATAGCTCGCATGAGTAGAAAACCATATATCAGTCCGATAATTCCATAATAAGTTAGGAAAGGTATTGCGATGATATCCTTTCGCACATTGACCCCCCCATTTATTATTTAATTAATAATTTTTTGTATTTAAAATTTTTGAGACGCTTAAGCAAGAGTGGTAAGATTATATAAAAACACTCAATCAAAAATCTTTTCCAGCAATCTCTCTTATCCTCTCTATTCCTCCAATCTCTTTTATAACCTCTGCAACAGCTTTTGGGACAAATTTTTCCCACTCATCGCCTTCAAGCATTTTCTTTCTAATTTCAGTTCCATGATACTCCTGTCTGTTGAACATGCCAGTCTTAACCACTTTGAAATTTGCTTCCTTAAAAAGTCTGTAAACGAGAGGATTGTTCGTGTAGACGACATCAAATTGAGGCGTCATTGAGCATATGTGGACAACCCAAAGACTATTTCTGTAAATGTCTTCGAGAGGGATTATGTAAACCTTCTTTCGAGTCCTTAGCTCATCTATTGCTCTTGAGATCATCATGATCCTTTCTCCAGCGGTGAAGGGATTTTCGAGCGTATGGCTTTCCTGAGCACTGCCAATGCCGATTATGAGCTCGTCGACCTCTTTAAGGATCTTCTTAACAACCTCATGGTGTCCAAGGTGATAAGGCTGGAATCTACCGATGAAAAGACCTCTCATCTCGGTCTCCTCACAACTCTATAAATGTCATCCTTGAGCCTTCTTCCAGTCCTCTTTTCCCATTCTTCTATTGGAATTGCAAACTTCTCTTGGATCTTGTCTCTATAGAACTCTGGAATAACATTAAATGTGCAAAATGGAATTATTCTACCGTCTGGAGTAGCATAATGAACTTCGCAACGCTCAACTCTTGAAATGTCGTAGTTGAATAGGTCTTGGAAGTGCATGAAGCCTATGAAGAGAGATTTTTTATGAAACACTCCCAATGCATTATAATCATGCTTTACAAGGACGTTAAACAAGATTTTTCTCAAACTCATCCCCTTCGGGGCTTTGGATGTATCTATGAATTTTCTCATATCTATCAGATTCTTCAAAGCCTTAACGGACTTAATTCTGCTATCTCTTATATAATCAGCTTTTTTGTCAAGAAAGTCGAGAAATCCATTTATATCGATAAACCTCGTGATCGGAATCATTTTTCCATCTTCAACGAACACATAAGTAGCCATTCCACATGCGAAATGGGCGGTGAGCTCATATTGAGGTCTCGAAGTTATAGCTTCAACGAATTTTGAAACTGGAACAACACTTGGAACTGGATAAAAGTCATCTCTGCAGATCTCTCCATTGGTTTGCTCCTCTATAGCCTTTAAACAGTCCGGAATTGTAATTCTATACTGTTCCCGCTCCTTCTTAGGCATGCTACCAACAAGACTTACCGGCTGGAAGTTAACACCGCGAATTATGTCAACGTTCTTCGCTGCAAATCTTATTATGTCTCCTAGTTGGTTATCGTTTACACTTTTAACTACTGTCGGAACGAGAACTATGCCTAAATCTGCTTTTCTGCAATTTTCGAGGATCTTTGGAACTTCATTGTGGTTTTTCGGATTTGTTTTTTCATCGACTCCATCAAAGGATAGATAAACTGTATTCACACCCGATTCTCTGACCTTTTTAGCGAAATCTTCTTCGAGAGCGAGTTTTATACCGTTGGTGTTAAGCTGAATGTGATCGTATCCTTCTTCTTTTATAACTTTAATGATCTCAATCAAGTCTTCTCTTAGCGCAGGCTCACCACCCGTTAACTGCACCGCATTGCATGGCACAGGCTTGATTTGCTTTGCAAGACGCACCATATGTCTTATCTGCTCAACTGTTGGCTCGTAAACATAGCCAGCTCTCTTTGCGTAGAAGAAACAATACCAACATGCAAGATCGCATCTATTCGTCAAAACTATGTTTAGCAACGCAGTATGGCTTCTGTGATCCCCACAAAGACCACAGCTAAAAGGACAGTTACCTTTTTCAGTAATTGGATTCTCAATCCCCTTTCCATCTCTTGCAAACCTTGAAGCTCTCTTGAAAAGCTCCACATCGCTCCAATAAACATCCTCAAATTCTCCATGCTCCTTACAGGTTTTCTTTATCATCACCTTGCCATTCTCAGCATAAACTTCTGCTTCGATTACTGCTAAGCATTCAGGACAGAGAGATCTGGTTTTGTAAGGTAATGAGATTTCGTTCATCAGCTTAACTTTTAATCACAGGTATTTTAAGATTTCCACAGAGTTTTAGCAGTAGAAAGCTCAAAGTTAGTTTGAGAACTAATGCTCGATCAAAAATCCATCCATCACATAGTTTTCATCGTAGTATCTTCTCACAATCCTTTCCGCAAAGAAATTGGCCTTCTCAACTTCAAAGCCGAAATAGGAAAAGAATGTCTCAATCTGTTTTCTACTTCTCAGTTGGTAAATGTTATCTGCAGAAGAGGTGATTATAAAAGGTGTGTTGAATTTTCTCACAACTTTAGCTTCTTGCTTTAACCTTGCGAAGAGCAATGATCTCTTCAATCCCTTGGTTGTAAGAAACTTAGAAAGCCCAAATTCGATTGCAACGTCTTTTTCTTTTGCAAGCTTAATGGTTGCGTAATCAAGCTCTCTTTTCTCGCTGTCAAGTATTATGTCCACTTTTTTCCTCATCACAGCCTCTTTGCAAAGCCCCGAGGAGCACTCGACTGCAACAATAGAATTTTCAACGCTTCTTAATTTTTCTCTTAGCTCCTTAGGATTTTCTGCTTTTACTATGTATCCATAGTATCCTTCTTTTGGTGGATCTTCACTCAAAAAAACAAATCCTTTAAAGCCCAGCTCGAACTTGGGCGGAGAAAATCTCACGAAATCGAACATAGCTCTCTTGCAAACTCTAAAGCTTTCTCTCTTTTTGCAGGATAAACGACGAGTTTAGCCTTTATAGCGACCGGATCTTCACTTGAAAACTCGATCTCTCCGAGATAGATTTTTTGTTTGTCCAATCTTATGTGAAGAACATTTTGGGCATCTATTCGATCTTCAAGAGTGTTCAACAAAACCTCTTTCTTTTCTTTGAGCAAAATAAGAAGATTTTCCCAGAAATTCCTAATCTTGGAGCTTTTTTTAAGCTCCACTTCTAAGTATTCAATGGGATTTCCGTAATGACCTTCAGCCTCGCTCAATTGAATTTCAAAATCAAAAGGAAAAAGATTTGCAATTGCCTGAGAGACTTTCTCTCTGCTCTCCGTTGAATGAACTACCGCAGAAACTTTAATCCATTCAATCTTACCTTTCATTCCTGAAGTTTGCTCTATAGCTCGGTCTAACCTTCTCCGCCCCTCTGCCCCTTCTCCGCAACCCTCTCGCCTTTCTCCCAGCAGGTGTTAGTCCCCGATATACTCTGCCTTTCTGTCTTGTGATCCAGTTAAGATTCTTGTCCGCAACTATGTCTGGACAGCTTCTGTCAACAAGTATAACTTCAAACCACTTGAATTTCGCATCCTCACCAACCCAGTATGAGCCAAGAACTTCCATATTCGGGAACTTTCTGTTCGCTCTCTCCTCTGCGATCCACTGTAGCCCCTTCTTTGGTGTAAGCCTGCTGACCATCTGGTTCTTCGTTTTTCTTCCTCTGCTTGGTCTCCTTGGCAGTCTGCCACCTTTTCTAACCCTAACTCTAACAACGATGATCCCCCTCTTTGCTTTATACCCCAATGCTCTCGCTCTGTTAAGTCTTGTAGGCTTTTCCAATCTGACTATTACTGGCTCTCTTCGCCATTTCTGAAGCCTTTCCCATGTCAACTGCTTCATTAGCTCCTCATTTTGCCAAGTCTCGGCGATGAATGCATACATTGACTTCATCCAGCAACCACCTCGCTTGTTTTAGGCTCACTTAGAAGCTCTATTTTCCTGATCTCGACCCTTCTGATTGGATAAACCTTCTTTGCACCCTTGTAGATCTCAGATGGGATCTTTCCGAGAACGCATTCCTGAAGGAACTGAACAAAGTTCAATGAAGTCTTGCTTTCAACTACTTGCCTTGAAATAGCTCTTATAGCTCTCTTTTGCGAGCTCTTACACCTCTTTACCGTAAATACTACAGGTTTAACCCTGAGTTTGTAGCCATCGGCAGTTTGAATATCTATAACATCCTCGATCTTGCTCGTTCTCCTTCTTACAAGACTGTTGAGATATTCTCTCATCAGCTCGAATTTTTGGAACTTTGTGTAAGCTTTTTCGCCAGCAACTCTATGAACTTTGAAAACCAGCTTCTTGTATGGATTTTGATTTGAAGCATCTCCTGTTAGATCCGCCAAAGTTGTCTCGACTGTTCTACCGACAACAAGCTCTGGTTCGCTTGCTGGGGTCTCACCTACTTCTGCCATTCCGAAATATTCAGGAGCAAGGAGAGTAAACCACTTCTTCGTAGCCCATTTGTCCTTAACTCTTGCAACCTTCTTCCTCGCCATGTTCGATCGCAAAGGCTTTAGTTCGGGCAATTAATAAAACTTTTGATGCTCGCACTGCTCATGTGTGGAGGCAAAGGGGAAAGACTAAAGGCTGGAGAGAAACCACTTTTTAAAGTTTGTGGTATTAGGCTAATAGATCATGGATTAAGAGCCCTCTCCTCTCAGAAATTAATTGCGGTCACTTCGCCATATACTCCGAATACAGAGGAGTATGTAAGAAATCTTGGCATAAGAGTTTTTAGGGCAAACGGAAGGGGGTTCATTGAAGACTACACCGAAGCTATTAAACAGTTATCTTTAAAAGGACCTGTTTTGATCGTATGCTCTGATCTCGTTTATTTTCGGGACGGAATCATAGAAGAGATCGTTTCTCACTACAAGAAATGTGGAAAAAAGGCTCTTAAAGCAGTGAAGGATAACGAGGCTGTGGGAATAAACATAATAATGGCTGAAGAGGAGAGCGAGCAGGAAGAGGAAATCTATATAGTTGAGGATGTAATAAATATAAATACAATCGAAGACGCTGAGAAGGCTGAGAAGTTATGGATTATGAGGAAAAAAGGCTAAGGCTTGCGGAAAGACTGAGAGAAGAGTTAGATTTGAGCGAAAGAGTTTACAATGCGATAAAAAAAGTTCCAAGACATCTTTTTGTGCCTGAGCGTTATAGAAGCGAAGCATACGTTGACACTCCATTGCCAATAGGCTACGGGCAAACAATTAGCGCTCCGCACATGGTTGCAATAATGTGCGAACTGTTGGAGTTAAAAGAGGGTGAAAAGGTGCTCGAAATAGGAACAGGCTGTGGCTACCATGCTGCAGTCACAGCAGAGATCATTGGAAAAAGTGGGCTTGTGGTTTCGATTGAGAGAATTCTGGAACTTGCTGAAATGGCAAAGCAAAATCTCTCCGCATTAGGTTATGACAATGTTCTCGTAATTGTTGGAGATGGAAGCATGGGTTATGCTGAAAAAGCCCCTTACGACAAAATATATGTTACCGCATCTGCACCAGATATACCTAAACCGCTTATCGAACAACTTCAGAACGGAGGGAAAATGGTGATTCCAATTGGCGAAAGTTTTCAGACTCTATACATTGTGGAGAAAAGAGATGGAATAATAAAGAAAAGCTGGGGAGCTGTGAGATTCGTTTTGCTCTATGGCAAGCATGGCTTTAGAAATTCTGAAGAGTAGTGTAGGATTTTTAACAACTCTACCAATAAAAGGAGATGTTGAAGTCCTTAGAAGGAATTTATGGATTTTTCCATTTGTTGGCTTATTTTTAGGATTTTTAATCTCAATTCCAGCTTTTTTTGGGTTCGGAATACTATGTCTTCTTTTTTATATAGCTTTTGAGGGAATAAATCACATAGACGGACTTGCAGACTTTGGAGACGCTTTTTTTGCACCTAAAGACAAAAAGAAAAAAGCGATGAAGGACTTGCAAACGGGAGCAGGTGGTGTAACATTTCTCTGCGTATACTTTATAGTTCTTTACCATAGCCTTCTGCATGTTAATGCTTTCGAAATTGTGTTATCCCAGATCTTTGCAAAATTCTCTATGTTGTTGCTTTTAACAACTTCTAAACCAAGCTGGGACGGAATGGGGGCTTATTTCATGGAGTTTGCAGGAAAAAAGGATTTAATCATCGGTGCAATTCCACTAACTCTTGCTTTTATAAAATTTGAAAGTCTGATTGCACTATTTATTATCATTTTCATAACTCTATGCCTGAAATACTATGCCCAATCCAGATTCGGAGGGGTAAGTGGAGATGTCATTGGCACTGCAAACTGCATAACCTTTGCCTCCACACTGCTAATTCTATCTCTAAATTAAAACCATCTGAGCATGGGGGCAGTCTTTTATCCTTAGAACCTTATCCTTATCGACTATTCCGAGTCTGATCGCAAGTTCTACCGCTTTCTCTCCAGTAATATTCGCAATCGTTGCCATTTTAAGAGCCCTTTCGACTTCTATCTCTTCAAATTCCTCTTTGCCATAAAAGTCTTCTTTTACCTCTATCTTCAAATTACCTTCTCTGAAGATCTTTCCAGCTATCTCAGCGTCGCAAACCGCCACAAGCACTTCCCCCTTAACCCTGTAGATCTTCATTCGAAACTTCATCCTTTTACTGGTTGCTTAGCTCCACAAGCAAGACAGCGTAGAAAGAGAACCCTTTCTTCTTTAATTAGCTCAGTGTCTGGAGCATTGCATTCTTTACAAAGCACGTAGATCTTTACATATTCGTTTATCTCTTTTTGAATTTCCTCTTCTGAGAACTTTCCCTGTAGTATCAATCTTCCGTTGTCAACGAAACCTGCGGTTCCCAAGGATTTGACGAGATACTTGTATATATGATCCTCACTTCTGTTCAGAGTCTTTGAAATTTGAGTTAGATTTCTCAAGATCGTTCTCACTCCTTCTCTGGTAACACTCACTCTTGGTATCTCAAAACGTTCCTTTCTCAAGATCGGCTTCTGAGCAAGCTTTTCCATCGCACGATCCAGCAACTTTAGGTATTCTTCCATTGAATAAGATAATCGGAGAAGTATTTAAAATTTCTCGAAAAGGTTAAATTCAAAATTCAGAATACAGAGTTGAATGGATATCTATCTGATTCTTTCAGTATTCCTGGGTCTTTCTGCTTTGATGGCTTTCTTATTCGAAAA
>JANXDJ010000066.1 GCA_025059545.1 Archaeoglobaceae archaeon
GAGGATTTCACTGGGTATACTGCAAAAGAGAGGCAAAAGATGCTCAAAAAAGAAGTCGAATCATGAAACTACTATTTCTAATCTTAATTCCAGTCTTTTTATCTGGATGTATTTCTTTCGAACTGAGCAGAGAGGAATACTGCAACAAAGTTTGGCGTTGGGATCTGGAATGTGCCTTGAATGAGACTTTGAGTGAGAAAGAAGTTTTAAAGGTGAAAGATCTTTCTGAGATGTTGAGAGGAAGAGATTGCGTTGAGAGCTCATGGAATATCCTGCAATGGGTTGAAGATAACATCGAATACGACTCATATAAAGCCATTCTCCCGAGTCCAACGATCATTACAAGGGGGGAGGACATTACAGTCCAAAATCCGGAAAGAGTGCATCAAACACCAATCGAGACGTTGGAACTCAGAAAGGGGATCTGCGGAGATTATGCAATTCTGATCTCAGCTTTACTCATGAATTTAGATTGTAAGCCCTATATCCTAAGATTTGAATTTGAAAGTGAAGAGACCGGGCATCTTGCTACAGCAATTCTTTTTGATCAATACTATATCCTCGATCAGAATCTCCCACCGATGGATCTCGGAAGCTACTACAAGAAGTGGCTTCAGGAAGGGAAAAGGATAAAAATTGTGCAGATCTACGACAAAGGATTTCTGATTGGGAATATAACACCAAGTGAAATGCGAAAGTTCGATTATGCGCTCTCAGACTTAGACTTAAAATCCTTAGAGGCTCATGTCAGAGAAAGACTGAAGAAAGAACTAATGGAGGATCCGAGAATTCCCTTAGGCTACTGGGAGTATGCAACGCTGAGAATAACATTCTATAACTATGCTGAACTCTATACTCCTTTATATTCAAATAAAATTGCAGAAAATATTGCTGAAGAAGTTGTGGAGAATTTTGAGGACAAAAACAAAAATTGGAGAGCTTTTAAATTGGGATTAAGGCAGAACTCTAATGACATAATCGTTGAAGTCCAGCTTGCTAAATGAACGATAGAACTAAGGCTTATCTGCCCTTTCCTAAGGATCTTCATGTGATCCTGAATCTCCTTTCCGTGAATACCAAATGGAACAGAGATAAGGTTGTCGAATTCTTAGAGAGCTATGAAGTCGATACATTCTTTCTCGATTTACCCTCCTCCTTTGAGCCATATTTTGCAAAAAAGCTCTCACCTCCAGCAGATGTTAGCTATTCGCAGGACTTGATCGCTTCAGAGCCGATCATTCAGTTTTGCTGGCGCAAAGGAATACCAATTTATTGCTATCTGGACGATAAAGTTTCTGAAGATCGAAGAGAGATCCAGTTAGAATTTGCAAGACTTGTTTTGAAGTCGAAAATAACAGAGAAGATAAATGTTCTCGAATGGAAAGAACTGATCTATAGGGATCTATACGTTAGAGAGAGTTCAAGTGAATTTGTTGCGATGAAGATCTGCGAAAATGCGGGTAACAAAAATGCATGCCTAAATTTGAGTCCTGAAATTGAAAAATTCCTTCAGAACGAGGGATTTGAAATTGAGCGGATTAGACTATATGATTTCCAAAGACCTATTGACAAGCTTTACGAGCTTGCATCGAAGGAAATGCATGGTGAAAAGGTTAGCAATGAAGCTTATTTGGAGCTCATAAAAAAGCATATAGCCTTTATAGATACTGTAGTTGAGGTTGGTTATGAAGACGCGTGCAAGTTCATCTGGATTTAGAGGTGTTCTCATTGACGAGTATGGTATTAGACATGGCACTATTTTTGATGGAAAATTTGAAGAAAGTAGAACGGAATATTCGGACTACGTATTTACTCCGACTTTCTTTAACGCTCACACACACTTAGGCGATGCAATAGGAAAGGATCCTCCTTTCACCGATCTCAAAAGTCTCGTAGCCCCCGGAGGATACAAATTCAAAATTCTAAACTCTACCTCTTTAGAAGATCTGCGAAGCGCTTTAGTCCAAGAAATAGAAATAGCAAAGTCTTCTGGGACTTCTCATTTTCTTGACTTCCGTGAAGGAGGTATGGAAGGATTGAAGGTAACGAGTGGAATCAAAGGCATAATAACGCTTGGAAGACCAAGTTTTCCAGAAGAAGCGGAAAAAATGGAATGCAAAGGCTTTGGAATGAGCAGCGCCAGAGATCATGATTTGGAATTTCTTTACAAGATCAGAAAGATTGCAAGAAAAAGAGGGATATTTTTTGCGATTCACGCCGGTGAAATGGATTGCGAAGACGTGGAGAAAGCTATTGAGCTTGAGCCAGACATTTTGGTGCACATGAATTCCTGTCCAGAATTTCTTAAACCATTCATGGATAGGGGAATTCCAATAGTTTCTTGCATCCGCTCTAATGCTTTCTTCGGACTTTTGAATTCAAAAGCTTACGCTATTCTCTCAAACTATGAGAACTGGCTTCTTGGCACAGACAATGCTATGCTATTCAATCCCTCTTTGCTGGAAGAAATGCACTTCGCATCAATCGTTGTCAGAAAAGATTTAGAAGTATTCAAAGCTGGAATAAGAGGATTTCAACTCTTCGGAGAACCAAGCGGATATGTTGTGTTTCATAGAAATCGTAATCTAAAAAATTCTAAAAATATAGTGTCAAGTATAGTTAGAAGGGTAGGAATTGGGGACATTGAATGCGTAATTTTGCCTTAAAATTAGCCATAACCAACTGGTTTAGCTGAAACTTTTATCTTCTCAGTTTTTATCTTCTCTTCGAACTTCTCGTAGAAGTTCAGCATCATTTCATTTACACTTGGCTTGATCTTCTTCAACGCTTCAAGGAAATGCCTCATCTCGACTTTTTCTGCATTTGGATCTTCTCTGATCGCAAGCATAACCGCCTCTCTACAGATAGCTTCTATATCAGCACCCACATAACCCTCGGTTATCTCTGAAAGCTCTTCAAGATCCACGTCCTCAGCTAAGGGCATGTTCTTGGTGTGAATTCTGAAGATTGCCAATCTGCTCTTTCTGTCAGGTGGCTTTACATAAACGAGCCTATCAAATCTTCCGGGACGTAGCAAAGCGGGATCGAGAATGTCTGGGCGGTTTGTTGCACCAATCACGACGACGCCATGCAATTCTTCAAGCCCATCCATCTCGATTAAGACTTGGTTCAAAACTCTCTCAACCGCTCTCGATCCCTCGTCTATCCCACGCATCTGAGCTATTGCATCGATCTCATCAAAGAATATTATACAAGGAGCGACTTGTCGAGCTTTTCTGAAGATCTTTCTCACTGCTTTCTCGCTTTCTCCAAGCCATTTGCTCAGCAATTCACCACCTTTGACACTTATGAAGTTTGCTTCGCTCTCGTTTGCAACAGCTTTAGCTATAAGCGTCTTTCCTGTGCCCGGAGGACCAAAAAGCAAGATCCCTTTAGGTGGTTTAATTCCAAACTTCTTGAACTTCTCTGGGAACTTCAGAGGCCATTCTACTGCCTCGATGATCTCTCTCTTAACTTCCTCGAGACCTCCTACATCTTCCCAACTAAGCTTTGGTATCTCAACAAGCACTTCTCTCATCGCTGAGGGCTCTATCTCCTTTAAAGCTGAAACAAAGTCCTCCCATTTCACTTTTATCGACTCTAAGATCTCTACTGGGATCTCTTCACTCTCAAGATCGATCTTTGGCAAATATCTCCGCAAAGCTTTCATCGCTGCTTCTTTGCAAAAAGCCTCAATGTCTGCTCCGACGAAGCCATGAGTCTGATCTGCTAGTTTCTTCAGCATTTCTCTGGTTATTTCACCATCAACTTCACTTAATACCTCTGGAGCGAGATTGGACTTTACAGCCTTCTCTATGTCCTCTTCATTCTCGAGTTTTTTAACCTCTTCAAGTGCAAACCCAAGATCTTCCTGGATCTTTGGATCGTCCGCATTCTTTCTAACCCTGCTTAACGCTTCAAGAACGAACTCTCTTAAGTACTTTGGCTCTAAAGGCATATTTCTTGTGTGGATCTGAAGGATCTCGAATCTTCCTTCTCTGTCAGGAACGCCAATTTCTATCTCTCTGTCAAATCTACCCGGTCTACGTAGCGCTGGATCTACTGCGTCAATTCTGTTTGTAGCTCCAATCACGATAACCTGTCCTCTCTCTTCGAGACCATCCATCAAAGTCAGAAGCTGTGCAACGACTCTTCTTTCAACTTCTCCAGTGACTTCTTCCCTTTTCGGAGCAATTGAGTCAATTTCATCTATGAATATTATGCTTGGAGCATTTTGCTTAGCTTCTTCAAAGATCTCCCTCAGCCTCTGCTCGCTCTCTCCATAGAATTTGCTCATGATCTCTGGACCGTTGATCGTGAAAAAACTCGCTCCAATCTCATTCGCTACAGCTTTCGCTATAAGCGTCTTTCCTGTGCCCGGAGGACCATGTAAAAGAACACCTTTCGGCGGTTCGATTCCAAGGCGTTTGAAAAGCTCGGGATATCTCAATGGTAATTCTATTATTTCTCTTACCTTTTGAAGTTCATCCTTGAGCCCTCCGATATCCTCGTAAGTTACTCCCGCTTTGCCAATCTTTTCAAATCCCTTAGCCGGATGCTCTCTGAAAACTACTCTTGTTCCCTCCTCTATCATTACTACTCCCTTTGGCTCAGTTTTTACCGCAACAAAAACCACTGCCTGATTCTGCTGTCCGTATTTTCCAAATCCCGTGATCGCAGGTGAACCTACGAGCGGTATGAAATCCCCCTCAATAACAGGTCTTTTAAGGAATTGATGCTTTAAATACTCTCCTGGATCTATTCCGTAAACCCTCATCTCTATTTTCTTTACTGGAGCGAGAATGACCACTCTTGCCGACTCATATTCTGCCTTTCTGACCTTAACAACATCTCCTACTCCAACACCTGCATTTTCTCTTGTGAAATGATCAACACGAATTATATTCTTGCCCCAATCCCTCTTAGGGGATCTCCATACCTTGGCTACGGTTTTTCTTTTACCTTCGATCTCAATTATGTCTCCTGGTGAGATTTGAAGCTTCATCATCGCATCTGGATCCAATCTTGCAATACCCCTTCCAGAGTCGCTGGGGTATGCTTGATTAACTTTAAGCATGATCTCCATACTACCACCTAAAAGAATTTTTATTTTAAGGATAAAAAAGGCTTGTGGTGATTGGATGAGGGTGGCAATATTTGATGCATTCAACGGAGCAAGCGGAGACATGATCATATCGTCTTTGTTAAATTTGGCACTCACAGAAGAAGATCTGAAGGAAATTCGGGATGTTTTACAGCTTAAAATTAAATTCAGAGTTGAAGAAGTGAAAAAGAAAGGGATTTCCGCGAATAGAGTAATTGTTGAGGAATTTAGAGCTGAAAGAAGTTTTTCTGAAGTAGTTAAATTAATAGAAAACTCGAAGCTCGAGCAAGACATTAAGGAAGATTCTAAAAGAATTTTCGAGAGAATGGCAATTGCTGAGGGAAAAATTCATGGTAGAGACTACAAAAAGGCGATTTTTCACGAAGTAGGAAGTGACGATGCGATCTTCGATGTGGTGTGCAGTGTGAAGGGCATAAGAAGGCTTTTGAGTGAAGGATACAGATTCTTTGCAACCCCTTTAAGGCTTGGCGGTGGATTTGTAGAAACTTCTCATGGAAAATATCCAGTTCCAGTTCCTGCAGTTCTTGAGATCTTGAAGAATTCAAAGCTTGAGGTGGTCTTTGGGGGAGAAAAAGAGCTTCTGACACCTACAGCAAGTGCAATTCTTGCCCATTATTGCGAAGGAACTTTTAAGTTCCCTATGAGAGTTGAAAAGATTTCCTATGGTGCTGGAAGCTTTGAAACTGAAGTTCCTAACGTTTTAAGGCTAATTCTTGGCTTCTCTGAGCTAAGCGACAGCATCGCTATTGTAGAAACCCTTGTCGACGATCTGAGTGGTGAAGAGATCGGTTATGCGCTCGAAAGGCTGAGAACTGAGAACCTCGATGTGACCGCAATTCCAGTGATGGCAAAGAAATCCAGACCTGCAATCAAGATCGAAGTTTTAACGAAGCTTGAGAACGCTGAAGAGACAGCAATACAACTTATGAAAGAAACAGGAAGCTTAGGAGCAAGAATAATTCCTATCTATCACCGAATGATTGCAGACAGATCTTTAGAGGAACGAGAAGTCAGAATTGGTGAAAAGAGCTTTAAGGTGAGGTTTAAGATCTCTAAGGCGTTGGGAACCGCTAAGCCAGAATTCGAGGATGTGGCAAGAATAGCGAATGAACTAAGAATGCCGATCTATAGGATTTACAAAATTCTGGAGGGATCTAATGCTGATCTCGAGCGGCAGTAAGTGCATAGATTCACTTCTCGGTGGAGGAATTGAAACGGGAACGATCACTCAGCTATATGGCTCGAGCGGGACTGGAAAGACTACTCTATGCCTGATGTTTGCAAAAAGTGCATCAAAAAGCCATAAAGTTGCTTATATAGACACAGAAGGTCTTTCTGGAGAAAGAGTTAAGCAGATCTTTAAGGATGTTTCTCTATTTTCCAATGTTTACGTTCAGGAAGTCTTCACTTTTAGACAGCAAGCTTCCGCTTTGAAGGAAGTGGAAAAGCTTGCTAAGAGTGAGAAAATAAAGCTCGTGATTGTAGACTGCTTCACGTCTCTATACAGAAGCGAACTCGAAGATGAGAGTAGACAGATAAAAGTAAAAAGGGAATTGACTGCTCAACTTACCTATTTGCTCGGTTTAGCGAGAAAAATGGATCTTGCGGTATTAATAACGAATCAGATGTTCACAGACATTAAGACTGGCTTAGATAAGCCCTTGGGAGGAACAAGTATAGACCATCTGTCGAAGACGATTTTAAGCCTTGAAAGAGTTGGAAATTTGCGAAGGGCAACGCTTGTTAAGCACAGATACAAGAAAGAGGGAGATAGTTGTGAATTTCAGATTACTGAGAGGGGCATAGAGCCTTAGCGGAGCAATGGCAGGTTTCCAGTAACCTTATCTATTTTCTTTTCTTCATCTGGTCCTAAAACAACCGCAGTAATAGTGCCTGGCGGAATTTCAGTTAGACCAGCATCTTCAACGATTGCGGTTGGAATTTTCTCCTTTTCAGCTTTATCTCTGACTGCAAAAAGCTCCTCAAGGTTTTTCACTCTTAAGACGATCTTTTTTTGCCCCTCACGAAGCCAGCGTTCTCTTTTCTCTTTTTCAC
>JANXDJ010000067.1 GCA_025059545.1 Archaeoglobaceae archaeon
ACTGCATGGAAATTGCGAGAAACATGGTACACTTATATAGAAAAGCACAAAGAACCTAACGTATCTAAATGGAATTTCTATGAGCGGTTATTTAATGAATTAATAAAGTGAAATTTATGAATTCAGAAAAACGTTTAGTTGAGGATTACATTGTTGAACACTTGGTTAAAAAAGGTTGGAGCTTCTTTGAAGCGTCAGATCTTAAACGTGACAATCCAAGGGAGCATTTGTTAACTTCAGACTTGATTAATGCCATTAAGCGTATTAATAGGGGTTTTGAATTTACTGAAAGTGACATTAACCGCATCCTATTGGAGCTAAAGAAGGCTCCAGCTACGATGGAAGGAGCTAAAATAGTTTTAAGAGGTTTGAAGCATGGAATCCCAATAAAACTTGAGAAAGAGAGAATTGTTAAGAATGTTCAGCTCATAGATTATGAGAAAATAGAGAACAACGATTTCATCGTCAGCAGGCAGGTTATATTTAGTGGTTACGGCGAGATAAGGGCGGACATAATCTTATACGTGAACGGCATACCAATTGTCTTAATAGAATGCAAGAGCCCAGCAAAACAATACTCAACACTTGAAGAAGCATACGAGCAAGTTAAAAGATACGAAAGAACGGTTCCAGAGCTATTCAAGTATGTTCAATTCAGCATAATAGCGGAATGGAATGCAAGATACTTCTCAAACACAACCTACGGCAGAGACGTGCCACAGGAAAGATGGAGAGTGGAGGGCATAGAGGATGAATTGGATGCAATAATAGAGATGCTCGACAAAAAAGTGCTTCTTGACTTGATAAGATACTTCATATTCATCAGAGAATGGAAAGGAGAGCTTACAAGGGTTATAGCAAGATGGATGCAGTATCAAGCAACGAACAAGATGGTCGAGAGAGTGATAAAAAACCTTAAAGGTGAAGATGAACGGAAAAATGGACTAATATGGCATTGGCTCGGTTCTGGGAAAACACTGACAATGATATTCACCGCTAATAAGCTATGGACGCTCAATGTTTTAGAAAATCCGACGATATTCTTCATAGTTGACAGAATGGAACTTGAAGAACAGCTAAGGAATGAGTATGAAGCATTAGAAACATCTCTACCAACTCTTGGGAGAATAGAATCTATAAAAGAGCTAATAGAAAACTTGAGGAAGGGTAGAAGGGGAACATTCCTAACACTGATCCACAAGTTTAGACCGGAAGAGATAAAGACTCTAATAGAAGAACTTGAAAAAATTGAGCTTGAAAAAGGTGAGGAAACAATACTGAGTAGAAGGAATATAGTGGCATTCATAGATGAGGGGCACAGAACGCAGTATGGACTTTTAGCTGCTGCAATGAGATGCGCCCTAAAAAATGCTTTTTTCTTTGCATTCACGGGAACACCAATCTCGAAAGGAGGAAGAGACACTTATGCATACTTTGCTTATCCAGAAAAGGGTGAAGAATACCTACATAGATACTTCATAGTGGAATCACAGAGAGACGGGCACACATTGCCAATAGTATTCACTTCAAGATTATTAGACAGGGTTGGATTAAAATACAATCAAGAAGTTAGCCAAGAATATCAAGAATTCCTCGAATCGGAGACCTTTGAAGACACAGAGGACAGAATCGACACTACAACATACAAGAAGATAATAGACTTCCTCGTAGAACACGGTGCCCTAAGAGAAATACCTGAAGAATACAAGTCTAAAGTGAGAGAGCAAATCGCGAGAAAGATGAATAAGATAAAGGTATTCATGGAGAAGCCTGAAAGAATACAGCTAATAGCGGAAGACATAGCCAAACACTACATAGAAAACCTTGATGGAAAGTTTAAGGCTATGGTTGTAACAGCAAGCAGGATCGCTTGTGTAAGATACAAAAGAGCTATAGACGAATTTTTAAGAAAATTTAGTGTGTCTAAGCCCGAGAGATACACGGAAATAGTCATGACCTATACACAAAACGACCCTGAAGAAATAAGAGCCTACCAGCAGATTCTAAGGGAGAAGTATGGACTTAATAGGGAGATCAGCGAGATAAACAAAGAAATAATAACAAAATTCAAGGATGAAGAATATCCAAAGATAGCAATAGTAACAGACATGCTTATAACAGGATTCGATCATCCACTGCTACAAACGATCTACCTCGACAAGCCATTAAAGGGGCATTTGCTACTACAAACAGTTGCAAGGGTGAATAGACCCGCTAAGGAGAAGGAATTAGGCATGGTAGTCGATTACGTAGGAATCTTGGAAGACTACGAAAAAGCTTTAGCCTTCTACGAGAGAGAAGACTACAAAACCATATCACAATCATTCCAGAACATTGAAAAGCTCATCAAGGAATTTGAAAACCTATTGAAGGAGATCGAGGAACTAATCGAATTAAAAGAGTATGTTAATGATGTAGACGAGTTGAAAACTGCTAAAAGACTAAGATTTGACCGAGAAACTCTAAAAAGAATAACAAACTCACTTCTAATAGATGAAGAAAAAGCCAAAAAATTCTTATCAAACTATAAGCGCCTAAGAAGACTCTTTGAAATATTAGGTCCAAGCCCGGAGAAGATCAGATACCAAGAAAGATACACCGCCTTAACGGAGATCTACTATACATATCTACATCGAAAAAGGGACTTCGAAGACGTAGATGGCTATGTCAGAAAATACTTTCCAAAAACTCTCGAAATCATACAAAAAAGCATAGATTTGGGGAAAATAGAGGAACTATTCCCAGCAATAAAGCTTGATGAGGAGTATCTGAAGAGTTTACAGGAGAAATACTCAGATATAGCGGAGAGGGTAAGCAACATGGTCTTTGACATAAGAAAGTTCGTCTATACAGAGAAATCGAGAAGTCCATTCCTCGAAACAATAGGCGAGAGAGTAAACAGAATACTACAGGAGATCAGAGATCGGAGAATAAAAACGGAAGACGCATACAATGAGCTAAAGCAGGTAGTTACAGAGATAAACGAGATACAGGCAAGAAGAAAAGAGTTAAGCGACAGAGAGCTAAGCATATTAATACCAATTGAAAAGGCGGTTGGAAAATCGCAAGAGCTAATAGACTCGGTCAAAAAATTGGTAATTGAACTCGAAAAAGAGGGGTTATTATTTTCTGGATGGAACCAGAAAACGGAATCAACAAAGAAGGTTGGGCTGAAAATAAGGTCTCAAATAAGAAAAATTCCCGGACTAAAGTTTGAAGATAGAGATAAAATATTCAACGAGATTATGGAGAATCTGAAAAAGGTGGGCTGAGATCATGGAAATCCCCTACAAGGTCGAGCACAGAAAAGTCAAGTATCCAAGACTGGAGTTCAAGGGTCTACAGCTACTAATAATACTACCTTACCACATGAAAGACCCAGAAGAGATAATAGCGAAGCGCAAGGCATGGATAGAGAGAAAATGGAATCAGATCCAAGAGGCGATAAAAAACACCGATGAATCGGAACAATTCATGGTCTTAGGAGAAAAGTATTCTATAGAAAATGCCAACGTTGAAAAGCCAATAATAGACTGCGGGCGAAAGAAAATAGTTTTAGACCCTAAAAACCCGAAACATAGAAAGCAAGTGATAGATCAATTAAAAAGAATTCTAAAAGAGAAGATTGTAGAGATAGTAGACGATTACTTCGCTAAAACAGGCTTCAAACCAAAGAAAATAACTATTAGACAGCAGAAAACAAAGTGGGGAAGCTGTTCAAGCAATGGAAACATAAGTCTTAACTTAAAGCTCGTTTGCTTACCAGAGGAAAAGATAAGATACATAGTCTACCATGAAGTAACCCATCTAAGGCATAGAAAACATAACAAAGCCTTCTGGCAGACAATAAGCGAGGAATATCCAAATTACAAACAAATAGAAAAAGAACTCCTTATACAATGGTTCTTAACTGAAAAATTATTTCAAAAACTGTTTAAAATGGAGGATGAATCGCCAAAGTGCATTATATCGACTTCATAGGGTATTAACCATACTTAGCAAGAGAAAAGTCTTTAGGGTTAAAAAGTCCTTCTTTGAAAAATTAATGGACAAAAAGAGATCGGAAATGACTAAAGCAAAAATTTTTGATTGATTGCGTTGTAAGAGAATAACCTTAAAACTTTTAAGTTGAACGCATTCGTTCTTGCATGAGCGACCTGATGGAGATGCTTATCAGACGTGGCTTCCTCTGGCAATCTTTTGAGATATATAGAGGTATGGCGGGATTTATAGATTATGCTCCTCTTGGTAACAATCTCAGAAGAAAGATAGAAGAGATCTGGCGTGAATTCTTTGTAATAGGTGAAAGAGTTGCAGAAATCGACACCCCGCTTATTGGCATTGAAGAAGTCTTCATCGCTTCTGGGCACGCGACTTCTTTCGTCGACACCGCAATAGAGTGTCAAAAATGCGGGAGAGTTTACAGAGCGGATCATTACGTCAAGGAGAAACTAAATCTTGAAGTTGAGCCAACGAAAGATGCTATAAAGGAAGTTATAGAAGTCTATGAGCTAAAATGCGAATGTGGTGGCAACTTCGGAGAACCTTTTCCGATGAATTTAATGTTTTCTACAAAAATAGGAGCGGGGAAAGGTAAACTCGGATATCTTCGACCAGAAACCGCTCAAGGGATCTTTATAGACTTCAGAAGGTTATCCAACTACTTCAGAGACAAGCTTCCTTTCGGAGTTGCTCAAATTGGCAGAGCATTCAGAAATGAAATCAGCCCGAGACAAGGAGTTATAAGGCTTAGAGAGTTTAACCAAGCTGAATTAGAGTTCTTTGTTCATCCAGCAGAGAAAAAGCATCCGAATTTTAAAGATCTTGCAAATGACACATTGACTCTCGTTGACAAGTTCGACAAAACGCACAAGATTACTCTTGAAGAGGCGGTGAAGAAAGGGATCATTGCGAATGAAGTTCTTGCCTATTTCATAGGTAAAACAAGAAGATTTCTGCTTGCTGTTGGTGTAAAAGATGAGAAACTTCGATTTAGACAGCACAAGGATGATGAAAAGGCTCATTACGCTACCGACTGCTGGGATGCTGAAGCTTTAATGAGCTATGGATGGATCGAGATCGTTGGAATTGCGGATAGAACAAATTACGATCTTTCGAGACACATTAAATTCAGTGGAGAAGACATGAGCGTCTTTATTCCTTATACGGAACCAATAGTCGTTAAAAAGAAAAAAGCTATTCCGAAAATGAGTGCTCTTGGACCAGTTTTCAAATCAAAGGCGAAAAAGATCGTTGAAGCTCTTGAAAAGATTGAAGTAAACTCAGAAGAGATCGAGATCGAAGTGGATGGAGAGAAAATAAAGCTTGGAAAGGAATTCTACACTATTCAAGAAGTTGAGGAAGAGGTTAGCGGAGAAAGAATTATCCCACATGTCATAGAACCCTCATTCGGACTTGACAGAATAACCTACACCGTCTTGGAGCATTCTTTCGACAAGGACGTCGTTGAAGGGGAAGAAAGAAAGGTTCTAAGGCTGAAAAGAAGAATGGCTCCTATAGAGGTTGCGGTTCTACCATTGCTTTCAAGAGAACCTTTCACAACAAAAGCTCTCGAAATCGTTGATCTACTACGTAAGAGTGGTTTTTACACAGATTACGACGATTCTGGAAGCATAGGAAGGAGATATAGGAGATTTGATGAAATTGGGACACCTTTGTGCATAACTGTAGACCATCAGACTTTCGAAGATAACACTGTAACCATAAGAGACAGAGATACTACAAGGCAAGTTAGAGTAAAGCTCTCGGAGCTTGAAAGTGTTCTTAGAGAACTTATTAACAGCGAAAAAAGCATAGAGGAGTTTGGAGAGATCTTTAGATGATCGTTCTCTCTGGAGGAACGGGGACACCAAAACTGCTAATTGGGCTAAAAGAAGTCTCAGATTTCTGTGTAGTAGTTAACACCGCGGAGGACATTTGGATCTCAGGAAATAAGATCTGTCCCGACATAGATTCCGTAATTTACGCTCTCGCTGGGATCATAGATGAGGAAAGATGGTGGGGGGTAAAGGGGGACAGCTTCTTAACCCACGAAAGGCTAAAAAAGCTCGGATTTGATGAGTTCATGGCTGTTGGAGATCTCGACAGAGCGACACACATTCTTAGAAGTGAAGAGCTTAGGAAAGGTAAAAGCCTTGTCGAAGCAACCAAAATCGTTGCGAAAGCTTATGGTGTGAAGCATAGCATTTATCCGATGTGCGATGAAGAGGTTGCGACCACAATTGTGACTCCAGAAGGGGAAATGCACTTTCAGGAATTTTGGGTTAAGAAGAAAGGTGCTCCAGAAGTTATCGACATATACTTCAAGGGCATTGAAGACGCAAAGATCCCGGAGGAGGTTCTGAAAGAGCTTAAGAAAAATGATGAAGTGCTCATAGGACCAAGCAATCCTATAACGAGCATTAATCCGATTTTAAGTGTGGAAGAGTTTAGAAAAAGGTTGAAAGGTAAGAAAGTGATTGCAGTTTCGCCAATAGTCGGCAATAACCCGCTCAGCGGTCCAGCGGGAAAGTTTATGAAGGCAAAGGGCTATGAAGTGTCGCCATTGGGAGTTTTTGAAGTCTACAAGGACTTTCTTTCTGCGCTTATAGTTGATGAAGTGGATTCAAGACTCGTCTCAAAAAATGTTTTTGCAACAAAAACGATCATGAAGGGCAAAGAAGATGCTATGAGGTTATCTGAGTTCATCTTGAAGCTCTTTGATAAAATATGAATTATTATATAAAAAAATTAAAATATCCGCTTCACTGCGAGCACTGCGAAGGGATCAGTGAAGTTGAAAATCCAAAGCATCATCCAAGCTATGAGATCACAAATGAATGCAATTTGGACTGCATTTTTTGCTATTCGAGAATTGCAAAGGCTAAAGGTTTGCCCAAGCCGGGCTACTACGGTGAAATGAATCCAAAGGCTATAACGATCTCGCAATTCGGAGAACCACTTTTAGCGGGAGAGAAAGAGGTTATTAGGATTGCAAAAGCTCTTCGGGAGATTTTTGGAGAAATAAGATTAGATTTACAGACAAATGGTGTCCTATTAACTCCAAAAATTTGTGAAGAGTTTGACATAGTCATGATCAGTCTTGATGCGGGAAGCAGAGAAGGCTACAAAAGGATCACGAAAAAAGACTTCTTTGAGAGAGTCGTTGAAAACAT